>JAJFHM010000080.1 GCA_021775625.1 Hyphomicrobiales bacterium | reverse complement strand
GTGCGCCTGGGGGCCTGCCATCCCAATGTTGAGTTCTCTGTACTCACGGCCAATTCGCATGCCGGCAAGTCCATGGGCGAGGTGTTCCCCCACCTGTCCGGTCTTGAGCTGCCGCGCCTCGAAAAAGTCGAGGATACAGACTGGAGCGGACTTGATGTGGTGTTCTGCGGTCTGCCGCATGGCACCACGCAGGAAATCATCGCGGGCCTGCCGGACAGCGTCCGTATCGTGGACATGTCGGCGGAC
This sequence comes from Hyphomicrobiales bacterium, assembly GCA_021775625.1. Taxonomy (GTDB): domain Bacteria; phylum Pseudomonadota; class Alphaproteobacteria; order Rhizobiales; family JAJFHB01; genus JAJFHM01. Next base: position 22,044 of record JAJFHM010000080.1, on the reverse strand, counting down.
TTCAGATTGCGGAATGTCGATACCTATGCCGAGTGGTATGGTCATGAACATCGCGCGCCTGACCTGCAGGAGAGCGCGGTCTACGGGCTCACCGAGCATTACCGCAACCAGATCGCCGATGCACGCCTAGTGGCATGTCCGGGGTGTTATCCAACAGCCGCGCTCCTGCTTCTTCTGCCCCTTGTCAGGGCCGGCGTCATATCTGCCGAAAGACTTGTGATTGATGCCAAGTCCGGGGTAACCGGCGCCGGCAGGGGGCTCAAGCAGGGCTCTTTGTTTTCCGAAGCGGGCGAAGGCCTGTCACCCTACGGTATTTCCAGCCATCGCCATGCACCTGAGATCGAGCAGGAAATATCAGTTGCCGCGGGAAGCGATGTTGCGGTCACCTTCACGCCGCACCTGATCCCCATGAGCCGCGGCGAGCTGCTCACGGTTTACGCCGACCTGCCACCCGGCGGCTCCGCTGATACGGTGCGCGCGTGTCTTGCGGATGCGTATGCCGGCGAGCCCTTTGTCCGTCTCACGGACGGCGCAGTGCCGGCAACCCAGCAGGTGCGCGGTTCCAACTACTGCGTCCTGGGGGTCTATGAAGATCGCGTGCCGGACCGGGTCATCCTGGTGTCGACGATCGACAATCTGGTCAAGGGATCGAGCGGTCAGGCACTGCAGAACATGAATGTCATGTTCGGATTGCCCGAGACCACCGGTCTGCTGCAACAGCCGATGTTCCCGTAAGGTCACAACATTCAGGCGCGGTTCTTGACGTAAGAGCCCGGTGCATCTTCGATGATGGGAAGCTCACCGTCTCCCGGGATCCGGGCCGCAACCTTCTTGCCTGAGCGTTCCGCGAGCCACTTGTCCCAGTCGGGCCACCAGGATCCGGCATGTTCTTCTGCACCGTCGAGCCACTCCTCAACCGTGTCCGCGCCCTTTTCATTGAGCCAGTATTGATACTTGCCCATTGACGGCGGATTGACGACGCCGGCGATATGGCCGGAGCCTGCCACCACCAGCCGTGTCTCTCCGCCGAGAAACTTGCCCACCAGGAAGGCAGAGGGCAGCGGTGCGATATGATCCTCCCGGGCAGCCAGGTTGTAGATCGGGACCTTGGACTTCGAGAGGTCGATCTTGACCCCGTCCAGCACCATGTCGCCCTTGGAAAGACTGTTGTTGAGGTAGCATTCGCGCAAATAAAAGCTGTGTGTTGCCGCCGGCATGCGCGTCGAATCGGAGTTCCAGAACAACAGGTCGAACGGGAAAGGTTCCTTGCCCAGGAGATAGTTGTTGACCACGTATGACCAGATCAGATCGTTGGAGCGAAGGAAGTTGAAGGTCGACGCCATGCTCTTGCCTTCCAGATAACCTTTCTCGGCCATCTTGCGATCGAGCGTTTCGAGCTGTTCTTCATCGACAAAAATCTTCAGGTCTCCGGCATTCTCGAAATCGACCTGGGTCGTAAACAGTGTGGCGGAGTTGATCCGTTTGTCGCCTTTCGCCGCCATGTAACCCAGCGTCGAACTGAGCAGTGTGCCGCCGATGCAGTAGCCGATCGCATTGATGTTTTTCTCGCCTGTGGCCTTGGTGACCGCGCTCACGGCTTCCAGTATTCCGCCGGTCATGTAGTCGGCAAAACTTTTCGCCGCCAACGCTTCATCCGGGTTGACCCACGACACCACGAACACCGTGTAGCCCTGGGCGACCGTCCACCGGATGAAGGATTTCTGCTCGTTGAGATCTAGAATGTAATACTTGTTGATCCATGGCGGAATAATGAGCAGCGGCCGCTTGTAGACCTTTTCGGTCGTCGGTTCGTACTGCAGCAGTTGAAACAGTTCGCCCTGATAAACCACCTTGCCGGGCGTTACCGCGATGTTCTTGCCCACTTCGAAAGCGCTGAGGTCGGTTTGGCTGATCCGCAGTTCGCCGCCGCTGCTTTCCATATCGTCTGCAAGGTTTTCAAGCCCCTTAACAAGGTTCTCCGCGTTGGAACTCATGGTTTCACGCAGCACGGTCGGGTTGGTCAGCACGAAATTGGACGGAGAAAGAGCGTTTGCGATCTGTTCCACATAGAAGTTCGCTTTTTTGCGCGTGTGCGCATCGACGTCCTCGGCGCCTTCGACCGTGTCCTGCGCCCATTTCGCCGTAATCAGGTATGACTGTTTGAGAAAATCAAAGACCTGGTTCTCCTCCCAGTCCTTGTCGCGAAATCGCTTGTCGCCGCGCTCGGGCTCAATGACCGGGTCAACCTCTTCGCCCAGAACGCGTTTCCAGGTGTTTTGCCACAGGTCGGTGTGCTGACGCCAAAGCTGCATCTGGGCATTGAAGAACTGCTCCGGATTCGACACGTAGTCCTGCGCGATATCGCCGAGGGTCTTGGCGACATTTCCGAGTTCTTCGGCGCGCGTTTGCTGGGCTTTATCCGAATCGGCCGGCGCCGCGAAAGCGGAGAAGATTTTGGCGGTCTGTTCCGCCACTTTTGCCATGTTGCTGGCGAATTCGCTCGGATCCGAAATGTGATACCCGTCGTCGTCCGGCTGCTCTGATTTGCTCATTTGTTGGGCTCCTGGCGGACATTGTGTCCCTCATCGGAAACTTAAATCAACCAATAATATCGCTCCGTCATGCCTGCTGATCGGTGCATGTCACCATGCTTAATCCGGAGTTAACGCGTTTGCGGTGTGATAGGGGCGATTACTGCAGGTATCGATTCGGGGACAGTACCCTATTCCTGTGGCCGTATGATGAATGGTTGGTATCATGGTTTTGCGTTCTACCTCTTCTGTATCAGTTGATCTGTTCTGCGTTGCAGACAAACTGTCCGCCGGCCTTAAGGCGCTTGCGGTCTTGGCGTCCGGTCTTGCACTTTTCCTGGCGGCGGGATGTGCCGATCGCAGTTCCATTGCGTACCGCGTTCAAAACTACGAGAAGCCTGCAACGGCGCAGGCCAGGGACGCCAGACCACCGGACACCCCAACCGATGTCGCGACAAAACCGACCGGACCGGTTCGCCTGAACCAACCTCGGCAGGTGGATGTCAGCGCGCGCAACACCGGGGCTGAACCGGAAAGCCGGTTCGCGTTTCTCGATTGGTTTGGCAAGTCTGCAAACGCTGCCCGGGTTCAAAATTCCGCTGCCGAGTTGAGAAAGTCACGCGACGTCACGGCAAGTATGCAAGCTCCAACTGAGACATCGCATCCGGCCCGTCACCAGCCTGTCACCATCGGCGAGGACGCACGCCTTGTTGTAACCTTCAACAGTGCCCTGCCGCGCCCCGCCGGGGAAGCCGTCGAGCTTCGCGGTGCGGACATCACCGGATCGGTCAGCCAGCCACAGGTTGAGGGTCCGAAACAAGAGCCGGTCTCGCAGGATGATGCGGTAAAGCGGGAACTCCTTCGGGTCGAGAAACAGCTTTTGTCGGCGCAAACCCGGAGCAAGGAAACACAAGTACGCTCGGCCTCTACTGACAGCGTGCAGGAAGTTTTGCCCTCGAAGAACAATCCCGTTCGCATGCAACTCTCCACCGGCCACATTGCATTTGATCGCGATGAACTGGAGGTCCTGAAAGCTCTGGCGGCCCAGCATTTTCGAACCGGACGCGTTCTCCACGTCAGGGCGGTAACGCGCGGGCGCTCCGGCGACGCCGGCACCAGTATCAATCGCATCAGGCGGCTCAACGGTCACACCAAGCGGGCCATATTGGCATTGAGCGGGTATGGCGTGGACCCGCACAGGATTGGGACCTCTACCGCTGAACAGCGCACCACGAGCGTGGTCTTTGGCACAAGCCGAAGAGCCGATCGCGACCGGCTGGAATTCTCCTTCGAGTAGAGCGCCAAAGTGGTGTAAAGTGGCGTATTGAAAATCCCCATCGGATCGGGCAGGTTGCGCGCGAAATTCAATCGCAACTCTGTCTCATAAAGGTCATCGCTCATGAGTGAGCCCCTCAAGCTGGGGATCGCCGGTCTCGGCACCGTCGGCACCGGCGTGCTGGAACTGATCACAGCCAACGCAGAAATTCTACGCAAACGGTGCGGCCGCGACGTGGTCGTGACAGCCGTATCAGCCCGCTCCCGTGCGCGTGACCGTGGCGTCGACATCTCGCAGTATGAATGGTTCGACGATTGCGCGGCGATGGGCTGGGCCGCCGACATCGACGTTCTGGTCGAACTCATCGGCGGCGAAGACGGCCCTGCCAAGGCGGCAGTGGAGGCAGCACTCGGCGCCGGTCGCCATGTGGTCACCGCAAACAAGGCCATGCTTGCCTATCACGGCACAGCCCTGGCGCGGCTGGCGGAAGAAAAGGATGTGGCGCTTGGCTTTGAGGCTGCGGTCGCAGGCGGTATACCGATCGTCAAGACCATGCGGGAAAGTTTCGCCGGCAATCGGGCGGACAAGATCTTCGGTATCCTCAACGGCACCTGCAATTATATTCTGACCAGCATGCAGAAGGAAGGCCGGGGGTTTGCAGAAGTGCTTAAAGCCGCCCAGGAACTGGGCTATGCGGAGGCTGACCCGACGTTTGATATTGGTGGTTTCGACACCGCCCACAAACTTGCAATCCTGACCTCGCTGGCGTTTGGCACGGAAGTGGATTTCGGTTCCGTCTATGTCGAAGGCATAGAGAACGTAACCTCGCAGGATATCCAGATTGCAGGTGAGTTGGGGTACCGGATCAAGCTGCTCGGCGTGGCATTTGAAACCGATTCAGGCATTGAACAGCGGGTGCATCCAACCCTGGTGCCGGCACAATCCTCCATCGCTCAGGTGGACGGCGCATTCAATGCGGTCGTGGCGCGCGGCGATTTTGTCGGCAGCATCATGCTAGAGGGCCAGGGCGCAGGCGCAGGCCCGACCGCGTCGAGCGTGATTGCCGATATCGTCGATATTGCCCGTGGCAACGTGTTTCCGGCGCTGGGACAGCCGAGCAGTGAGCTGCGTCCTTACAAACGTGCCCGTATGCGGGCGCACCAGGGCGGCTACTACGTGGCACTGGAGGTGCAGGACCGGCCCGGTGCGTTTGCCGCAATTGCACAGCGCATGGCGGAACAGAAGATCTCTTTGAAGAGCATTGTTCAACGTGGCAGTGAAATAGATGTGGATATCGAGCCGGGTGAGGGTGGATCAACGCAAGAAACCCGTGCGGTAGTACTGATCACCCATGATACCTTAGAGAAATCCATTCGTGATGCCCTGGCAAACATCGAAGCCGATGGGGATATTACCCAGGCACCGCGAATGATCAGGATCGAAGAATTATAAGTGCGCCGGTAAGGCCACGATACATTTGAATGGGGAGAGTAATGGCGGGCCAGTCAAACGCTATGGATCGCGAGTTGGCGCTTGAACTTGTTCGGGTCACCGAACGGGCGGCGGTTGCTGCAGCGCGGCTAAGAGGACGTGGTGACGAGAAGGCGGCCGATCAGGCCGCCGTTGATGCGATGCGCCGCGAGCTGAATGCATTGGATATCGCCGGAACGGTGGTCATCGGCGAGGGCGAGCGCGACGAGGCTCCCATGCTTTACATTGGGGAAACCGTTGGAACCGGCAAGGGACCGAAAGTTGACATCGCGCTCGATCCGCTGGAAGGCACCACAATCACTGCGAAATGCATGCCCAACGCGCTCGCGGTGATCGCCATGGCGGAAGCTGGCAGCCTGCTTCATGCCCCCGATGTCTATATGGACAAGATCGCAATCGGTGGAAACTACCGCAAAGACCTTGTCGATCTTGACGCACCGGCGGCCGACAACATAAACGCGCTTGCCGAGGCCAAAGGTGTTCCGGTGGCGGAAATCACTGCCTGCATTCTGGACCGGCCACGGCACGGGGCATTGATCGAAGCGGTCCGCGCGACGGGTGCTGCGATCCAGCTGATTGGCGATGGCGATGTGGCCGGCGTCATCAACACCACCGATCCTGACGACACCGGTATCGATATTTACATGGGTATCGGCGGCGCACCTGAGGGTGTTCTCGCTGCTGCTGCATTGCGGTGTATCGGCGGTCAGATGCAGGGCCGCCTGGTGACCAGCAATGCGGAACAAAAAGAACGCGCCAAAAAAATGGGCATCGAAGATTTTGACCGCAAATATACCATGCAGGAAATGGCATCCGGCGATGTCATGTTCGCAGCCACCGGCGTCACCGACGGGTCCATGCTGAGCGGCGTGAAGACCAGAGGCAACACGATTTACACCGAGACCGTCGTCATGCGGTCTTCCACCGGCACCACAAGATGGATCAAGGCCAAACACACGCACACCACCAAATTCCAGTGAGCAAGAGCGTTTCATGTTGATACGAAACCGTTTGATGGTCCAATTCGGTTCGTTCGGCAAGACGCGGTGCGAAGCGCGATGCGGTGCATCGGGCAAGCGGCGCAACGCGGCCGACGGGCCGATTTGGACCACCGAAGGCCGGGTTTTTACGCCTTCTGACTGCGTTACGGTCCACTTTTGGTCAGCCAGACCACGGCGTGAACCGCGCCTCGCCAGCAGACGTGAAAACCCGGTCAAACCGATTCCGTATCAACATGAAGCGCTCTAGGGTGCCGGAACCCGGGGCCGGAAATTTGCCTGAAAGTGAATACTTCCTCGATGTAACGAGCTCGGTCACCGGGCAGGCCTGGCGCAATCGCCTCATTGATCATCGCGGTGCGCAGGCAATCTCCCAGAGATATGATTTGCCGGATATTCTCGGCCGGGTGCTGGCGGCGCGCGGCGTTGCGCAGGACGCCGTGGAGGCGTTCTTGTCGCCAACGCTCAGGGATTTGATGCCCGCGGCCTTAACCATGTGCGACTTGAACCAAGGCGCTGAGCGCATAGCCGAGGCCATCGTTACGGGCGAAAAAATTGGCGTGATCGGAGACTATGATGTGGATGGCATCAGCTCTTCTGCGCTGTTGCATCGCTATCTGGGGCAACTTGGCGCCGATTTCCTGATCCATATCCCGCACCGTCTTGACGAGGGATACGGCCCGAACGAAAAGACGCTCGACCGGTTCAAGACGGAAGGTGTTGATCTCGCCATAACAGTGGATTGCGGCATCAGCGCGCATGATCCGGTGTCGCATGCAAAGGCACTGGGTATTGAAGTCGTCATAGTCGACCATCACCAGGCCGGCCTGGAGCTGCCCCAAGCACACAGCATCATCAATCCAAACCGTCAGGATGATCTCTCAAATCAGGGACAGCTATGCGCTGCCGGCGTGTGTTTCGTCCTTCTGGCAAAGGTTCACGCTCACCTCAAGAGCATTGGCCACTTTGACGATGACGCGGCCGCCGAGCCGGATTTGTTGGGATTGCTTGATCTGGTTGCCCTGGCCACGGTTTGCGATGTGGTGCCGCTGACCGGTCTCAACAGGGCGCTGGTGCGGCAGGGTTTCAAGGTTATGGCGCGCCGGGACAACAGGGGTCTTGCGAAGCTTTCCGATGCAGCCGGCCTGCGCCGCCGTCCCGATGTGCACGCCGCCGGGTTTGTCATTGGTCCCCGCATCAACGCCGCCGGACGGTTAGGCTTTTCGGAAAAGGCGCTCGACCTCTTGACCACTGCCGATCCTGCCAGGGCCGCCGGCATTGCCCAGGAACTTGAAGCCTTCAACAAACAGCGCCAGGCGATTGAGCTGGACGTCTTTGATCAGGCCATCGATCAGGGTCAAAAAGCCATCGGGGAGGCGTCCGACACGCCCATATTGATCGTTACCGGGGAGGGATGGCACCCGGGCGTTCTGGGGCTGGTTGCGGGCCGTCTGAAAGAGCGGTTTGGCCGCCCAGCTATTGCTGTTGGGTTCGAGCCCGGCGGAACCGGCCAAGGGTCTGGGCGTTCCATACCGGGCGTCGATCTGGGCGGCGCCATTCGCGATGCCGTCACGTTGAAACATCTGCTCAAAGGTGGCGGCCACGCCATGGCTGCCGGGATTACCCTGGACAAGAAGAACCTCGGTGCCTTCCGCGCCTTCATGGAAGAGCGTTTGGTGGAAGCAACGGATGCAGCCGTTTCAGGCGCCCGACTGGACATCGACGGTGCCATGAGCGCTGGTGGCGCCACAATCGAATTGATAGAGCTGCTCGACAGGGCAGGGCCGTTCGGCATGGGCAATCCGACACCGCGTTTTGTCTTCCCGGGCCACCGCATCGCCTACAGTGACCTCGCTGGACAAGAGCACGTCCGTTGTACGCTGGTGGGGCCCGAAAACAAACGTCTCAGCGGCATTGCGTTCAGGGTTCTGGGGGCGCCACTGGGAGAATTGCTGTTGTCGTCCGGCGAACAGCCCGTGCACGTGGCGGGTCGTCTCAGCATCAATGACTGGGGTGGAAAAAGAACCGCACAGTTGATGATCGATGACGCCGTAATCGCAAAGTGATCTGCTGTTTTCCGCTGATCGGTGTCAAACGCTGTTTTTCACCGGCAAGCACCCCGAGACGCCTTGCAATTCACCGCGATCCTCTCTAAAAGGAGCCCGCTTGCACACGCTGCGGGCCCTTCGTCTATCGGTTAGGACGCCAGGTTTTCAACCTGGAAAGAGGGGTTCGACTCCCCTAGGGCCTGCCATTTTTCTGTGCTGCGGCAAACATCCGAAAAATAACGTGGCTGTGGAAACAATCCCTGATTGTTGCGCACGGCCGTGCGCGCACCTGCACGTGGCCTGGAAGTCACCGGTGTGGCAGAGTGTTGCCGCCCGAGGGGGGAGGGACCGGACCTGGTAGTGAGGTCCGGCCGTGCAAAATAATTCAGTCGTGCTCGGTGATCTGATCGGCACGGGCAAAAAACTGGAAATCGGCTGTTTCAAATGCCGGCTTCATATCTATATCGCGCCTGAATGTCTTACGGTCTCGCCGGCGACACCGCTGCCCTGCATCGCCGCACTCCTCAGGTGCCCGCAATGCCATTCCATCAACCAGGAGGCGGGATATCCCATCTGGGTTCGTCCCGATGCACGGCCGCCCCGCATGGGAGCAAATTCGATCCAAGTTGGACTGTAAATCGTTTTCCTGATCGTCTAAGATCGCCAAAGGGGAATTCAAAAATGGATGACTATTATGTGGGCTAAACTCAAATTGTTCCAACATTCGACCTTCGTAATTTTCATGTTTGCCGTTGCGCTGGTTGCGGGCAACACCGCGACACAGGCTGCGGATAATTTTGCCGCCATAGCTTATTCGCAGGACACGGATTCACATGGCTGGTCGTACGACTACCCCACCAGAGGAGAGGCCGAAGCCAGAGCAATGGTCGAATGCGCGCAACATGGCCGTGGCTGCAAGATCGCCACTTGGTGCAAGAACGCATGCTGTGCACTGGCGGTTGGCCGAGGTAACGGCTGGGGCGCTGACTGGGGCCGTTCCAAGGATGAGGCGCAGCGTCTCGCAGTGAGGCGGTGCCATACCAACACTTCAAATTGCAGCGTACGCCGCTGGGTTTGTACTTCCCGCTGACACTGTCTATTTGCAACGGGCCGGGACCGGTGGCGATCATAAGTGGTCGCTGCCGATTGCCACTAACTGGCTGTTTCGTGGATACCGATTATGGGTTAGTTGCCACCTGCAACAATTGTAGTTGGTGACACCATGAACGAACACGTCAATGAACTCGGGTTGGCGATCGGCTATCCCGTAGAGAACTGGCAGCCCCCTCCGCGGCCGCCCTACGAGCCCATGCAAGGCCGTTACTGCCGAGTGGAACCGCTCGATCCTGATCGTCATGCCGAGGATCTGCACGCGGCCAATCTGACCGACCACGAGAACCGCATCTGGGCCTACCTGCCATATGGCCCGTTCGATGCGCTGGACGAGTACCGCGCGTGGATGGGCGCGACCTGCCTCAATGCCGATCCGATGTTTCACGCCATTGTCGATCTGGAAACCGGAAAAGCCGCGGGCGTCGCGAGTTATCTCCGCATAGACCCACAAAACGGTTCCATTGAAGTCGGACACATCAACTATTCGCCGCTTATTCAACGCAAGCGCGCCGCGACCGAAGCAATGTACCTGATGATGCAAAGGGCGTTTGCACTGGGCTACCGGCGCTATGAATGGAAATGCCATGCCCAAAACAAGAAGTCACGCAACGCTGCCATGCGACTTGGACTGAGCTATGAAGGCGTGTTCCGGCAGGCCTCGGTCGTAAACGGCCGCAACCGCGACACCGCCTGGTATGCCGCCATAGATTCTGAATGGCCGGCGTTGCAGGCAGCGTTTGAAACCTGGCTTGCTCCTGAAAATTTCGGCGAAGATGGCACGCAGATTGAGGCGCTCTCGGCGCTGACGGCACCGATCCTCGTCAACACCGGCTAGTTTTTACAAGGCACCAGCCGCCGGCACCAGGTCCCTAAAGATGTTCACGCAGAAGTTGTCCGAACCCGTGGACCGGCTCGCGGTACCCGGCCAAGCGCAACGACTGCCACATCATGCATTGATTGCTGCACAGGGCGGGTTTGCCGGTTGAGGCTTCTATGCGGTCCAGGGCTTCGACGGTGCGGATGCCGGTGCAGGACACAAAGATGGCGTCCGCATCCGGGTGAATCACTTCAACGGCGCCGTCATGAATGGCGTCCGGCGACAACCGGGCCATCATCTGGTCGTCGTCCTGACAGAACCCTGCGACATTGAGAATTTCGATGCCGCGTTCTTCAAGGAAGGGAAGCATGGTCTGGTTCACGTCATCAGTATATGGGCTCATGAACGTGATGCGTTTGATGCCCAGTTCCTCGAACGCCGCAATCGCGGCCGTTATCGGCGTGACAACTTCGACACCTGGCCTGCCCTTGCGGATTTGCCGGACGACTTCCTCATAACCGATCGAGACTGTGCCCGAGGTGCAGCTGTAGGCAATGACGTCAAACGGCGTGGTCGGCAGTATTTGTGCTGCTGCATCCGCCAGTTGAGGTCCCATGCGTCGCAGGTTTTCCACCGTCACAGGTGAATAGTGGTGAACGCGTGAGGTATAATACATAACCTCGTCACCCGGCGGCAGCATCAAATTGAAATCACGCTCTGTGACCATGTCCGATGAAAGTGCAATGAGACCGATCTTGAAGCGGGCCGGTCCATCATCGAACCGCGGTTCGATGGGCTGCGTTTGAAAGCCGACTGTTTCTGCCAGTGACATGATGGAGTCCCTTGTATGGTTCGTTGATCCCGCTGTTTCATCCAGCGACTCATTTAAAGTCCTGGCGGTACAAAGCAGGCTATTCGCTGACGTGCCGTCCATCCGCGCAGATTGCCGTCATCAGGTTGCACTTTGCGTCATCCTCGCGGTGCTTGTGGCAGTCACCCAGGGCGTTCAGTTTGGCTTTGTCGATGCTCGTGCCAGAGCGCATGCGCCATCCCCAGCGTTTCTCGCTGTTCCAGTGATAAGCCGCCATGCAATTGCTGGAGTGAACGGCCAGAACGCCACACTCTACCTTGGAGTTATCCTTGCAGTTTTTGGACGCCTCGTCTTCCGCATCACGGCGTTTGCCGTAATTCCAGCTGGCGCCCCATCCACCATCGAGGCCGGCACTGATCGCGCCCCATTTATCCGGCGCCTTGACATCCCTGAGCCCGAGCAGAAGCTCTACTGTCAGGCTGCCGGTTTCTTTTATCTCTACATTCTGCTGGTATTTCAGAATGGCACCCCGGGTTTTTTCACTGAGTTGACCGTCGACTTCGCCGATATCGTAGTTCAGGTTGTAAAGCAATTCCTGAGCTTGTCTGACCAAATCGGGGTCAGTCACTTCGTCCGCAAGGGTCAAGGTTGACGATGAGATGCCAAGGACAAAGAGCGTAGTCACGGTCGCTGACTTGATGATATTTTTCATTCTTCCGTCCATTATTCATTGCTGCACGGAGCATTTTTAGCAGATTTGTCTGCCCATTTCGAGCCTTTGATGGCCGCATATTTAATGCGGCGTTCCACTTGACTGAAGACGTTTTGGCCGGCGTACATGCCGCCCGCAATCCATGTTGAATGCGACAATTCCTGTTGCGTTGAGCACCAAACATAATAGGTTCGATCTCTCCAGAATTTTTGGGCGCTCAAACGAATTGGATGTCTGTTATGTCGGGGCGGGTTGTCGGCAATGCCGTGGCGTTCGTTGCCATGATGCTCTGGGCAACGCAGTTTCCCGCTATGGAACATGTCATGCAGACATGGCAGCCGATACTGATGACACCCCTGCGGTTGAGCGCGTCTGCCATATGCCTTTTGTTTCTGCTCCTGGTGACGGGAAGATCGCGACATATCCAAAATGTACCATGGCGCCAGGTCTGGATTCTGGGCGGCATCGCCTTGACCGCTTCGACGGTCCTGTTTGTGTGGGGGCAGAAATACACCCACCCGGTCACGGCAGCGATCATCGTTTCCATGATGCCGGTTATGTCCGTGGTGATGGGGTATCTCCAGCGCCGGGAAGAGTTGAGCATCCCCATTGGCATCGGCATTGTGCTCGCCGTGTTCGGAGGCTATCTGACGGCGCTCGCTCCGGATCAGGGTTGGCTGTCGTTTCATTTTCGCGGCGGCGAACCTTTATTGCTGGCCGCCATAATTTGTTTCGTCTGGTACACACGCGAAACCACGCACCGGCTGAGCGGAATGTCTGAACTGGCACAGGCAGCCTTCACCCTGACATTTGCAGCCCTGGGCTCCGCACTGTTCGCCGTCGCGGCGATACTGCTTGGATATGCAGAACCGGTGTATGAGTTTTCACTCACATCGGTTGGCATTATCGCCTGGGTCGGCGGTATAGCCGTTGGCGTATCCATGGTCCTGTGGTTTACCGCCGCGCGCCGCATCGGTGTGACGGTCACGACCATGCATCACAATCTCGTGCCGTTTTACGTCATGGTGATGGCTGTTGCCACCGGCGGGGCGCTCGTGCAGACGCAGGCCTGGGGCGCACTGCTGGTTTGCGCCGGCGCTGTACTTGCACAAATTCCGGTGTTTAGTCTCACAAGGCGCAGGCAGTTTGAAGCCCCCTGAGTGTCTTTGTTTCGTTGCGTTGACCCAGGTCAATGCTTCTCCATCAGGAAACATCAAAATGGGAAAATCAAACGTCCGCTTATCGGCGATAATGGGATGGAGACTTCAATGTACAAGAACATTCTGGTTCCGATCGACCTGGCGCACAAGGAAACGGCAGGGCCGATGATCAGCGATGCCTTGGCACTGGCGGGCAAAGACGCAAAGTTGACCTTGCTTTATGTAATGCCGGATATTCCGGGCATCGTGTCTGCTCACCTGCCGGAAGGGTCAACGGACCAGGCGAAGGCGAGTGCCGAAGCGGAACTGAGAGAACTGGCCCGAAATAGCGGCGCCAACGACAATATTGAAGCATTGACCAGCGTCGGCCCGCCCCACCACAACATCCTCGAAACTGCGAAACGGGATGATATTGATCTGATTGTCATTGCATCGCATCAGCCGGAGTTTTCCGACTATCTGCTCGGTTCGGTGGCGGCAAGAGTAGTACGCCATGCGCCATGCTCGGTGCACGTCATGCGATAGCGGCAGCGTCCGGCGGTTGGCAGTGCAACTATCCTCGACCTGGCCTTGGATGAAGGCATGAGCGTTTACGATGTGATCTTACTTCACCGAGATACAGGTGCAGTCCGCACGTTCAAACACGGCTCTCGAGACACTGCCGAAGGACGGATCGCCTGCCGCGCCGGACCCTCTGCACCCCATGACAATGGTACTGGCGGCGGTTCGTTTATATGCCATGAGAATGGTTTCGACCGGGTCGCCCGTTTCCAGTGTCAATGAACTGACCGCAATACCCTGGTGGCGGCATCTCTTTTCGGCTTGCGCCAGGATCTCGTTGCCGGCGGATTTCAGCACATTCATCGGCACAGGGTGCTTTTGTGATCCTGTGGCCTGTTCCAGCGTTTCCCTCAGAGCTTGCGTGAACCCGTGGGCACAGTCCAGCTCCAGCAAATCCAGAGATGACTTCTGCGTATCAAGCACATGCAAGAGCAACACCTGTCCGTCATACTTCCCGGCAAGATCGCAGGCAATGCGGAGCGCTTTCAACGCATGTTGCGAGCCGTCTACCGGAACCAGGATCTTATTCATCGCACACTGCCATCACGTACTCATTCCAAGCGTGGCCCTGCGGGATATACCGCCCCGTCCCACATGGGAATCAGGGGTTCATTATATGAGCAATGACAGAACAAAAGATTGATGCACGTCAACCCACGCGCCATCGGAGTCTGGTTTCCTGAGCACCCAGTGTCCGGACATCGGAATTCCATCAGGGGCGCGCTTTTTTCCATGCCCGATCATTGACCTGCAGGAGGTGTTATGGCGGAAGTAAATCCCACAGGCATCGATGCCTACAAGCCCTCTGAAATAGCCAGTCTTGTAGAAGCTGCAGGCATATCCAAGGCGCGACTGCCAATGACGCAAATGCTCACGCTCGCTGTCCTGGCAGGCATTTTCATAGGCCTCGGAGCAGCGGCCTACACGATGGTCATGACCGGCGTAGACGCGTCGTTCGGACCGGCCAGGTTTCTCGGCGGAGTGGCGTTCTCTCTTGGATTGATTCTGGTGGTCGTCGCAGGCGCGGAACTCTTTACGGGCAATGCGCTCATGACGATGGCCGCCGTCGATCGTCTGATTACGCCGGCCGAACTGGCGAAAAGCTGGTGCCTGGTTTACCTCGGAAATTTCGCCGGGGCATCCGGACTGGCGGTCCTGGTATCACTGTCCGGCCTGCTCGACGGACCGATGGGGCCGACTGCGGTCAAGATCGCAGAAGGAAAAGCCGCCCTTGGCTGGGGCGAGGCGTTCATCAGGGGCATTTTGTGTAACACCCTTGTGTGTCTTGCCGTGTGGCTCGCGCTGGCGGCCCGAACGGTGGTCGGCAAAGTGCACGCCATAGTGTGGCCGATAGCAAGTTTTGTTCTGCTTGGTCTCGAACACTCCGTCGCCAACATGTACTTGATTCCGCAAGGCATGTTGGCGGGCGCCGAAACCGGTGCCGGTGCGTTTGCCACGAACCTTGTGTTTGTCACGCTTGGCAATATTCTGGGCGGGGCAGGCGGGGTGGCACTGGCTTACCGGCTGGCTTACGGGGCCAGGGTCGCGTCGCGCTGAGTCACGTTATTCGGTCTGTACGCTCTCCATGTATGTGAGCAGCGCACCAATCTGTTCCGGTTCGAATTTGAACTCTGGCATGGCCGGATGTCCGACGACAATGCCTTCCGCAAAAGCTTCCGCCAGGCTGTCAATCGGCCATTTCTGCGCCATTGTTCTGAACGGCGGCGCCGGTTCGAAAGGGCTGTCACCTGATGTCCCTATGGCATGGCATCTGGCACACAGCGACTGCGCCAGCAGGCGGCCTTTCTCGAGAGCCGGATCTGCTTGTTCGCCGCTGAAAGCCGGCGAGACGAGAAGACAGAAAGCGAAGGCAGTTGCGAGTGATGATTTCATAGAGTTCCGCCTGAAGTTTCCGTCTCGGGGTGACTGGCTGAACTATCGGGTTAACGCGAGTTACACGCTTTGACGCAGATCAAGGCGTTTCATGCTGCGCTTTGTGCTTTACCGACACTGCATGCCGCAGGGCGCTGTCGGCCCGACACGGCGGTTTTGCAACTGCAACCGCGTCAGGCGCTGTAACCAGGTTGCTCGCGGTCAAGAACGCGCTTCATGGCGCCGAAATGATCTGAAATCTGATCTTCATTTTCCATGAAGGCCGGCGCCAGTTGACGGCACGTTTCATCATCCAGCACCCGCAGTTTTGCCCCAGTGGACTGTGCGGTGACCTGATATTCACAGGCTTTTTCGAGGTAGTAGAAATCGTTGTAGGCCCGCGCGACGGTGGCGCCTGTGACGGTAATGCCGTGATGCGCCATCATCATAATGGGACGGTTGCCGAGGCCGCGCGCGATCCGTTCGCCTTCATTGTCTTCATGCACCACGCCGTTGAAGCTGTCGTCATAGGCGATGCGATCATAAAACCGCAGCGAGTCCTGGTGGCTGTATTCGACCCGTCCACCCTCAACGCAAACGACAGCGGTCGAGAAGCGCGGGTGCGCATGCAGCACGCACCGGGCAGCCGGCGCCGTGTGGTGAATATGATAGTGAATGTAAAACGCGGACGCTTCCACGTATCCTTCGCCCTCAACCACGTCTCCGGCTTTGTCGACCATCAACAGATTTGACGCGGTGACTTCCGACCAGTGATAGCCTTGCGGGTTTATCAGGAACCGGTTTTCATCCACCGCATAGGAAAAGTGATTGCAGATGCCGCTTTGCCATCCGTGCAGCGCACCCAGCCGCAGGGCTGCAGCCAGGTCACGTCGTTCCTCTATCGCACTCACATCCGCCATAACCGACCCTCCGATGTCCCAATTCCGGGACCCTAACAATCAAAATCGTTGACTGCAACGTTAGGGCAGGGCGGGCACGTCGGACGACCAGAGTCTTGCCCACACCCAGGAGAGGCCTGACATATCCTGACTCACAGACACGCGTTCTGGCTTTGAAAGCGCAACTGTATGCGGGTTGCTGATGGTGCCGAGTTTGAAGGTAAAGACGTAATTGGGCTCGAACCCCATACGCAGGTCGGACAATATGACGTCGCCGTCGATTTGTTTGAGCGTGTAGTGGCCTTTGCTGAACCACTGCAATCGCTGTGTGGCCCAGTCATTCTCAAGTCCGGAGAGCAGATCGATGTTTCGGCTGTGTGCGGCGAATTCGAGCCTGTCGTCCTCGTCGTCGAGAACGGAGTAGTAGGCGTTGTAGTAGCTGGTCTCATCAACCGCGACGATGCGCCAGAACAAGGATGTGAACGGGCCGGCAATCGACATGACTTTGGCATTCTCCAGCCCCGCCTTGTCAACCGCTCGTTCTGCTGCCAAATCAGCCTGCTGTTTTGCCAAAATGGTCGCCCCCAGATAAGCCGTGCTCAGTGCCAGCCCGCCGACGTTCAAGCGATGTCCCAACACCGGATTGCGGCGGATGAAGAGCGCACTCAAAACCCCGACCAGCAATGGAAGTGTGTAGGCCGGATCAATGATGAACACGGTGCCCCAGGCAACCGGGGTTTTGTCTAAAGGCCAGAGGATCTGAGTGCCATAGATGGTGAAACAGTCGAGAATTGGATGTGTCAGCAAGGCGAGGAAGACCAGTACGTACCATTCCCGCCAGTGCGCGCGGGTCGCCGAACAGCTTCGCACTATGATCTCTGCGACCACCGGTGTTGCGAGGGCCAGAACAAACACCGAATGTGAAGCGCTTCTGTGATAGGTAAAATCGCTGACCGGATCTCCGAGCGGGACAAACACATCCAGATCCGGCAGCGTGCCGCACAGACCACCGGCAAGAGCGGCGCGCCAGCCCAGTTTCCGCCCCAGCACCAACTCTCCAATTGCCGCTCCGAGAGCGATCTGCGTGACACTGTCCACGAGTTTATGTTTCTTTCGTTGTTGCGAACTCAATGTAGTGAAAACTCTAACGGTTCACGAACCACAATCCGTCGCGTCTTTATCGCAATCTTAAGCCTTCGCGCATAGCCTCCCTGGACCATTGCGGCTGTTTTGAGATGAGTGGGCGTTTATGCCGAGCGAAGCCAGTGCCAACGCGGCGAGCGACATCAGTGGCGTCCTGATTGTGGACGATGATCCGGTGCTCGTTGCCATAACCGAAATGTTCTTTCAAAAACGCGGTGCCGCAAACGTCTATTCAGCGCATGACGGCGCACATGGTCTCGAGGTTCTGGACCGTCATGCCAATATAATTGATTTCATCTTGTGCGATTTGAATATGCCGCAAATGGACGGCATCCAGTTTCTGCGTCATTTGAAAGATCGCCATTACCGTGGGCACCTGGCCATTTTGAGTGGAGAGCAGTCTGCCATCGTCAAAACTGCCAAGGGGCTTGCGCGAGCTCATAACCTGAACATCGTCGGTGCGCTGACTAAACCGCTCAAGATCAATGATCTGGAAATCATGCTCGCTGGGCTGAACGCACCGCACAACGAAGTGGCGCCAACTGCACCTGTTCTGGCAACGGTGCATGATTTGCGCCACGCCCTGGTCAATGGTTCAATCGTTCCGTATTTCCAGCCGAAAGTCAGTGTCGAGAAGCGGCTGGTTTGCGGCGCGGAAGCGCTGGCGCGGTGGCTTCACCCAAGTCTTGGCATGATTGGCCCCAACTTCTTCATTCCGATGGCAGAACAAAACGGGTTGATGGGGCAACTGACCCAAAAAATATTCGACCAGGCGATTGCAAGCGCGGTTCTGTGGGGCAAGCGCGGCGTTGCGCCCAAGATATCGGTAAACATTGGTTCGGAATCGCTGAACAGGATTGAATTTCCAGACCAGATCGCAGCACAGATCGGAGCCGCCGGTCTTGAATGTTCGTCCTTCGTGTTGGAGATTACCGAACGTCAGCTGGTTGAAAAGAGTGCGACATCATCGGAAGTTCTGGCGCGTCTGCGTATCATGGGTTTCGGGATTTCGATCGATGATTTCGGCACCGGCTACTCCAACATCGAACAACTTAGGGAGTTCCCTTTTACGGAACTGAAGATCGACCAGTCCTTCATCCGTGAAGCGGCCCACGATCAGTTTGCACGCACCAGTGTTGAGGCCAGCACCAAGCTCGGCAAGCAGCTCGACCTGCGTCTCGTCGCAGAAGGCGTCGAGACCGAAGCGGATTGGCGGTTCGTGGCTGAAACGGGGATTGACGAGGTCCAGGGCTACTACGTCGCCAAGCCTATGCCGGCAGACACGTTTGCCGACTGGGTGCTGCAGTACGAAGGTCGTGGAACTTCTGACTTGCGACAGCCGGAACAAGCTTCAGGCTTCTAGAGCAACATTCTGATGCACTATGCGCTGGCGGCAATAGTTTCCTGCACGTGATGCTGCCGTGTGCAGTTACGTCCTGCCTCTTTGGCTTCATAGAGCGCCTCGTCCGCACGCTTGCACAGTGACATACCGTCCTCGTTCGGATTGAGAGTGGATATTCCCAGGCTCACCGTGACGGCCCCCGCATCCGGAAATGTGTGGTTTTTGATTTTGCTGCGGAACCGCTCTGCCGCCACCAGTGCGCCGTTTTCGTCGGTATCCGACAGCAACCAGACAAACTCTTCTCCACCCCAGCGGAAATAAAGATCGCTCTCGCGCGCCTCCGTCTTAAGAAGCGCGGCGATTCCCTTGAGAACTTCATCGCCGGCATGGTGGCCGAACGTGTCGTTTATGGTCTTGAACCGGTCGATATCTATCATGACCATCGAAAGCGCCTCGTCATGACGATGGCATCTGGCGATGGTCTGTTCGAGCATCGCGTCGAACGCCCTGCGCCCGAAGATTCCGGTAAGAGGGTCTTGAAGATAGCTTCTCCGGTTCTCCACAGCACGCAGGCCAACGCGCAATTGCGCCATGATTTCATCCGGTTGGAATGGTTTGGTAAGATAGGCATCGGCGCCGTTTTCAAGTCCCGCAACCCGATGGCTGGTATCGGTCTTGGCCGACAACATGATGATGTAGGCGTTTGAGGCGTTGGTTTCCGTGCGGATACGCGAGCAGACTTCTATGCCGTTCATATCCGGAAGCATGACATCGAGAATAATGATTTCAGGCGCGTGTTCTTTCACCCGGTCGAGGGCCTTGGTGCCGTTTGCCGCTTCCAGAATTTCCAACCCCGCCGCGCGCAGACAGATCTGCAACACATGCCGCAATTCCGGCTGATCGTCGACGATGAGCACTTTTACCATCTGATGTTTCAGCCTTGATCCAGCGTTGCCCGAAGATAGTTGAACACAAAACTACTGCGGAATTCTTAAACAGCCAGCTGATCGGCCATTCTTACGCATACCAATGGTCAAGGGCCGCAATTGATTGGACTGCGCCGTTGCGCTAAAGACCTCACACAGGGGAATCGAAAAAGGTCAGGAAGCGATGACAGAGGTTAAATGTCAGGTTGCAGGTATTGTTGCGGCGCTGGAGGTTCAGCCCGGCGCCCAAGTTGCAGCAGAACAGGTCATCATGTTTGTTGAAAGCATGAAGATGGAGATACCCGTCGAAGCGACGTGCGCGGGAACTCTGGTCGATATCCTCGTCGATGAAGGCGACAGTGTCGTGGAAGATCAGGTCGTGGCCAATATCCGCGACAGTTAGGGCGTTGACATCGGGAGTGCATTTGATGGCCGAGAGCAAAAACGAACCCAAAGGCGGCGAACCGCGTCCCGATCTTGCGGCTGTTCTGCAGGCCAAAGCCAAAACGCTGGATGAAAACCGGCCGGAAGCGATGGCCAAACGAAAAAAGACCGGGCATTGGACGGCACGGCAGAATATATCGAGCCTGCTGGATCGGGGTTCGTTTCAGGAATATGGCCAACTGGCGAAACCGGCATTCAATCTGCGGGACGGCCCGGCAGACGGGTTGATCATGGGAATTGGGTCGGTGTCCGGCCAAAGTATCGCCGTTGCTGCTTATGACTACACCGTTCACGCGGGCACCCAGGCAACCATCAGTCACGCCAAGTGTGATCGCCTCTTTCATGTGGTGGAAAATCTGAAACTGCCTTTGGTTTTCTGGACCGAAGGCGGTGGCTGGCGGCCGCACGAAAACAATATTGCGGCGCGCGACTTTGAGGAAACCTTTGCCATGATGGCGAAGCTGTCGGGCCAGGTGCCGACGCTGGGAGTGGTTGCCGGTCGCTGCTTTGCCGGCAACGCCAATGTCGCGGGGCTGTGCGACACACTCATCGCAACAAAAAAGGCAGCGCTAGGGATGGCCGGGCCGCCACTGGTCGAATCCGCACTCGGTATCAAGCTGACGCCGGAAGAACTTGGGCCCCCTGAAGTTCACGAAGCGTCCGGTGCAATTGACATTCTGGTCGAAGACGAAGCCGAGGCCATCGAGGTTGCAAAGCTTTACCTGTCTTACTTCCGTGGCGACAGTCCGCCGGGCGACGAGCCGAACGTTATGGCATTGCGGGATGTCGTGCCTGAAAACCCCCGCCGCGCCTATGATGTTCGAAAGGTCATCAACGGAATTGCGGATGCAGGCTCAGTGCTGGAATTGCGCCCGCAGTTCGGTAAGGCCGCAGTAATTGCTCTCATAAAGGTGCAGGGCAAATCCATGGGTGTAATCGCCAACCAGCCGATGGTACTGGCCGGGGCCATGGACAGCCCCGCTTGCGACAAGATCGCCCGGTTCATACAACTGTGCGATGCGCATGATATTCCCATGCTCTATCTCTGCGACACACCGGGATTGATGGTCGGGCCGGAGGTCGAGGCGACCGCACTGGTGCGTCACAGTTCGCGCATCCTGACCGCAGCGGTCAACGCGACCGCACCTTTCATGACGGTTGTATTGCGCAAGGCGTATGGTCTTGGCTATTACATGATGGGGTCTCTCCCGATCCACCCGGCGCTGCTCGTTGCGTGGCCCACGGCCGAGTTCGGGGCCATGGGTCTGGAGGGTGCCGTCAAAATCACCCACAAGAAGGAGCTGGAGGAGATCACCGACCACAAGGAGCGCCTGCAGCGTGAACGTGTACTGGCAGACGAAATCCGTGCCCGGAACACCGCGCTGGAAGTTGCCGCGCGCTATGAGTTCGACGACGTTATCGATCCGGCGGACACACGCGATGTGGTGACAAAGTTCCTCAATGCCCTGCCGCCCGTGCCAAAGCGCACGACGCGCAAGCGGACCATCGACAACTGGTGAGAGGGATCTAGAGCGGGATGCAGAAAGTCCAGACCAATCTCGCCATGCCCCGGGACGTTGGGGACGCACCGTGCGACGTCATCGTCGTCGGCGCCGGCTTTTCTGGCCTGTATCTGTTGCACCGCCTGCGCGCGTTGGGTCTCGAGGTCCTGGTTCTCGAAGCCGCCAGTGACATCGGCGGCACCTGGTATTGGAACCGT
This sequence comes from Hyphomicrobiales bacterium, assembly GCA_021775625.1. Classification (GTDB taxonomy): domain Bacteria; phylum Pseudomonadota; class Alphaproteobacteria; order Rhizobiales; family JAJFHB01; genus JAJFHM01. The sequence continues at coordinate 180 of JAJFHM010000080.1, read as the reverse complement.
TATCCCGGCGCGCGCTGCGACGTCGAGAGTATGAGTTATTCCTATTCCTTTTCGGACGAAATGCAGCAGGACTGGGATTGGTCAGAGCGCTACGCAACGCAGCCGGAAATATTGCGTTACATCCATCATGTGGCAGACCGGTTCGATCTGCGCTGTGGCATCACGTTGAACACCCGGGTA
>JAJFHM010000079.1 GCA_021775625.1 Hyphomicrobiales bacterium | reverse complement strand
CCGATACAGCCGCCGGGTGGCGTCAACCTGCATGGGGGCCTTTCTCACCGCCGAGGCGGGATTGCTTGACGGCGAAACCGTCACCACGCACTGGCGTCACGTGGACGAACTGCAGCGGCGCTATCCGAACACGCAAGTAAAGTGCGATCCACTCTTCACCCATAACGGCAAGCTGTGGTCGGCTGCCGGTGTTTCCGCCGGCATCGATCTGTCGCTCGCCATGGTCGAGGAAGATCACGGCCACGAACTCGCCATGCAGATTGCTCAATCGCTTGTGGTCTACTTCAAGCGCTCCGGGGGACAGTCCCAGTTCAGCCGAGCGCTTTTGACCCAAAAACAGGATGATGCGGGCGCGTTCTCCGATCTCCATGCATGGATCGCCGCCAACCTCCAGGCGGATCTCGACGTGGAAGAGCTTGCACGGCGCGCCGGCATGAGCGCCCGCTCGTTTGCCCGCCATTACAAGGACCGCACCGGTGTGACACCGGCGAAATCGGTGGAACTCATGCGGGTCGACATGGCGAAGCGCCTGCTTGAACGCTCAGAGGCGCCGCTCGCCGTCATCGCCACCCGTTCCGGTCTCACCGACGTACAGGGGCTGAGGCGCGCCTTCCAGCGTCACGTGGGCGTGTCGCCGAGCGAGTATCAGAGCAAGTTTTCCACACTGATCCAGTGATCGCTGGAAGCGGACGCGATCAAGACTGCATCTGCTCCCGGTAAAACACGTATATGCCGGAGCAAACGATGATCGATGCCCCGATCCAGGTGATCCAGTCCGGGAAATCGGCAAACACCAGCCATCCAAGTGCGGTGCCCGAGATTATTTCGAGATACTGAAGCGGGGCCAGCGTGCCAGCTTCAGCACGCGCAAGGGCATGGGCGATCATGACATGGCACAGGGCCGCGAATGCGCCCATGGCAACAATCAAATAGAGTTCATAGGAGCCCGGCCAGCTCAACCCGAGTCCGGCAGTACCAAACCACCAGCCGATTGCATTGGCGGCAAACAGCACCAGGGTCGCGGAGACGCCGATCCAGAACTGCAACGAAAGCCGGCTGCCCTCCTGCGTCATCACGCGGGTGACCAGCATGTAACCCGCATAACAGAAAGCGGCGATAAGTGGAAAAAGCGCTGCAACCCCGAAGGCTTCCCAGTTGGGCCGGATCACCAGCACTGCCCCGAGCAGACCGGCACCAACGGCCAGAAGCCGCCGCCAACCAATCCCCTCACCGAGCAGCCAACCGGACAGGAGCGTCAAAATCAGCGGCTCGACAAAGAAAATTGCGAGAGCGTTCGCAATGGGCATGTGCTTGAGGGCGACATTCATGCACACCAGCGCCGAGCCCAGAAAACAGCCGGCGAGAAAATGCATCCTGCTGGGCCGCCCCCACTGCCGCGCAACCAGTACGAGGGGCAGCAAAATCACGGATTGGGTTAGCAGGCGGTAGAAGCCAACGGCTCCAGGCGTCATTGTTTGTGTCAGCAGCTTGGCGAAAACATCCAGTAAGGGAAGCAGCAGCATCGCAACCGCCATGATTGCGATACCGGATTGCGGCGACTTAGGAAGGGATTTCATTGGCCGCGCGGACGGATACTCAGCAGCCGCTAGACCGCCGGGGCTCCGTCGCGCACCAGCTTGTAGCGTACTGAATCGATCAGCGCCTGGAACGAGGCGTCGACGATGTTGGGGGAGACGCCCACGGTAAACCAGCGGTTGCCGTCACCATCGGCACTTTCTATCAGGACTCTCGTGGTTGCACCGGTACCACCGTTGAGGATACGCACCTTGTAGTCCACCAGCTTGAGATCATTGATGAAGGGCTGGTACTTGCCGATGTCCTTGCGCAGTGCGGTGTCCAGGGCGTTAACCGGGCCATTGCCCTCACCCACCGAAGTCATGCTCTCGCCATCGACAGAAACCTTGACCGTGGCTTCCGACACGGTGATCAGCTTGCCGAGCGCATTGTAGCGGCGCTCGACCAGCACGCGAAAGCTTTCCACTTTGAAATAATCCGGCACTTCGCCGAGCACGCGGCGGGCCAGCATTTCGAACGAGACATCCGCCCCCTCGTAGGAATAGCCTTGGGATTCCCGGTCCTTCACCTCACGCAGGAGCGTGTCGAGACGCGGGTCGGATTTCTCGATCTCGATGCCCACGCGCTGCAGTTCGGCGAGCAGGTTGGACTTGCCGGCCTGGTCGGACACCAGTAGCCGGCGGCGGTTGCCGACACACTCCGGTTTCACGTGCTCGTAGGTCTCCGGCTCTTTGACAATGGCGGAGGCGTGGATGCCGGCCTTGGTGGCAAAGGCGCTTTCACCTACGTAAGGCGCCTGCCGGTCGGGCGCCCGGTTCAGCAACTCATCGAAGCAGCGCGAGGTGTGCGTGAGCGATTGCAGGCCCGCCGCATCGACACCGGTTTCGTAATTGTCCGAGAAGGCGGGCTTCAACAGCAACGTGGGTATCAGCGACACCAGGTTCGCATTGCCGCAGCGCTCTCCGATGCCGTTCAGCGTGCCCTGGATCTGGCGTGCTCCTGCGCGCACCGCCGCCAATGAATTGGCAACCGCATTTTCCGTGTCGTTATGGGCATGTATGCCGAGGTTCTCACCTGGAATATGCTTGCAGACAGCGCTCATGATTTCGGCAATTTCGTCCGGCAAGGTGCCGCCGTTGGTGTCGCACAGCACGACCCAGCGGGCGCCGTTGTCAAACGCCGCCCTGGCGCATTGCAGTGCGTAGTTGGGATTGGCCTTGTAGCCATCGAAGAAGTGCTCGCAGTCAATCAACGCCTCCAGCCCGCGCGCGGTGATGGCCTCGACCGATTCCGCAATGCATTCGACGTTCTCCTCATTGGTGATGCCAAGCGCCACATTCACGTGGTAATCCCAGGATTTTGCCACAAGACAGACCGCGTCGGCCTCGGCATCGAAGATCGCCGCCAGACCCGGATCATTGGCGGCACTGCGCCCGGCCCGCTTGGTCATGCCGAAGGCGGTAAAGGTTGCGTGCTTGAAGGCAGGCTTTGTCGCAAAGAACTCGGTGTCGTTGGGATTGGCGCCCGGATAACCGCCTTCCACATAATCGACGCCCAGTTCATCCAACATTCCAGCAATCAGCCGTTTGTCCTCAACCGAGAAATCGACGCCATTGGTCTGTGCGCCGTCGCGCAGGGTGGTGTCAAAAAGGTAGAGCCGTTCTCGTGCCATGACGTTCACCGTGCGATTTCCCATGTTGTGCCTTCGGGGCCGTCTTTCAGAGCAACGCCCATAGCGGCCAGTTCATCGCGCAAGCGGTCGGCCTCGGCAAAATCCTTCGAGGCGCGGGCGGCGTTGCGGGCATCAATCAGCCCGGCAATTTGCGCCTCATCGAGCTCCAGTCCCTCAGGCCGCCATGCGGCCCAACTTTCCAGGGACTGCCCGAAAACGCCGATCATGCGGCCGGCTGCGGTCAGCCCTGCGATGTCGCCTGCGTCCGCACAGCGGTGCATTTCGGTGATGACCGCAGGCGTGTTGAGATCATCTGCCAAAGCCTTGAAGACCGCCGCAGGCAATTCGCCTGCCCCTGCCTCTCCGTCTGCGATCAAGCCATACCACCGGTCCAGCAGTGCTTGCGCCTCGCGGCAGCGGGTTTCTGTCCAATCCAGCGGCTGGCGATAATGCGTCATGAGCATCTGCAGGCGCAAAACTTCGCCCGGCCACTGGGCCAACAGATCGTTGATGGTCAAGAAGTTGCCTTCCGACTTTGACATCTTGCGGCCTTCGACCTGCAGATAGCCATTGTGCATCCACACCATGGCCATGTGATCATGGCCGAGTGCGCAACGCGACTGCGCCAGCTCATTTTCATGGTGCGGGAAGGTCAGATCGATACCGCCGCCGTGGATGTCGAACACCTCGCCCAGATGTTCCTTTGCCATTGCGGAACATTCGATGTGCCATCCGGGCCGCCCCCGCCCCCAGGGACTGTCCCAGCCGGGCTGTTCATCGCTTGAGGGCTTCCACAGCACAAAATCCATGGGGTCTTTCTTGTAGGGCGCCACGTCGACGCGGGCGCCGGCCAGCATTTCATCGGTCGAGCGGCCCGACAGCCTGCCGTACTCCGCCATGGAGGGCACGTTGAACAGCACATGCCCCTCGGCCGCATAGGCATGGCCCTTCCCGATCAGCCGTTCGGTCATCTCGATCATCTGCGGCACATGTCCGGTGGCGCGCGGCTCAACGCTGGGCTCGAGCGCGTTGAGGGCTGCCACATCGGCATGAAACTGCGCCGTGGTCCGGGTGGTGACGTCGGAGATGGGAACGCCTTCTTCCGCCGCGCGGTTGTTTATCTTGTCATCAATGTCGGTGATGTTGCGGGCATAGGTGACATGGGCCTCGCCATAAACATGGCGCAACAGGCGAAACAGCACATCGAACACGATGATCGGCCGCGCGTTGCCGATATGGGCGTAGTCGTAGACCGTCGGTCCGCAGGCATACATACGCACGTTTTCAGCGTCGAGCGGCTTGAACTCTTCTTTGCGTCGCGTCAGCGTGTTGTACAGCGTCAATGTCACGAGACAGGTCCTTCCCACCGCCGGATTGCGTCGTTCTTGATTTCGGGATGGGAGAAAGGAACGGCCGCAGGCCAGCGCGCAGAGCTAGCTGGTGTTAATAATGCAGCCAATAATGTGAATGGCCGGTATATGGCGCGGCGTTTTCATAGCGGCGGCAAAATGCGCGCGATCGGCAAAAAGGTCAAGTGTTATGCGCGTGGCGGCCCTGAACTGCAGCGAATGATGGACGGATCGGGCGGTATTGCAGAATGTGCCAATATTTCATGCTGCTTCCGCCGGTAAGACGCATACAGGTAAAACGAAGCCCGCCGCAATTGAACGCAATAGCTGCACGTTTCGGTAAACAATCAGGTGTATGTGTTGGTTTCGGCCGCATAACGAGCCTCGTCAGAGCTCTCAACAGCTTAAGGAGATCCCTGTTGACGCCATTGCTTCTGCGGCACTACAGGCTTAAACTGACTTCAAGCTAAGAATGGAGATACCAATGCGCTCAGTCATTGTGGCGGTCTTTGCTGCAATACTATGCACCATGTTCTCCGGAACAATCAGGGCGGAAAACCGAATTGCCCTGGTTGTCGGAAATTCTGCCTATAAAAACTCGCCACTGCGCAATCCGCGGAATGATGCGACGTTGATGGCTGACACACTGGAAGACGTGGGGTTTGAAGTCACACGCGTTTTCGATGCCGACCAACGAACCATGAAACGGGCAATGATCCAGTTCGGCCGCAAATTGCGCCGGTCCGACAGCGTCGGCCTTTTTTACTATGCCGGGCACGGGGTGCAGTTGGAGGGAGAAAACTATCTGATACCGATCGGCGCGGACATTGGCGATGAATTGGAGATCGGCGTCGAGGCGGTAAGCGTCAACGAGTTTTTGCGTACCATGAAGCGCGCATCCAGCCGCATCAACATCGTGGTTCTGGATGCTTGTCGCAACAATCCTTTTGCCCGCAGTTTCCGGTCAAGCACGCGCGGTCTGGCTGCGGTCGACGCGCCAAAGGGCACCTATGTTGCCTATGCCACGTCACCAGGCGCCATCGCGCTTGATGGCAATAGCGGCCACAGTCCTTACACCACAGCCCTTGCACGGGCGATAGTGCAGCCCGGACTGGTGATCGAGCAAGTGTTCAAACAGGCCCGCCGCGCTGTGCTCAAGCAAACCGATGAGCAGCAGACGCCATGGGAAACGAGTTCGATTACAGGCCGTTTCTACTTCAAGGCACCAGTTGCCCAGGCAGCGGTTACACCCAAGCCGGAGCAGCAGGTGAACCGCTCCTCGACGCCGTCGAACAACAATCATGCACTGGAGCTTGCGTACTGGGATACCATAAAGGGCACCCGCAATCCGGCGCTCTTCAAAAGCTACCTGCGGCAGTTTCCGTCAGGCGCATTTGTGGATCTGGCCAATGTCATGATCCACCAGCTTGAACGTGAAAAAGCGGAAGACGACACCAACAGTCAACAGTCGCGATCCGTTGACGCGGCTACCAACAGCCAGCAAGAGGCACTCTATTGGAACACCGTCAAAGACACCGACGATCCGATCCTGCTCAATGCTTATCTGGAAAAATTCCCGAATGGCATCTTTGCAGGGCTTGCGACGGTCATGATTGCAAGGTTGAAAGCAAGAGTGCCGCCGCCGCCTAGGAAGAAGGTGGAACCGCAGGCAGTTGTTGCCGTACCTGAAGTTGAACAGCCCGTTATCGTTGAACCTGAAGTCGAACAGCCCATCGACCCGGTGCCACAGGCGAGCCCGAAAAAAATAGAGGTCGCTGCGCTTGAACCGACACAGGATGAAACCGAGACACTCGCCGAAGAGCCGCAGGATCCCGATCTTCCCCGGAAAATTCAAACGGCTCTGGAATATGCAGGCTGCAATCCAGGCAAGGTGGACGGAATTTGGGGCAGAAGGAGTTCTTCAGCCCTCAGCCTGTTCGCACAACACGCAAATGTTGCCATTCCGGAGGAAGAAATCAGCTCCGACACGCTTGCGCTTTTTGCGGGCCAGGTGGGACGGGTTTGTCCGCTGACCTGCGGCCGCGGGTACACCGTCAAAAATGACAATTGTGTTGCGAACAAGCCGGTGAAAAACCGAAAGGTTCGGACTACAAACACTCGAAAACCGACGAAGCAAACAACAAAAATCGTCTGCCATTCGTATGGATGTGGTGAAGACGTCACATCTTCTACATCAACAAATAAGCAGCCCGTCGTCACACGGAAGGCTTCGCCGACCCGACGGAAGACATCCAAACCGTCATCCAAAGTTGGTGCTCATGATTTGAATGGACCACCGTGGTAACCGGGCACTGAGAAGGTGTGGATGAGTTTCGTCGTCCTATGATCGGGTGTTCGGAGCTCCCACACTCCTTTGAAAACTGGCAACTTTAACTTCGGTGCGTTCGATCCGCCTCAGGCGCCACGGAATGTCGTGGACGGCGAAATGGCAATTCAGATCAACTGGCCGGTTGCGCGATCGGATCGGCTGCATCATCATTAGCTCGAATAGCATCAATACAGATGGGAACGCCCAATGACCGATGACGTCAATCGCCAGATCCTGCTCGCCTCGCGCCCTGACGGGGCACCGACGCCAGCGAACTTCCGCCTCGCCGAGACCGCCATTCCAGAACCCGGCGAGGGCGAGGTTTTGTACCGCGCGATTTATCTTTCGCTCGACCCCTATCACCGCGGCCGCATGAATGCAGGCGCGTCTTACGCCGAACCTGTGCCGATCGACGGGGTCATGGGCGGCGGCTCGGTGGGACGGGTGGTGTCTTCCAATGCGCCGGGGCTCTCCGAAGGCGATTATGTGCTGGGCTATGGCGGCTGGCAGGAATATGCGGTCATGAACGCCAGACATTTGCGCAAGCTCGATCCTGAGGTGGTGCCGATTTCCACCGCGCTCGGCGTCCTCGGCATGCCGGGCATGACAGCCTATTCAGGCCTCATGCGTATCGGCGAACCGAAAGACGGCGAGACGGTTGTGGTGGCCGCAGCCTCAGGCCCGGTTGGCGGCACCGTCGGTCAGATCGCAAAACTCAAAGGCTGTCGTGCAATCGGCATCGCCGGCGGCGATGAGAAATGCGCTTTCGTCAGGGACGAACTCGGCTTCGATGACTGCATCAACCACCGCCGCGACGATCTCGGCGACGCTTTGGCAGCCGCCTGCCCCGACGGTATCGATGTCTATTTCGAAAATGTCGGCGGCAAGGTGTTCGATGCGGTTTATCCGCTGCTCAACTTTTTCGCCCGCATCCCGGTGTGCGGGGTGATCAGCCGTTACAACATTGCCGAGGCACCGCCTGGCCCTGACCGGTTGCCGGGATACTTCACCGACACTTTGGTGAAGCGCATCCGGACCCAGGGCTTCATTGTGACCGACTTCGAGGACATGCGGCCGGATTTCGTGCGCGACATGAGCCAGTGGGTGCGCGATGGCCAGGTGCGCTACAGGGAAGACATCGCACAGGGCATTGAGAATGTGCCGGAAACCATGATTGGCCTGCTGCAGGGCAAAAACTTCGGAAAACAGCTGGTCCGCGTGGCGGAGGATCCGACGCGCTAGGGCCTGATGAGGTTCATCTCACGTGATTGTACTTCACCCAATTCCGCGCGCCTGCACACATGTCCTTGCCAGCACATCATTTGCCGCTTAAACCCGCGCGATGAGTGCGCCAGACATTTCTGCCGGGCCGGCATCGAATATCCACCAGGCTGCCCTGTGGATGCTGGGCTGGGTCTGTGCGCTGTCGGTCATGGCCGTATCGGCGCGCGAGCTTTCCAGCGAAGTCGGCGCGCTTCAGGTGCAGTTCTTCCGCAGCTCCATCGGGTTTATCATCGTGTTCGGGGTCTGGTTGTTGATCGGACGGCCATCGCTCGCAACATCCAGGCCGAAGATGCATGTCGCGCGCAGCGTGTTGCACTATGGCGCCCAGTGCCTGTGGTTCTATGCCATCGGCGCGCTGGCTCTGGCCCTGGTGATTTCCATCGAGTTCACCGTGCCGGTGTGGACCGCACTGTTGGCGGCCATATTCCTTGGCGAGCGCCTGACCCGGCTCAGAATCCTGGCGATCTCGCTTGGTTTTCTGGGCGTGCTGGTGATCGTCCGCCCGGGCGTTGAATCCTTCAATCTGGCGACGCTGGCCATCGTTGCGGCAGCCATCGGGTTCGGCATTATCCTAACGATGACCAAGACCTTATCGTCGACGGAAAAGCCGTTCACGCTGATATTCCACATGCACTGGGTGCAGCTTGCCCTGGGCATCGTGCCCATGATGTTTCTGTGGATCACGCCTTCGTGGGAGCTGATGCCGTGGGCGCTTGGCGTCGGGATCGCCGGATCGCTCTCACATTACTGCCTGACCCGCGCCATGGCTGAGGCGGATGCCACTGTGGTTGTGCCGCTCGACTTCCTGCGCCTGCCGGTGATGATGATCGTCGGCTATCTGCTGTATCAGGAATCCGTCGACCTGCTGGTGTTCGCAGGGGCGTCGATGATCCTCGCGGGCAACCTCATCAATGTGAAGACCGAACACAAAAGGCCCTGAGCCAACGCGTCAGGGCTCCGGATGTGGCTTATCGCCGACCAGACCGGGGCGCGGACAGGGAGGCTGATGCAGGCACATGATGCGAGTTACAACCACCATTTTGGTGCTGTACGGTTCGACCGCGGCGACGTCCGCGGACGGCGCGCTCGATTTCGCCGCCGCCTTAATCGGCTATGAGGCCGGTGAGGACGCCGGAGCGGCAGCAGCAATCACAACCTCTCCGACGACTGGGCGGCACAATCAAATTGTGCCGTCGGCCAGCATCTGTTCGACCATTTCGCGAACGCCGTCCGCCGCCGGTCGCGGGGTAAGATCGACCCCATCCGACAATACTGAACGGATCGTCTCCAGGGCGGTCAGCCGGGAATGCCGCTTGTCGTTTGCAGCCATGACGTGCCAGGGCGCATTCCGGGTCGACGTACGCTGCACCATGTCCTCGATGGCAACAGCATAGTCGCTCCACTTTTCCCGGTTGCGGAAGTCATCCGCAGTCAGTTTCCAGCGCTTGGAGGGCTCATTCAAGCGGTCCATGAACCGCTTCATCTGGATCTCGGGGGAGATGTGCAGGAAGATCTTCACGATGCGGACGCCATCGTCGCACAGCAACCGCTCGAATTCAGTGATCTCGTCATAGGCGCGCTGCCATTCCGCGGCATCCGCAAAGCCCTCAACCCGTTCCACCAGAACGCGCCCGTACCACGAGCGGTCGAAAACCACGATCTCGCCCTTGGCGGGGAGACGTTCCCAGAACCTTTGCAGATAGTGCCGGTCCTTGAAGTAGGGCCGAGGCGCCCCGATCGGCCAGACCTTGAACCCTCTCGGATCCATCGGCGCCGACAATCGCCTGATGGCACCCCCCTTGCCTGCCGCGTCCCATCCTTCAAACAGCACAACTGCCTTGTCGCGGGAATGAAGATAGGCCTGTTGGATTATTTGCAACGCCGCCTGAATGTCCTTCAGATCGTCGTCATAGGTCTTTCTATCCGCTGTTTGATCAAGATCAACATCTGCCAGTGAAAAATCGTGCGATCTGCTGTTCGGGGGGCCCTGTGATTTCATCGGGGATGCTTCCGGTCGGTTCAATTCTCGTGATTGCGTCAAGAGATACTGTTTGGCGGGGAAATTCCATAGGGAATCGCCACTTTCCCGCCGCCCGCGCGAACGGACGGATTTGACGCATGCGCCGCGATGAAGAAAGATCGAGATATAGCGGTTTCCGCTTAACCCGTCCGCCGCTGCAAAGGAGTGGACTGTGTCGTCTACCGTAGAACTCCCTTTGTGGCTGGTGCTCGCCGCCGCTGCGCTGGCTTCGGTGGCATTGTTGAATCACTTTTTCCTGCCTGGCATCCGGTGGTTTTTCAGGCGCCGCATCAATCGGGCAATCGCCGACGCCAATGAGCGGCTGCGGCTTAAATTGCCGTCCTTTCAGTTGACAAAGCGACAGGTATTGATTGACCGCCTGGTCTATGATCCAGAGGTCATGAAGGCGGTTGAAACGGTGGCTACGGAACGTGCAATCACACGCGACGGCGTCATGGCGGAAGTGACCATGTATGCACGAGAGATGGTGCCGGCGTTCAATGCATTCTTGTACTTTCGAATTGGATACTGGTTTGCCCGCCGCGCCTTGCGGTCGCTATATCAGGTCCGCCTGGGCTTCGCCCACGAAAGCGCCCTGGCCGATATCCCGCAATCCAGCTCAGTGGTGTTCGTGATAAATCACCGCAGCAATATGGATTATCTGCTGGTCAACTATCTCGCCTCTCGCGATACGGCGCTGTCTTACGGTGCTGGAGAATGGGCACGGGTTTGGCCATTCCGTGCGCTTCTGCGGGCTGCCGGTGCCTATATCGTACGCCGCAACGCACCCGATCAGGTGTATCGCAAGATGCTCGAACGCTATGTTCAAATGGCGACAGAAGGGGGCGTTCCGCATGCCATCTTCGTGGAGGGCCAATTGTCCCGTAACGGCATGGTCAATGCGCCCAAACTGGGCCTGCTTGGGTACATAACCCGCACATTCGATCCTGCTGGGCCACGCGACATTCTTCTTGTTCCCGTTGGCACCAACTTTGACAGGGTAGCGGAGGAACGCACCCTTATTGCCAATGCAGATACCGATTTTCGCGGGCGCAGCATGCGTTTCGTGCTGGGATCGACTCTGGGATTTGTTTTCACTGAAATCTGGCGCAAGCTCAGCCGCGGCCGGCGCGGCTTTGGAATCGCCTGCGCGAATTTCGGGGAGCCGTTGTCGCTGAAGCAATGGTCGAACGCCAACAAGTTAAACTTATCGAAACTGGACCGGCAGGCATTCCATGACAGCGTGGAAAGACTGGGCGGAGATTGTACGCAACGCATCATTGCGGTGATACCGGTACTCGCCGTCCCTCTCATCTCGCAATTGATCCTCGAACACGAGCGCCCGCCCGACAAAGCTGCCCTTCTCGCAGAAGCATTGCAAATGACCCATGTACTTGATGCAGCAGGCGCCCATATAGGGTTCAAGACGGAACGGGCAGAATCCGCCCTGGCAGAGGGGCTGGCCTTGATGGTTGAACGCGCGCTGATTCATGAAGATGAACAGGGCCGGCTGACACCGGTGTCACAGGAGCGCGCGCTGTTGCAGTATTACGCCAACTCGATGGTTCAATTGCGGTCGACCTTGATCGGCCCGTGATGAAGCCCGCAAACGCCAAGAACCGCTGGAGTATTCCCTTGCAAGAAATGATGGTGGGCAGCCTGAGGACGCCGCTTGGCTCGCTTGTGGCGCGTCCCTGGTTCGATCAGGTCGCATTGCGCATGCTCGACCAGTGGTTCTTTCCTTTGTCGCGGCTGTGGGCGGCTGCCCGGGCAGCCGAGGGATCGGTGGATCGGTATTTCAGCGCCACGCCGATGGAACCCCGGGCCCGCCTGCGGCCACTTCTGGAGAAACGGCTGAACCGGTTTGAAACCGTGCGTCGCGGCGTCGTCGAGGTGGAAGCGAGGTGGGAGGATGCGTTCTGGGGGACCCACGCGCCTGACCTCGCTGCACTGGCTGAAATAGAGCACCAGCGCCTGTTCACCCGCAACGGATACAATACGCTTCGCCGGCTGTTTGTTCCGGTGCGTATGGGCTCCAAAGTGCCCGCAATCAACTGGCAAACACCCAGCCCGGCCGAAGTCGAAGCGATCTACGGCCCGCTCGCAAACGATCCGGCACAAGCTTTCCGGATCGCCGATCCGATGCCGAAAGTCGTCCAGTCCCGCTGCATTGAGCGTGATGGTCGCCGAGACTACTGGTTGCGTTTCACCTCACCTTCGGCTCGCATGGACGATCAGGTCATCGCGCGCGTATTGGAGCCGATGGATGTGGAGAACCCGCCCACCATCATTCTTGGCCACGGCATCTGCGTGGAATTCGATCACTGGCGCGGACTGACCGATGAAGCCGACGCCCTGGTGGCGATGGGGCTTCGCGTAATCCGGCCAGAGGCCCCGTGGCACGGGCGCCGGGTTCCGCCGGGCCGGTATGGCGGCGAACAATTCATTGCAACTGCTCCGCTTGGCGCTCTCGATCTGTTTACATCAGCAGTCAAGGAATGGGCCGTTCTGATCGACTGGTGCCGCAACTCAACCAACAGCCCGGTGGCCATCGGCGGCACGAGCCTCGGGGCAATGACCGCACAACTTGTCGCGGACAAATCCAGACACTGGCCGGCACATCTGCAGCCTGACGCGCTCCTGTTGATCACCCATTGCGGACGCATAGAGGACGCGGTGGTCGAGGGGTCGTTGGGCCGGGTGTGGGGCATTGCCGAACGGACCGAAGCGCTCGGCTGGACGCCCGAATTGATCGCGCGCTATGCACCGTTGATCAACCCTGAAAACCAACCGGTGATGCCGCCGGAAAATATCGTCTCCGTGCTCGGCAGCCATGACGACGTGACCCCCTACGAAAGCGGCAAAGCCCTGCTCGAGCGGTGGAAGATCCCGGAGGCCAACCGATTTACCTGGCGTTGCGGCCATTTCAGCGTGCCACTGGCGATGCTGCGTGATCACCGGCCGCTGACGCATTTCAGCCAATTGCTGAAGCAAATGGGCTAGCGATCTAGAGCAACATTCGGGCACACTGAATCATTTGATGGGATCAAATCAGCCCACTCGCCAAGGCGCGGAGCGTAGTGCGATGCGTTGTATCGGACAAGCTTCGCAACGCCGGCGATGGGTTGATCTGGCCCACCGAAGGCCGGTTTTTCGCGCCCTCTGGACATCGTTGCAGCCCACTTGTGGTCAGCCAGACCACGGCGCGGACTGCGCCTCGCCAGAAGACGCGAAAAATCGGTCAAATGCTTCAGTGTGCCCGAATGTTGCTCTAGCGATCCCCTGCCAGA
>JAJFHM010000078.1 GCA_021775625.1 Hyphomicrobiales bacterium | reverse complement strand
GTGGCGCAAGATGAACATGGGTGACGATCACCCGTTGACCGAGTGGAACGAAGCGGATAATTCTACCGTCATGCGAATGTTTCGAGTTCAGCACAAAGTGAAAAAATCCGGAAATGGACGTGGGGCCCGCATCACCAGGCGCGCCTGGTTGAGTGGTGCTGCGGCAGTTTTAGGCCTGGGCGCCAGTAAATCCTATGTCGTTCCGGCGGATGCTGCATCCGACCGTGCGGCAAATTTCATGAAGCAGTTGCGCGGCACCTTGCTGAACGCGGCCAGGACGGCATCGTCAAAGCAGTTTCTGCACGTCATCCAGGGTCACGCCGATGTTTCCGGCATTGCGCTTTATTCGCTGGGGTCCTACCGCAAGGGTTTGGCGCGTGCGCATCAAAGCCGCTATATCCGTGGCGTGGCACGCTACATGTCGCGCTATTTTGCCCTGCAGTCGAAGGAATACCGGGTCACCAACGCCGAAGTGCTTGCGCCCAGCTGGAAAGACGGCGGCTCACACTATGTCGACAGCAAGGTCACGCTCCAGGGGGGCTCGGTTTATACCGTGCGCTGGGAACTGAAACAGCGCGGCGCGACATTCAAGGTGGTCAACGTGCGGGTCCTGGGCTTCTGGCTGGCCTATTTCCAGCGCCAGCAGTTTGAAGAGTTCATCCGCAAGCGTGGCGGCAGCGTCAATGCGCTGGTGGCGGCCCTGAGCCCCTAATATACTTATCTTCCGTGAAATGCCCGCGCGCCTGCAGATAGGCCAGCAGCGCCAGTGCCGGAATGGCGAGCACCGCCGAAATCACAAAGAACCACAACCACCCCGACGCTTCCGCGACGTAGCCGGACAGTGCCGACATCACCGTTCGGCCGACCGCTGCAAGCGCGGTGAGAAGGGCAAACTGCGTTGCCGTGTGCGACGTACTGGTGCACAGGCCGGAGAGGTAGGCGATAAAGATCACCGTGCCCACGCCGGCGGTGAAATTCTCGACCAGGATGGTGGCGGTGAGCAGCGCGTGGTCGACCCCCACATAGGCCTGCCAGGAAAACATCAGGTTGGACGCCATCTGCACCACGGCAGCGATCCATAAAGACGGCGCCATGGGCAGTGCCCGGGCGAGCAGTCCGCCGGCAACGCCGCCACCAAGCGCTGCGGCAAACCCGACACCCTTGACGATGCCGGCATAGGCCGCCTTGTCGAAACCGATGTCGATGACGAACGGCCCGGTCATCACCCCGGCGAAGGCGTCGCAGAATTTGAACAGCACCACGAAGGCCAGAATGGCCAGGACCTGAGGTTTGGAGAGAAAATCCGCGAACGCGGCGGTCGCTGTGCGCAGCAAACGCTCAAGCGGCGATCCGGCCTCGAAGGCAGTGTCGTCTTGCTGTCTCTCCGGTTCGCGGGCCAGCAGCACCGCTGCACACCCCACAAGAACCAGCAAGCCGATTGCCCAATATCCGTAGGCCCACACCATTGAGAGCGGAACGCCGCGGGCCTCCATGAGTGCGACCACGGCGATCACGCCGGCGGTTGCGGTCAGCATCGCTGCGCGGTAGGCGGCAACGTATGAGGCGACACCGGCGGCCTGTTGATCTTCATCCAGGCTCTCAACCCGGAAAGCGTCGATGACGATATCCTGGGTGGCCGATGCGATCGCCACCATGAGCGCGCCCAACGCAACAAAGTAGGGTGATGCCACCGGGTCCATTGCACCCAGGAGAAAGATCGCCGCAATCAGAAGGATTTGGCTTGTAAGAAGCCAGCTGCGGCGTCGGCCAAGCAATCTGGTGAGGACCGGGACGTTCCAGGCATCGACCAATGGGGCCCACAGGAACTTCAGCGTATAGGGCACGCCGACCAGGGAAAACAGTCCGATGGCGCTAAGCGACACGCCGCGGTCCGTCATCCAGATCGCCAGTGTCGATCCGGACAATGCCAGGGGCAGGCCGGCCGAAAAGCCCAGCAGCATGACAATGAGCACACGGGCTTCAACATAAACCGCAAGCGTATGCCCCAGGCGCGTCGGGGAAGCTGGGACGGGCTCAGGCAAAGAGATTGTCAGTCTTCCAGGATTGCGCCGGTGCCGCCGGCGGGCGGTGCTCTAGTGGACCACCACCTTGGTGCCGACTCTGACCCGGTCGTAGAGGTCGATCACATGCTCGTTGAGCATGCGGATGCAGCCGCTCGACATGGCCCGGCCGATGCTCCAGCGCTCAAGCGTGCCATGGATCCGGTAGAGAGTGCCGCCAAGATACAACGCCCGCGCGCCAAGCGGATTCTTCGGGCCGCCGGGCAGGAACTTCGGCAGGCCGGGCGAGCGTTTCAGCATTTCCGGCGGCGGCGTCCAGCTTGGCCATTTGGCCTTGCGGGTTATCCGTTCGGTGCCTTTCCAGCCAAAGCCTTCTTTGCCGACACCGATGCCGTAGCGCAGGGCCTCGCCGCTGCCGGTCACCAGATAGAGATACTTGCGTTTGGTATCCACAATGACGGTGCCGCGCTTTTCCTTGGTGGAATAGCTAACCGTCTTCCGGTTGTATTTTGACGGAACCGAGACCTTTTGCGTCGAGAAGTTGAACTTTGTCTCAGCCTGCACTGTCCGACCGGAGACGGTGCCGAAAAACCCCAAAACGACGATAGCCAGAAATACCCGAAACATGAAACTACCCTTAGCCGAACGATTTTGATTCCAGAACGCGATACTCATAACCGTTCGCGGCTTTGGAGAAAAGCCATTGCGTGTAAATTTTCCGTCATAGGGCGCAGCGTCATACCAACGGTACTAATTATTGGCCCATTTCACCGAAGTGATTTTGCCCTCCGGCAAGGCGCGTGCTGCGCCGCGGTACTGGTACCGCAAGCAGTGCGCAACGCTGCTGGCGGGTAAAATCATCCCGGTGAAATGGGTCAACAATTAGTACCTTTGGAATCATCCTTCAGCCGCCAGCTTCACCGGCGCATCGACGAGCTCCGCGTCCAGCGCAGCCTCGTTGCCGAAGTCGAGCTGTTCGATCTTGAGCCCGCGTTTGGACACTTTTTCCGACGACGTGAGGATCTTTTCGAGATCATTGTTGGCCTGTCCGAAATGCCGTTGCAGATCGAGCACCCGGTTGCGCAGCCGGTGCACATCCTCCATCAGATAGGCCACCTCCACCTTGATCAG
>JAJFHM010000077.1 GCA_021775625.1 Hyphomicrobiales bacterium | reverse complement strand
GGGCTGCTCATGATGTCGCCCACCCGGTGGCGATAGGGAAAGCTGTCGATGCGGGCCAGCGCTGCAACCGATGACTGCTCGAAGTCGCCGCTCTGGCTGACCTCGATCCATCCGGCTTTGGCTTCGTCGGAATGCTGTGCGGACAGGCGGCGTGACGCAGCCTCTGCCTCCGCCAGGGTCCGGATGCCCCGGTCTCGCAGTTTCGGCACCAGAGCGAGAAATATCTGTGCGGTCATGATTGCGTCGGCAAGAGCCTGATGCCGACCTTCGGTCTCAATCGCCAGCCAGCTTGCGACCGTGTCGAGAGATTGATCGGGCAAGGGGGGCGCCAGAATTTGCACGAGATGTCTGACATCGAGACTGCGCGGCGGTCGCCACGAGACGCCGGCGCGTTGCGCCTCGGCCTTTAACATGGCGAGGTCAAAACCCGTCGAGTACCCGATGAGCAGTGCTTTCGGCGCCCATTCGCGGAACCTTGCCAGAGCGGCGGGGAAGGCATCCGCGCCACCGACGTCGGCATCGGTGATATGATGGATGCCCGTGGACGCTTCGGGAATGGGTTCCCTTGGGTCCACGAAGGTTTCAAAATATGCATCTTCCCTGAGCCGGCCCTTTTCGATGCGCACGGCACCGATTTGGATGATGCGGGCTTTCTTGACATCAAGGCCCGTTGTTTCCGTATCAAAGGCGACCGCCGTCAGCGAGAGGAGCGGCGTTCCGGAAGAGGCTTCGGTGTGTCTGGCAGGCATTCGAGCTCGCCTTCGCTGCTTTGGGGCCTGTTGAGTATCATAGTTTCAGTGGGGAGAGTTTTCCCAGTCTTCGCGGATCGCTTCGGCGTCGACGCGCTTTCTCAGCTGTTCACGTATATCGACCCAGCGAAAGCGGATCGAGTTGAGGACGATCTCCTCGTCCAGTTCCTTGAATTCATCCACGATCGGCGCCCACTTTATGAGGTCAGGCGGGCTGGCGGTGAAGGCATTGTCACCCGATGCGGCTGCGGACCAGACCGTTCTCTTCACTCGCTCGGAAAACTCGGCAGTTATGGTGGTCACCAGTTCAGGCTCGCCGGCCTCCTCAAAGTCCTGTTCAATTACGTGTTGAAAGCAGTGCTCAGCCAGTTTTGCGCTCGTTTCATCGTCAAGAGCGCTGTTGGCAGCAACGGTTGCAGCTGAAAATATCGACAAATCCGCAAGACAGGCTGCGTAGATTCGCCACTTCGCAAAATCGATGGAGCGGGCGTAGACCGCGTCCTCAAACATCACCCTGTATCGGGTGCCCATGCGGGTTTTCAGATACCCATAGAGGGACGTTTGTGCCACGTAAGCGGCCCGCGTTTGGACAAATTCGGCCAGTTTATCAACAGAATCAAACGAGCTTCTGTCGAACCGCAGCGTCAGGGCGCGCCTGATTCTTGGCGGAATTCTGCGAATTAATCGAGAAAATGAGATGTCCACTGTTCAGAGAACTCCGGGCATTACCAATTTGTATAACTTGTCCGGAATCGGGCCGGTCTGGTAATAGGAGTGTTGCAGTCCGCACTTTGTAAATCAAGGATGGGGATGTGCGCGCTGTTTTAAGGCGCAACTAATGTGGGAGGGGACCTATGTCTCAGGATGATTCAGCTGCAAGAGTGGCCCACTGGTCGAAAACGCGAAACCTGATGATTATCGTTATGATCATCTGGTTCATTTTCTCCTTTGTGGTGCACTGGTTTGCAAAAGATCTCAACGGTTCGTCGTTTCTCGGCTTCCCGTTGGGTAACTACATGGCCGCTCAGGGCTCATTGGCCATCTTTGTTGTTCTGATCGCCGTTTCAAACTGGCGCCAAAATCAGATCGACAAAGAATTCGGCTTTGACGAAGAATAGCGGGGAGCTAAGGTTATGAAGGGTGGATTTATTGAAAATCTGCCGCGTATATACGGCTTATATACGGGCGGGTTCATTGTATTCATTCTCATTATGGCTCTCTTCGAGCAAATGGGAATGAGTGCCGAAACAATTGGTATTTTGTTCGTTGCATTCACGGTTGTGATCTACGCCGCCATTGGTTGGCTGTCACGGACCATGCAGGTGGATGCATACTACGTTGCGGGCCGTGAAGTCCCGCCCGTGTTTAACGGTATGGCGACGGCGGCGGACTGGATGTCCGGTGCTTCGTTCGTGGCGCTGGCGGGTGGCGTTTACTTTGGCGGTCATGGTTACCTTGCCTTCGTCGTCGGCTGGACCGGCGGTTACGTGCTGGTGGCCTCGTTGATGGCGCCATACCTGCGCAAGTTCGGCTGCTATACGGTTCCGGACTTCATCGGTACCCGTTACGGTGGTAACCTGGCCCGCTTGTGTGCGGTTGTCGTGCTCGTGGTTGCGTCCTTCACCTATGTGACGGCGCAGATCAACGCCACGGGAACGATCGCGTCTCGCGCGCTGCAGATCCCGTTCGAGGTCGGTGTCTGGTTCGGACTGCTCGGCATTCTGCTGTGCTCCATGCTTGGTGGCATGCGGGCGGTGACCTGGACCCAGGTGGCGCAGTACATCGTGCTGATCATCGCCTATCTGGCGCCGGTTATCTGGATGTCCAACAAGCAGGGCTTCGGGATCATCCCGCACTTCAGTTATGGCGAGGCGGTGCTGAAAATCGCGGAACTTGAGGTCACGCACGGCGTTGGCACGCCGGCTACAGAAAGTGTTGCCGGCGTGAGAGTGCTGACCACCTTGCACAATGCTCCGGGCACCGGACTTTCCTCCTGGAAGTTCGTTACCCTGGCGTTCTGCATGATGGCTGGTACAGCGTCCCTGCCGCACATTCTGATGCGCTACTTCACCACTGCTACGGTGAAGGCCGCGCGTAACTCGGTCGGCTGGTCGCTGTTCTTCATCTTCCTGCTCTACTTCACGGCGCCGGCTCTGGCGACCCTGACGAAGCTGCAGGTTATGGACCCGAGCTTGCCCACCGGCATCATCGGCAAGGCGTTCGCGGACGTCGCAGCGCTTGACTGGATCCAGAAGTGGAGTTCGGTTGGCATGCTTGCCATCAGGGACTCGAACGCGGACGGTATTCTGCAAATCAACGAGTTCTTTATGCGGCCCGACATTGTCGTGCTGGCAACTCCCGAAATTGCAGGTCTGCCTTACGTGGTCTCCGGCCTGGTCGCCGCGGGCGGTATGGCTGCGGCCATGTCGACCGCTGACGGCCTGCTGCTGGCCATCGCCAATGCACTCAGCCATGATCTGTACTACAAGATCATCGATCCCAAGGCGGATACGAAGACACGTCTCATCGTGGCCCGTATTCTCCTGATCTTGATCGGTGCGGCAGGTGCGGCAGTCGCGAGTTTGAAGCTGACGGGTATTCTGGGTGCAGTCGCCTGGGCCTTCTGCTTCGCCGCCTCCGGCCTGTTCTTCCCGCTGGTCCTCGGCGTCTGGTGGAAGAGGGCGAACCGCGCTGGCGCCATCGCCGGCATGGTTGGTGGCTTCGCCGCCGGCACCGCCTATCTGGTGTATCTCAGGACGGGTGGCGATCCATGGATCGGCATCGATCACCTGCGGTTCGCTATAATCGGCATGCCGGTCAGCCTGGTCCTGATGGTCGCGGCCTCCTTGATGACTGAAGAGCCTAGCAAGGAAATTCAGAAGATGGTCGACGATACCCGGGTACCGAGGGGTAAAGAGATCCTGAGCGCTGACCACTAGCCTCTTGACTCGAACGTGAATTTGGGGCGGGACATTGTCCCGCCCCATCTATTTTTGGTCAAAGGCTCCGGACTATGGACACGGACACAACGCTCATCACGATCCATCCGCTATGGGTGACGATTGTCGATTACATCCTCGGCATGATCATGTGGACGCTGATCGGGCGGTCCGCCATGAACCTGTTTTTGCCGGAGAACAGCGAATGGTTCTTCATGAAGATGTTCGTGCGGACCACCAATCCCATACTTCGCGTCTTCAAGCCGATCACGCCTAGCTTTCTCATTCCACTGGTGGTGCCGCTCTATGTGGCCTGGTTTTTTTATCTGACGCGTTTCTATCTGATGCCGTGGCTTTTGGGCTATTCGGTCATGGGCATGTTGTCGTTTCCGCTTGAGGGTGAAATTGCCCGCGCGATATATGATGTCTTCTACTAGAAGCGCGTCATGACGTTGCAATGCGGATGCGCTCAACAGGCCCTGGTGCAGAACTGCGGGAGAGCGATATGAGCACGAAACAGCCCGATCTTGCCCCGATCGATGAGAAACATTACACGCTTGAGACCGATGCCCTGCATCCGCTGATCGATGCGCGCGCGTTTCAGAGCGGCGATTATCCATACGACGGCAAGATGAAGACCAGCGCGTATGAAGACCAGTTGCGTCTGCTGCAGATCGAACTTTGCAAACTGCAGGGCTGGCAGCGCGAAAGCGGTGAACGTCTGGTGATGGTGTTCGAGGGTCGCGATGCTGCAGGCAAGGGCGGCACCATCAAGCGTTTCATGGAGCATCTCAATCCGCGTCATGCGCATGTGGTTGCCCTCACCAAGCCAACGGAAGCCGAACGCGGTCAGTGGTACTTCCAGCGCTATGTGGCGCACATGCCGACCGCCGGCGACATGGCTCTGCTGGACCGCTCCTGGTACAACCGGGCAGGGGTTGAACGTGTCATGGGGTTCTGTGAGCCCGAGCAAACGGAGCAGTTCTTTCAGGAGGTGCCCGACTTTGAGCATATGCTGGTGCGCGATGGTGTCAGGGTCTTCAAGTTCTGGCTCACCATCGGACGGGAGCAACAGTTGCGCCGTTTTCACAGGCGCAAGAGCGATCCCCTGAAACAATGGAAGCTGTCTCCGATCGACTATGCCTGTGTGGGCAAGTGGGGCGATTACACGGCTGCCAAGGTCGAGATGTTCCAGCGCACCCACACCGAACACGCGCCGTGGACCGTGGTGAAGTCGAACGACAAGAAACGCGCCCGGCTGAACGCGATCCGGGTTGTCCTGAGTGCGGTCGATTATGCCGGCAAGGACGCGAACGCTGTCGGCGACATCGACCCGAAGATTGTCGGCACCGGCGCCGACGAAATCGAATAGCACTCAAATCGAACTGTTGAACAACCCGCCATCGAGCAGCAGGTTTTGCCCGGTGATGTAGCCTGCGTGTGCGCTGCACAGGAAGGCGCAAGCCTGGCCGAACTCGTGGGCTTCACCGAAGCGTTTTGCCGGGATCGAACTGCGCCGCATCTCCGCCACTTCGTCAAAGGTCAGATTTTGCAGTTTCGCCATGCCCTCCATGCCGGAGCGCAGCCGGTCGGTATTGAAAAGGCCGGGCAGGATGCCGTTGATGGTGACGTTGTTGTGCGCAATGTCGCGGGCAACGCCGGCAATGAATGCCGTGAGGCCGGCCCGCGCACCGCTGGAAAGGTCCAGCCCGACGATGGGCATTTTTACCGATGCGGACGTGATATTGACAATCCGGCCGAACTTTCGCCCGATCATTGGATCGACAACGCGCTGAATGAGTTCGATGGGCGTGACCATGTTCTGGGTGACGCCGTCGAGCATGTCGGCGCGGGTCAGCTGGCGAAAGTCGCGCAACGGCGGACCGCCATTGTTGTTGACCAGGATGTCAGGTTCGGGACAGGCGTCGAACAGGGCATTCTGGCCATCGCGCGTACCGACATCGGCGGCGATTGCGGTGACCGTGGCGCCGGTCTGTTTGCGGATGTCACTGGCTGTCGCCTCCAAGGTGGCCTGGTCGCGGCCGTTGATCACAACATCAACGCCTGCTTCCGCCAATGCGGTTGCGCAGGCACGGCCCAGTCCCCGGCTTGACGCACAAATGATTGCCTTGCGGCCCTTGATGCCCAGATCCATGACGCACTGTTCCTTATTATGTTCCGTGGCCATGATATGCCCCAGGAGTGCAGGTGCGACAAGGCCGCTTTGTGCGGCACGCCGGAATTGTTCCGCTCTCCTGAAATCATCAATTTTGGGGATGAGCGCTGCAGTGCAGTGGGCGAAACCACTTCCCGTGCTATCATAGAGCTTCAAACCCTCCACCGAAGGGCGATGCAATGCAATCGCACGTGTTACCGACCTTTGCGGATGTCGAGCAGGCATCCCGCAGAATTGCCAGCCAGGCGCGCCTTACCCAGCTGCTCGAGGCCCCCGATCTCAATGCGCGAACCGGCGGCCGTGTCCTGATAAAACCGGAGATGCTGCAGCGCACCGGTTCGTTCAAGTTTCGCGGCGCCTTCAATCGGATCTCTCAACTCGACGCAGACCGCCATCCGCAAGGCGTCGTGGCGTTTTCTTCCGGGAACCACGCTCAGGGGGTGGCTGCGGCAGCGCAATTGCAGAACCTGCCCGCAGTGATCGTGATGCCGGACGATGCACCGGCTGTTAAGCGCACCAATACGGAAGGCTATGGGGCAACGGTGGTGACCTATAACCGCCGCAGCGAGGATCGCCGCGCGATTGCCGAAAGCATTGCCGATGAGCGCGGAAGCGTTCTGGTGCCGTCTTATGACGATCGCCATGTCATTGCGGGTCAGGGCACTGTTGGATTGGAGTTTGCTGCCGAGGCGAGACGCCGCGATGCGGATCTCGATGTGCTGCTGGTGCCGTGCAGCGGCGGCGGCCTGATCGCCGGGATCAATCTCGCCTTCAAGGCCATGTCGCCGTCAACCGAAGTCTGTGTGGTGGAACCGGAAGGGTTTGACGATCATGCCCGCTCGTTGAAATCGGGCGAGCGTGTTGCCAATGAGAGGGCAGATGGCTCGATCTGCGATGCGTTGCTGTCCACGCAACCGGGTGAGCTTACATTCGAGATCAACCGCAAATGTCTGAAAGGCGCATTCGTGGTCACCGACGATGAGGTTCGCGATGCGGTTGCCTACGCCTACCGGGTGCTGAAACTGGTGGTCGAACCAGGCGGCGCCGTTGCCCTGGCGGCGTTGCTGGCCGGCAAAGTCGATGCCAAAGGCAGAACGGTGGGAATCGTGCTCTCCGGCGGCAATATCGACACAGATCAGTTCTGCTCGATCCTGCGCGCTAGTTAGAGCACAAAATCCGCTGAGCCATTTCGTCGGCCAGGCTGATGCGGTCTTCACCGACTTGTTCTGCTGTCACCGGTCTTAAGCGCGCCAGTTCGACAAGCGCTTGGGTGTGGTCCATTCCCGTCAGGCGCAGCAGAAGGAAAGTAAAAAACCCGGTGCGGTGGATGCCGGCGGAGCAATGGAAATAGACCCGGGGCGCCACAACCCCGGCAATCGCGTCTGAAAGGGTTCGAACCTGCCCGCCTATGTCGGTTTCCCTGAGGATCTCCAGCCGACCGCCTTCCATCGGTAGCCAGACCCACTGACATTCCAGTTTATTGCAAATCTTTTCAATGGCTTGTGCGTCCTCACGCGCACTCAATAATGTGCAACAATGGGTGAGGTTCAGCTCATTCAGGGCATTGAACGATTTCTTGCCTGGACGGGGTCCGAGGAAAATTTGCATCCCCGACTTCGCAAGCGCGTCAGTGTCTTTTCGCATCCCGCGTAAATGGGGATGGCAACGGGCTCGGGCAAGAGCGGGATCAGTTTACGTAAACAAGGCGGTGATGTCGTTTGCGCTGATGTCGGCGAGTTGCACCGCCTCACGATCGTCCATGTCTGAGGATATCGGTTCGGGCGCTTCATCGTCTTCAGGGTCTTCCGATACCGGCGCGTCGCCGACACTCGGTTTGCGGACCATTATGATCCGGCCTTTGGGTGATTCGGCGGTTTCTTCGACATCTGATGCATCGAATATGAGTTCATCCGGATCATCGTTTTCGACGATATCGAATGCGTCGGCGCCTTCGAACTCGATGGCATCTTCCTCGAAAACGAGCTCTCCTGGATCCTCGTCGTCGAGAGCGTCTCCCAATTCAATTGTCTGGGCGGGGTCATCACAGCTCTCGCTTGAAACCATGATGAGGTCGATGTCATCTTGAGAATGTGCATCGTGATCCAGTTGCGGACCGTTGAGAAGGTGCGCGTCCGGTCGTGCTTCGGAATCTGGCTCAGATGCATCGGATGCCAAGTCGTCTTCGCCCCAGATATGGCGCATCGCTTCAAGACGCTCTTCCAGATAGCGCAGAACGGACACGACCTTGGATGTTCTCTGGCCCGTAATGTCCTGAAATGAGCACGCGGTGTAGATCGACGTGACCAGGTTATCTATCTGTTCGCAATAGGTTTCTGCGATCCCGTCCTCACGCATGGTCCAGGCGAGTTCCTGGACCGTTTCGGCCGCTTCAAGAATTTCCTGTGTGGCGGTTTCAGTGGAGGTGACGATGGCGTCCAGTTCTTCGGTGGCGATGTTGATACCACCATTATCGTCGCCTTCGGGACGAAGCGCTGAGATCTCGCGTTTTGTCTGGGCGATTGCGGCTGCCATTTCCACCAGATCGAAACGAACCTGATCGCCAACGTTTGCTGCAGTGACGGCCTGGTTATCCTGCACCGAATTCTCGAGCTTTTTGATGGCATCGAGCAAAACGGTTGTGTCGGAGTTGCGATTTCGGTCGGCGAATTGCGCGAGGAACCAGCGGCCACGTTCGGTTTCCATGACAGCAGCTTCGATGGCATCGAAGTCAGCCTCGGTGATCGGGTGCAGGTTTTTGCTCATAAACACATCAATCGCAGTCAACCGGGATTTCGGACTTTGCGTCAGCCCCAACGAATCAGGCTGTAACTATTCTAGATATTGGTTAGCGATTTGTTTAGATCGTAAACGACATGGGAAAAGGGGCGGTGGGTGCGTAAGGACGCTGAGCAATCCGAATTGGCGGGTACGGTGCTTTCCGCGGGCTTACGCCTTAGCCTGTTTTACGGAGCGCTGTTCCTTGGCCTTGGAATATTTTTGCCGTTCTTTCCTGTTTGGCTCAGGGAGCAGGGCCTGGATGTTGCACAAATCAGTGCCGTGCTTGCCTTCCAGATGGCCGTGCGAATCGGCTCTGGACCGGCGTTTTCGTTTCTCGCTGACCGGTTGGGCGATCGGCGCAGCGTTCTGATCGGCCTGTCCTGTGCCGCACTGTTGACCATGCTGCTTTTGTCAGTGGCTTCGGGGTTTGTTGCGATCCTGTGTCTGGCCGCGTTGGCGTCGATCGTGTGGACTCCGATCCTGCCGCTTATGGAAACTCTGGCGGTCACAGAAAGCGAGGCCGGCGGGGCGGATTACGGGCGCACGCGGCTGTGGGGATCCTTAAGCTTCATTGCGGGCAGTGTCGGCGGCGGTTACGCGCTGGGGATCACCGGTGCCGATTTCATAATCTGGATGCTGGTCGGCTCTTATCTCCTTATGGCAGCGAGTTCTTTCTGGTTGCCGCGCAGCGGAGAAAAGAAGGGCTCTCCGCGACTGAAGATCCGTTTCGGTGATGCCCTGCCGGTGCTGCGCCATCCCGTGTTTTTGGCGTTTCTCTGTGCCGCCAGCCTGATCCAGGCCAGTCACGCATTCTACTACGGGTTTGGCACGCTGCAGTGGCAGGAGGCAGGTATTGCTGATGATGTGATCGGGGCGCTTTGGGCCACTGGGGTCATTGCCGAGGTTGTGCTGTTCATTTTTGCACAAAGATCGCTCAACACTGCCGGGCCGGTCGGGCTGATCATCTTGGGGGGAACCGCCGCCGTCGTGCGCTGGTGTCTGACGGCCTTGGATCCGGGCGTTGCCTGGCTTATTGCAATTCAGGTGAGCCATGCCTTGACGTTCGGTGCAACGCATCTGGGCGCCATGCATTTCATTGCCCGCGCAGCCCCGCAGCACGTTCATGCAACGGTGCAGGGGGTGCACTCGGCTGTTGCCGGTGGAATTGTGATGGCAATCGCCGTGTGGGGTGCGGGCGCGCTTTACGCCGCCTACGGGGTGCTTGGGTATTTCGCGATGGCGGGGCTCGGTCTGTCGGGCACGGCTTTCGCAGCCTATGTTGCTGTTCGCTGGCGCGGTGGTGAACTGATACATGCCAAAGAGTGTTCGCCTTAAATCGCTTCACCTTCATACCTTTCCGTATGAAGGTGAAGCGATCTAACCCCAAAGGTCCGGCGGTGGCGGCACCATGTTGCTGCCATCGAACGTGATCCCCGGATCCCGATCCTTTGCGAGCAACAAGGGCCCGTCAAGGTCGACCACCGAGGCGTGCTGGCCGACAATCATTGCCGGGGCCATTGCAAGCGAAGTGGCAAGCATACAGCCGACCATAATGGTAAGACCCTCAGCCCGCGCGGCGGAACTCAGGGCAAGCGCCTCGGTGAGGCCGCCGGTCTTGTCGAGTTTGATGTTGATGGCGTCATAGAGTCCTACGATGTCGCGCAGGCCCGCCAGGCCGTGGGCGGATTCATCCGCGCAAACCGGTATGGGCCGGGTGATTTCCCCAAGCGCGGCATCATCGCTGGAGGGCAGGGGCTGTTCGACCAGTTCGACCCCGGTTTCGGCACAAACGGAGAACATCTCTTCAATGATTGCTTTGTTCCAGCCTTCATTGGCGTCGACGATGAGCCGGGTCGCGGGTGCTGCGGCACGGATTGCGCGCAGGCGTTCGGCGTCGCCGTCCTGCCCGAGCTTAATTTTCAATAACGGGCGCTGTGCGGCTTCTGCTGCGGCCTTGGCCATAGCGTCTGGGGTATCTAGGCTGAGCGTATAGGCCGTGACGAGCGGCGCCATATGGTCGAGCCCGGCGGCTTGCCATGCAGGGATGCCGGATATCTTGGCCGCAAGGTCCCACAGCGCGCAGTCCACCGCATTGCGGGCGGCACCGGGCGGCATGAGCGACAGCAGTTCTCGGGGCGTGATGCCGTGTGCAAGTGCGTCTGAGTGTCCGTTTATTGTCGCGATGACACCTTCGACCGTTTCGCCGTACCGGGCATAGGGGACACATTCGCCACGCCCAATTGCGTCGCCGTCGCTCAGCTCAACGAGCACGACTTCCGCGGTGGTCTTCGCACCACGGGATATGCGGAAGCTGCCGGCGATGGGCCAACTCTCATGGGAGACATCGACTTGGAGGGTCATTGTCAGGTCAGGTGCTGGAGCGGGAGATCAGCTCATCGACGATGGCGGATACGCCGCCGCGCATGGGATCGGATGCCGGCAATCGATATTGCTCTGAAAGCTCGGCGAGACAACGCCCCATTGCAGCATCGTCGAGGGCAATGGTGTTCACCGCAAGACCAACGCATTGGATGTTGGGATTGGTCAGTGAACCGCTCGCAATGGTCTGGTCGATGACCTGCTGGATGGTTGGCAGCGGGGTCTCCACGCCGCGCATGATTGCGCGCGTCGGCTCATGGCAAACCACAAATACATCGGGTTGTGAACCGTGCAACAAGCCCATGGATACCCCGGCGAAAGAGGGATGAAACAAGGATCCCTGTCCTTCGACCACATCCCAATGATCGGCGTCATTGTCCGGCGAGAGCCACTCCGCCGCACCGGATATGAAATCGGCAACCACCGCATCGATCGAAATGCCCCGGCCCGATATGAAGACGCCGGTCTGTCCGGTGGCACAGAAATCGGCGTTGAGGCCGCGCGCGCGCATTTCCTTCTCCATCGCGAGCGCGGTGTATTTCTTGCCGCAGGAACAATCGGTGCCAACGGTCAAAAGGCGTTTGCCGGAGCGTTTGTGCCCCTTGCCGGTATCGAACTTCTGATCGGAGAAGCGGACGTCGTGCAGCTGGCCGCTATTGGCCTTAGCGGCTGCCGCAATGCGGGGGACCGAGGAGAGGCGGGTGTGAAGACCTGTTGCCACGCTAAGACCGGCATTTAATGCCTCCACAATGGTATCGACCCAATGATCCGGAAGCACGCCGCCGGCGTTGGCTACACCGACCACCAATGTCCGGGCCCCGCGTTGCACGGCCTCGTCTATAGCCATATCGCTGAGACCTATGTCTGCATTGCAGCCTTCGAGCCGCATCTGTCCAAGGCACCAGTCCTTGCGCCAGTCGACGATGCCCTGTGCGGTCTTGGCTGCGAGTTGATCGCGCGCGTCGCCGAGAAACATTAGGTAAGGATGTTCGATTTCCATGGTGCCGCCTCCAGTGAATTCCGGGAGCATCGTCCAGTGTGGCCGGACCATGCTCAAGCGGCCGCCGGTGCGGCCTTCTTTAATACCCCTAACAGAAAAGAGCCGCCCGATGCCAGTGCCCGGGCGGCTCTTGTTGTTTGGTGTGCCTCGTGGAAAAGCTCTAGCTGATCCGGCCGCTCGCGTGCGCCAGCATCAGGTAGACTTTGCCGGTTTCCGACGCCAGATAGGTGTCGACACCACCAGTCTCGCGGTCGTTCTCGGATACCGTGTCAAGAAGCCGCTCGAAGTCTTTAATGTAACGGTCAACGTCAGAGCGGAATTCGGGCTCCTGGCGATACCGTTTGACGATCTCTTCGAACATCTTCTGGCTGCGCAAACTGTAGATCCGGCGGGTGAAGACATTGCGCTCACCCTTCTTGTAGCGTTCCCAGAATTCGGGATGCTTCTCCGGATCAAGTGTCCTTGCCAGATCCACGGACAGCGAATTGAGGCTTTCCACGATATGCAGCGCGGATCTTGGAACGCTCGGTGTTCCGGGGCGCTTGTTGCCTGCGTCCTTGACGTCTGCAACGTTCTCGGACAAGGCCGGAAGCGTCTTGTCACCGCCGCGCGGCGTAGACTTAAGGAGGTCTGGAAGGGGGATCTTTTCCGCCCGTTCCGGCGCAGTGCTGTTGGCCTTTGCAGGCGCACGGTTGGCCGGGGCGGGTTTGGCTTCCGCCGGTGGTGCGTTTTGCAGGCGCCTTGCGGGGGTTGCGGGAGCACGGCTGGCACCGGCGGCCCGGCGGGTTGACTGCTCTGCCTGTTCCACGACACCGGGGCCGGAAACGTCGACCGTTGCGCCGTGGCGCTTGACGACGTCCGCGAGCGCGGTCAGCGCGCTGATCTGATCCGACACGACCTTGCGCATCTCATCTGCGTTGTCGCGGGTTTCGCTCGGCAATTCAAACATGGCGTGCTTGAACTCGGAACGGGCGTTCTCCAGTTCGCGCGTGACATCCTGCGTGACAGTGCGCATTTCGCCGGCCGTTTCATTGAAGGTTTGGCTGGTGGACTCAAGAAGCTCGCGCATGGCGCCCATGGCTTCTTCGTAGCGTTCGCGCAGGCGGCCGGAAAGATCGTCCACCTGGGAACCCGCACTGTCTTCAAGACGCTGCAGTTCGGTATGGAGGATCTCTGTGGTCTTGCCGGCGTTTTCGGCGAGCAGACCGGCCACCGCATTGGCGCGGTGTTCGGCGGTGGACAGCGAGTCTTCGATGAGGCCGACATAGCTGCGCATCAGCGAGTCGACGTCTTCCGACTTCTTGGCAAGGCGTTCGACCAGTTGGTTGAGGGTCTCTTCGCGGGTCAGGAGCACACGCTCCATTTCCTGGTTGACGCCCTGAACGCTGGATTCGAGCTGATCGCTGACGGTGCCCAGGCGGTCCGAGATCTTGCCGCTGGTGTTCTCAAGCCACCCGGACATGTGCTCGCTCGACTGCTCAAGGCGCTTGCCGATGCGGTCGGCGGCATCGTCAAGATGCGTCGACAGCTGTACCGCGGCGTCTTCGAGGTTTTCGACGAACTGCTTGTTGGTGGAGTCCAAACGGCCGGTGACCTGGGAGCTGGACTGGTCCAGACGATCGGTCAGGGTCTGAGAGGTTTCGTCGAGGCGCGTGAACAGGTTGGAGCCGGTCTGCTCCAGGGCATCAGCAAGCTTGTTGCTGGTGCTGTCGAGACGGCCGGTGAGATGGGCGCTGGCCTCATCCAGGCGTTCGGTCAGCGTATGGGTGGTTGTGTCAAGCTGCGACGACATCTGCGTGCCGGCCTGATCCAGGGTCTGCGCGATGTGCGCGGTGGTGCTATCGAAGCGGCCGAGGATCTCGGCGCCGGTGTTCTCCATGGCGCTGGCCACATGCTGACTGGTGGACTCCATCTGCGTGAACAGCTGTTGCCCGGTTTCCGACAGTTGCGACGTGATGGCACCCGTGGTCGATGACATGCGGTCGACAATCTCCGAACTGCGTTCGGTCAACTGGCGGCTCATTTCCATGCCGGCTTCGCCGATCCGCTCGAACACTTCCGTGCTGGTTGTGGTGAGTTTGTCGGAAATCTGTGCGGATGTGTTTTCCAGCCGGTTGTTCATTTCGCTGGACGCCTGATCGAGACGGGCGAACAGACGGCTCGACGTCTGTTCCAGCCGTTCGCTCATCTCCGCGTTGGCTTCCTTCAGCTTGGCAAAGACACGTGACGTGGTGTGTTCCACGCGATCGGTCATTTCGCCGCTGGCGGTGGCCAGATACTCGAACACCTGTTCGCGGGCGCGGTCCAGATTCTGGACGAATTCGCCGCTGGCGCTGAGGAGTTTCTCCGTCACCGCACCGCCCGAAATCTCAATGTGCTGCGTAAGCTCGGTTCCGGTCTTTTCAACCTGCGCGGTGACTTCGTGAGAGGCCTCCTTCATTTGATAGACGACTTCACCGCTGCCGCTCTGCAACAGTTCGGTCATTTCCCCGCCGACATCGCGCAACTGCTGGGTGAGCTTTGCGGTGGTGCGGTCAAGATGGCGGGCCAGTTCGGCGTTGGCTTCACTGAACTCGCCGGACGCTCCGCGCAGCATGGAGGTGAACTCCGTGCCGGTGTCGCGCAGACGCTGGGTGATCTTTTCACTGGTGGTGTCGAGATTCTTGACCAATTCGGCATTGGCATCGTCGAACTCACCGCTGGCATTGCGCAGCAGTTGGGTCAGCTCCGTTGACGTGTCACGCATCTGACCGGAGACGTTGCCCGACACACGCTCAACTTCCTGCGCCCATTCGGTGGAGGAGTTCTCCAGGGCTGCAGTGGTCTTGGTCAGTGACTCGGTCTGATCCGACAACTGTTCGTTGAACTTGCGCATGTCCTGCAGGACGGTGTTTGAAATCTGTTCGAGCCGTCCGGTTTGCTGGGCGATCTGCTCACTGGTTCCACTGGCCTGCTGGGCAATCTCGGCGATGGCGCCGCCCAGTTCGTGGGTGCTTTCCTTCAGGCCGGTCTCAAGCGAGTGCAGGGTGGTCGATGCGGAATCGATGATCTGCTGCAGTGTGGACGTGTTCTGTTCCAGACGATTGACCAGCGGATTTGCTTCCGAACCGAGAACAAAACCCGCTTCTTCAAGCGCCGAGCGCTGTTTCTCAAGTCCGTCGAGCAGGGTTCTGATGCGCTCTTCGTTGCCGCCGAAGGCGCGCTCAAGAGCGCTGATCTCTTTGTGAACGATGGTTTCCAGTTCGCCGGCACGGGAGATGGCATGTTCAACGCCGCCGACCAGTTGGCCGAGTTCACGGCGAACCGCCTGTCCGATGGTGGCGAAACCTTCATTGGCGACATCTTCGGGCCGGATGAGGCGCAGCGAAGTCTGAACCAGGGCTTGCGACACATGGCGCATCTGTTGGGCGCGCCAGATCAGGTAGCTGATCGACCAGACCAGCAGAACCGGAAGTATCGACATGACGACGATCACGGCAATTTCCTGCACCGGGACCTGCGACAGGACCTGACCGAAGCTGCCGAGCCGTTCGGCTTCGGCGCCATAGAGGCCGACGAGATAGGCCACATAGGCGATGAACCAGAGCACTGTGACGAGCGAGGCGAGGAAGAAGGGTGCGGCTGACGGCCGCCGCTTCAAGCCACTGATCAGGGCAGCTGTCGAAGGTTCATTTTCGTTCGCTGGACGGGCCACCGGGGCTTCCGGCGGGCGCCTGCCTGCCGGGTGCTGCGGCCTGCCTTCGCCTTCGGGTCTTACCGAACGGCTATGGGCACTCTCGGCCTGCGCATCTTTTCGGTCCACCGCCTTGCTGGATGATTTTCTCGCGGAGGACTTTCTGGACTCCAGTCTACTTGCCATAATTCACGCTTCCCGCCACTTACTGACAACAACACGCTACCGAACTCAGTACACATGTGCCACCAGTACCGCGAACCGACGTCGATTCGCACCTGTCCTACATTTATGCAGCAAAACCAGACGGTTCGCCGTTCGTATTCTCAAACTTGGTTAACCGCACAGCCAAGTGTTCACCCGCAAAGATGGCGGAATTGTGCCGCCGGGTGACAATTACGCACGCGATTACACACCAATTTTACGGTCGAAACGAGTTGTTGGCCTCCTGCGCCCTCCCGAAGGAAAGCTGTTGGGGAGAATAACGGATTTTTGCTTGCCGACCAATACAAACCAGTGATTTGATACGGAGTTATGCCGAACTTAGTTAAAGTCGGCCGGCCCGGGCTGCTGAATGACAGCGCCGGTGGCCGACATGAAGACATGTCGACGCAGGTTCTGCCGAGCAGGGTGCAGCGCGATTACCTGAGACGCGGGGTCGACCAGCCCGGCGGCAAGCTGCCTTTGTTCGACGAGAACGGTGCCAGGTTCAATCAAAGAACCATCCGCTCGTGTATCGACCACGGCTGGGCGGAACCGTGGATTTCCAATCCGCACAAACCCGACTGGCAGGTGTGCAAGCTCACCGAACAGGGGCGTGCGATCGTGTCGGAGGCCGGCGCCGCGCAAAAGTAACGCTCTGGAAACCCTGTCAGTTAACCGAATGGTATGGCGGTTGCGATAGCCTGTTCGCGATTTAACGTCTTCAAATTGAGAGCAGGAAAATGACACGGGGAAATCAAGCTGTCGCGATCGACGCGGGGTGCGACGAAGAGGATGGCGGCCGTCCGGTAGATCTGGTGCATCTGGCAAAATACACCATGGGCAACCGCGCGCTTGAGCGCGAAGTGCTGACGCTCTTTACCAAACAGTCTCTCATCTATCTGGACCGTTTGCGGAATGCGGCCGACAAGCAGACGTGGTGCGAAGCCGCCCATACGCTCAAGGGCTCGGCGCGTGGCATCGGTGCCTGGCAGGTGGCTGATGTCGTGGTGTCTCTGGAGCATCTCTCCGGCAAGAACGCCGGCGGAGAAAAGGCCGTGTTGGTGGAGACGCTTTGCGATACCATCGATGAGGCCAACGGGTTTATCGAAAGTCTTCTGGCCGAGCACTAGTTCCTCGACACAGAAGTTTTGACGAGTTGAGGTTTGCCTTTTTTTGGCAGAAAAGTGCCGTGGTTCGAGCCTATCAAAGAGTCAGAACCTCTGTGTCGATCTAGAGCAACATTCGAGCACACTGAAGCACGCCGCCAAACGCAGACGCTGTACGGGCGTTGCGTTGCGTTAGGTTTTCGACTATAGCAAGCGCCGTTCCGCATCCGGTTCGGCACACCCGACCTGTTGCGGTCCGGATTTCACGTTCGGGACAAAGGTCATATGGCCAAAATCACCTATATTGAGTTCAACGGCACGGCGCACGAGATCGATGCCAAGAACGGTATGACCGTGATGGAAGGGGCGATCAAGAATATGATCCCCGGCATCGATGCGGAATGCGGCGGGGCGTGCGCCTGTGCTACGTGTCACGTCTATATCGACGAAAAGTGGACCGGGATCGTCGGCAAGCCGGAAGAGATGGAAGAAGACATGCTCGACTTCGGCTTTGACGTTCGCGAAAACAGCCGATTGTCGTGCCAGATTACGGTGTCGGATGAACTGGACGGACTGGTGGTTCGTCTTCCTGAACAGCAGTTTTAGAACACCGGCGACTTGACGGGCTCCTCGCGGAGCTGAGGACCGGAGCATTCCTTGATTTGGATGGAGGTCGGATACGGCCATGTCGAATTCTGTAATTTCCACGGATGCGGTGATCATTGGGGCCGGACCTTGCGGCCTGTTCGCAGTGTTCGAGCTCGGCTTGCTCAACATCAAATGTCATGTGGTCGACATTCTCGATAAGCCCGGCGGACAATGTGCGGAACTCTATCCGGAAAAGCCGATCTATGACATTCCGGCTTTTCCGGTGGTGACC
The DNA here is from genome assembly GCA_021775625.1 of Hyphomicrobiales bacterium. Lineage (GTDB taxonomy): Bacteria > Pseudomonadota > Alphaproteobacteria > Rhizobiales > JAJFHB01 > JAJFHM01. The sequence continues at coordinate 4,219 of JAJFHM010000077.1, read as the reverse complement.
GGTCAGGAACTGACCGACAATCTGATGGATCAGATCAAGCCGTTCGATCCTCAGTTCCATCACGCTTACATGATCACTTCGCTCGAAAAGATTGACGATGAAACCTGGCGGCTGACCACCGATGGGGAACTGGTTTTCGAGACCAAGATTATCGTTATTGCTGCCGGTGGCGGCAGTTTTCAGCCGAAGAAGCCGCCGATCCCGGGCATCGATGAATATGAAGGCACATCGGTTTTCTATTCCATCCGCAAAATGGAGCAGTTCCGGGACAAGGACATTCTGGTTGTCGGCGGCGGTGACAGTGCGCTTGACTGGGTCTTGAACCTGCAGCCTCTGGCCAGGAGCATGACGCTGCTGCACCGGCGCGAAGAATTCCGCGCTGCGCCAGATTCGGTGTCGCGCATGCACAAACTGGTGGATGAAGGCAAAGTCACCTTCCATATCGGCCAGGTCACCAGTCTTGAAGGCGATGGTGCGACCCTTTCAGGCGTCAACATCAAGACCAAGGCCGGCGAGGAAATCACCGCTACCTGCAATACGCTGCTGCCGTTCTTCGGTTTGACCATGAAGCTCGGGCCGATTGCGGATTGGGGGCTCAATCTTGAGCAAAACGTGATTCCGGTCGACACGGAGAAATTCGAGACCTCAATACCGAGGATCTACGCCATCGGCGATATCGGCACCTATCCGGGCAAGCTGAAGCTGATCCTGTCGGGTTTCCACGAGGCGGCGCTGATGGCGCACCATGCGTTTCACTATATCTATCCCGATGAGCGTCTGGTGTTTCAGTACACCACCTCGAGCACGGATCTGAAGACCAAGCTGGGCGTGGCCTAGATCGCTTCACGTTCATATGGAACCGTTTGATGGTCCAAATCGGTTCGCTCGGCAAGGCGCGGTGCGAAGCGCGATGCGGTGCATCGGGCAAGCGCCGCAACGCGGCCGACGGGCCGATTTGGGCCACCGAAGGCCGGGTTTTCACGCCTTCTGACTGCGTTACGGCCCACTTGTGGTCAGCCAGACCACGGCGTGCACCGTGCCTTGCCAGAAGACGTGAAAACCCGGTCAAAGCGATTCCATATAAACGTGAAACGATCTAGTGCATAGTCGTCTTCAGGTGACTTCAAACCAGGTGGCCATGCCGCTCGCCTGATGCTCAAGCATGTGGCAGTGGATCATCCACTTGCCCGGATTGTCGGCGACAAACGAAATTTCCGATTGTTCATCAGACTGCATCAGAATCGTGTCCTGGAAGGCATCGGCCCTGTCGGTGGTGACCGTGCGGGCGCCATCATCGCCCGGCGCATGCCGCGACAGCTCCACAAAGTGATGCCCGTGCAGGTGAATGTTGTGCTGCCACAATGTGTCATTGCGCATTTTGAGGTTGATGGTTTCACCGCGCCGGGCGGTGAACAGGGGTGATGCCGGCATGCCGGAGACGCCGTTGAAGGCCCAGGCCTGGCCGTGATCGAGAGCGAGCGTGCGCCCGTCAAGCTGTTCGCCCTTGAACTGCGCCGATGCGAGGAACCGCATGGCGCCGCCGGTCATGGTCAGGTTGACGGTCTGGTCGGCGACGGCTGCCGGCTTCGCCACCGGGTTGGCCGCGAGGGCGTCGGGCGTTGCCTTTGTGCGGCGGGCTTTCGGTGCGCCTTTGCCGATGACAATGTATCCTGCAACCAGCTTGTCGCCGGCGCTCAACTCAACGATTGGAATCTTGTCGCCAGGCTTGCCCCGCACATCGACGATCAGGTCGGTTCTTTGCCCGGGAGACAGCTCAACGCCGTCGCTGGATGCAAGGTAAGGGGTGACCGGATGGCCGTCATGGGCGACGATCCACGGCCGCAGATCCGGGATTGCCAGCTGTAAAACGCGGGCATTGGTGGTGCCGATGAGGCGCAACCTGATGCGGTCGCCGGCCGACACTTCGAGATGCTCGTAGGGTTTGCCGTTAAGGGTGAGGATGTTGCCCATCCGGCCGGCGTGGGACCAGTCATGGAGATTGCCGAATGACTTTTCGTCGATGGCGCCGTCGTCTCCCAGATACCAGTCATCGGCGATGACCAGCATGTCATGATCGACGTCGGGTGCGCTGTCTTCTTCCACAATGAGGGCGCCGTAGAGGCCGCGGGCAACCTGCTCCCAGGCCCGCTGGTGGGGATGATACCAATAGGTGCCGGCGTCCGGCGGGATGAACCGGTAGGTGAAGGCCTCGCCGGGTGCTATCGGTTCCTGGGTGAGCCCGGGCACGCCGTCCATGGCATTGGCGATCCGCAACCCGTGCCAGTGAACCGAGGTGGGTTGCGCAAGCCGGTTGGTGACGGCGATCGAGAGCGGTTGTCCCTGCCTGGCGCGCAGGATCGGTCCCGGTACCTTGCCATCAAACCCCCAGATGTTCGTGAGGACGGACGGGTCTTCCACCAGCTGAGCCGTCCCCGGCCGGAGCTCCAGATTGTACGCCCGGCCGGTGGCCGCGCCGGCCGGCGGCACGGCGCAAAGCACGACCGTTGCCGCCAGGCTGCTTTCGAGGAAATTTCGCCGAGTAAGTTTCATTCCGCGTTGTCCAGTGTCTGCAAACCATATGGAACTAATATGACTAGCATATGCGTTCAGAGGAGGGCGATCCCGTTGCGCGACATTGTGACATTGCGTCATTGCACATTCGCTGAGAGTTGATATCTCTGCGCGCCATGTGGAGCCTTGAGATCATTGGCCTTGTCGCTATCGCCTTTCTTTGCGCAGGTTTTGTCAAAGGGGCGCTGGGGCTCGGCATACCGGTGGTCGTGCTGGCGTTCCTCGCTGCACCTCTCGGGCTCAAGGCCGCCATGGCGCTGATCGTTGTTCCCTGTATTATCGCCAATGTGTGGCAGGGGCTGGCGGGGCCGCACTTCAAGCACGTCCTGAAACGCTTGTGGAGCTATCTGGTGGCGGGCTGCATCGGGACCTGGGTCGGGGTCGGTGTGCTGGCGGGAGCAGATGCGAACCTGCTGCTTGCACTGCTCGGCGTCGTACTGATTGTTTATTCGGGTATAAGCCTGATTGGTCCGCAGATACCGCCTCCCGGTGCGCGGGAGCAGATTTATTCGCCCATTGCCGGAACCGTCGGCGGCATCATGTTCGGCATGACCGGCACCTTCATCGTTCCTGGCATTCTTTATCTTCAGGCCTTGGGCTTTGGCCGTGACGCCATGGTACAGGCAATGGGGGTTACCTTTGCAGCGATCACGGTGGCGATGGCGCTCTCGTTTTCAGGGCGCGGCCTGTTGCCCGCAGACTTGCTGGTGCTGTCAGCCGCAGCCACCGTGCCGACCGGTATCGGGTTTCTCCTCGGCGCGCGCTACCGCTCGCGCATATCGGAAGACCAGTTTCGCACACTGTTCTTCGCGGCCCTGGTCCTGGTCGGGATTTATCTGGTGTGGCGGGCTTTATGGTAACCGCGCTCGGATCAATATCGCGGACTGACACAATGGTTGCGCCGGACACCGAATTGCTGGCAGTTTCGTGTGTGTGTGGACCGCATGTTCGGATCAACTGTCGGCGCAACGGAGGCAAGCACCATTTCCTTCACATTAGGCATACTTGAAGCTGGACAGGCACATCCTGATTTTGTTGCCGAGCACGGCGACATCGGCGACTGGTTCGTGCGCGCACTGCCGGAACAATCAGAACGGGCGCTCACCTTCAGGCGGTATCCCACCCATGGCGGTACGGTGCCGGGCTCGGCTGACGAATGCGATGGCTATCTGGTCACCGGCTCGGCGGCGAGCGTTCTGGAGCAGGCAGACTGGATGCGTGCGGCACAAGAGTTCATTGTCGAGGCGGCAGTTCACCGTCCGTTGCTCGGCGTGTGTTTCGGCCACCAGTTGATCGCAGATGCATATGGTGGCCGCGTCGAGCGGTCGCCGACCGGGTGGAACGCCGGCGTCAAACCCTATCGCGTGATGAACGCCAAACCGTGGATGGATCCATCGCTGGACTGCTTCCGCATTCTCAGCTCAAACGCCGATCACGTGGCGGTGGCGCCCGACCATGCTGAAGTTCTGGCGTCGAATGAAACCTGCCCGGTTGCGATGATGCAGATCGGCGAGAATGTTCTGACCTTACAGGCTCATCCGGAGATGGCGACGGAAACGGCGAAGTCGATCTACTGCCGCCGGGAAGAGCAACTGGGCGCGGAGTGCTTCGATGCGGCGCTGAAGTCTTTGGACGGTCCGATTGACGG
>JAJFHM010000076.1 GCA_021775625.1 Hyphomicrobiales bacterium | reverse complement strand
ACAAAAGCTGACCATCCGCATCCGAACCGACGCCCCGTCATTCCCGCGAAAGCCCTCGCTCCGCTTCGCAACACCAATGACCTCACCCTGAGGAAGCGCGAAGCGCTGTCTCGAAGGGTGGGCGACACACTCTGGAATTCGTCGTCCATGCTTCGAGCATGAGGTGGGTTTATTTTGCAGGCGCTGCATTAGCAGATACCGCCCCGTCTCTGAATGCCGTATAGCCGCCGCATGAACGCACCGGTCAAGATCGACAATGCTGCCAGGGGCATCGCCCTGATGGTAATAGCGACCTTGGTGTTTTCGATCCAGGACGCCCTGACCAAACAGCTGGTGCAATCCTATCCGGTGCAGCAGATCCTGTGGGTGCGCTATCTGTTCTTCGCTGCTTTCGCGCTTTCCCTTTCGGCGCGGACGCGGCCTTTGAGAACGGTCTTCAGGGCCAGGCGTCCCTATTTGCAGATCCTGCGTTCGCTGGTCATCATGGTGTCGCTGAGCGGTTTCGCCTATGCGGTGCGGGTGGTGCCGCTGGCTGATGCCCACGCGCTTGTCGCCTGTGCACCGTTGTTTGCCACCGCACTTTCAGCTCTCATCCTGTCGGAGAAGGTGGGCGCGCGCCGGTGGGCGGCGGTCTGCACCGGCTTTGCCGGCGTTCTTTTGATCCTGCGGCCAGGCCTGACCGTATTGCAGCCGGCCGCACTGGCGATCCTCGCGGCGGCGTTCTGCTACGCGCTCTACAGCGTTCTCACCCGCATCGCCAGCCGCGACGATGACGGTGAAACGTTGCTGCTCTATATGGCCTCGGTGGGCGCTGTGATCCTCACCGTCGTCGGGCCGTTTTTCTGGCAGGATCCCGAACCGCTTGATTTTGCCATGATGGTCGCCCTGGGGCTTGCCGGAACCGTGGGCCATTTTCTCCTGATCAAGGCGCTGGAGGCCGCACCGGCCTCGCTGCTCCAGCCGTTCAACTATCTCATGCTGGTCTGGGCCATGGTCAACGGATATGTGATTTTCGGTGAGTTTCCCGACCGCTGGACCATCGCCGGCGGTATCATCATCGTGGCCAGCGGGCTGTATGTGATCTACCGGGAAAGAGGTAAGACAACCGGAGTGAAATCAGCGCCGCCTACCGTCCCGTGAAAGTCCGGTCGGAATTGTCTTCGCCCGGCTCGACCGTCACTCGATCAGCTTGCGGTCCTTGAGGACGGCCACCACGTGTTCTGCTGCGGCCTCCGGCGACAGTGTTGTCGTGTCGACGGTGATATCCGCCTGTTCCGGCACTTCGTAAGGCGAATCGATGCCGGTGAAGTTCTTGATGTCACCGGCCCGCGCTTTCTCGTAAAGCCCCTTCGGGTCGCGCGCCTCGCAGACCTCCAGCGGCGTGTCGACAAAGATCTCCAGGAATTCGCCCTCGCCCAGCATGTCGCGCGCCAGCCGCCGTTCGTTGCGGAACGGCGATATGAACGACACCAGCACGATCAGGCCGGCATCGACCATGAGGGACGAGACCTCGGCCACCCGGCGGATGTTCTCCACCCGGTCGACATCGGTGAAGCCGAGATCCTTGTTGAGCCCGTGCCGCACATTATCGCCGTCGAGGATATAGGTGCGGTGGGTCAGCGCGTGAAGGCGGCGTTCGACGAGGCTGGCGATGGTCGACTTGCCGGAGCCCGAAAGCCCGGTGAACCACAGGACGCAGGGGCGCTGCTTGTTCATCACAGACCGCCGCGCCTTGTCGATATACAGCTCCTGCCAGACCAGGTTGGTGGCGCGTCTTAGGCCGAACTCGATCATGCCGGCGCCAACCGTCTGGTTGGTAATGCGGTCGATCAGAACAAAGCCGCCAAGCTCGCGGGTTTGTTTGTAGGGCTCGTAGGTTACGGCCCGGTCGAGCGCCAGGTTGCAAAACCCGATTTCGTTGAGCTCGAGCGTCTTCGCCGCCAGCTGCTCCATGGTGTTGACGTTGACCACATGCTTGAGCTCGGTCACCACGGCGGGCACGGTCTGGTTGGCCATCTTGAGAAGATAGGAACGCTCCGGCAGCAACGGCTCGTCATGCATCCAGATCAGGTGGGCTGCAAACTGGTCGGTGATTTCGGGTGGTGCGTCCGAACAGGCGAGCACGTCGCCGCGGCTGACATCCACCTGATCGGCGAGCACCAGTGTTATGGCCTGTCCCGCAAACGCCTCGTCGAGATCGCCGTCAAAGGTCACGATGCGCTCGACGCGAGAGGTCTTGAACGAGGGCAGTATTGTGACCTCGTCGCCCGGCCGGACGCTGCCGGACGTGACGGTGCCGCTATAACCTCTGAAATCGAGATCGGGGCGGTTGACCCACTGCACCGGGAACCGGAAGGGCGCGTCTTGAACATCGCGTGCGACGTCCACCGCCTCAAGCTGCTCAAGCAGCGACGGCCCCGAGTACCACGGCATCTGCGTGCTGGCGGAGATGACGTTGTCGCCTTTCAGGGCCGACACCGGGATTGTTGTGATTTCAGCGAAACCCAGCGCCTGTGCAAAGGCGAAATAATCCGACACGATGTCGTCGAACCGGTCTTGCCCATAGCCGACAAGGTCCATCTTGTTGACGGCCAGGATCACGTGGCGAATGCCCAGCAGGCTTGCGATATAGCTGTGCCGCCGGGTCTGGGTGAGCACGCCCTTGCGCGCATCGATCAGGATTACAGCAAGATCTGCGGTCGACGCACCGGTGGCCATGTTGCGGGTGTACTGCTCGTGGCCGGGCGTGTCGGCGACGATGAACTTGCGGGTCTCTGTGGCGAAGAACCGGTAGGCCACATCGATGGTGATGCCCTGCTCCTGTTCGGCCTGCAGACCGTCCACCAGGGAGGCCAGGTCGGGTACGCCTGCCTGGCCATTGCCCGCCGCCACGTCCAATGCCGCGAGCTGGTCTTCAAACAGCAGTTTCGAATCATACAGCAAGCGGCCGATGAGCGTGCTTTTGCCATCGTCGACGCTGCCGCAGGTGAGGAAGCGCAACAGTGTCTTGGCCTCCTGGGCCTTGAGGTAGTCCAGAACCTCCTGCGGCTGAATGTCGGCGGGCGGGCGCATCAGAAATAGCCCTCCTGCTTTTTCTTCTCCATGGACGCCGCCTGGTCGTGGTCGATCACCCGGCCCTCGCGCTCCGATGTATTGGCAACCAGCATCTCCTGGATGATTTCGGGCAGGCTGGTGGCGGTGGATGCAATGGCTCCGGTGAGCGGATAGCAGCCCAGCGTGCGGAAGCGCACCATCCGGGTTTCGGGCACTTCGCCCGGCTCCAGCGGCATGCGGTCATCGTCCACCATGATCATGGTGCCGCCGCGCGTGACCACCGGCCGTTCGGCAGCGAAATAGAGCGGCACGATGGGAATGTTCTCCAGATGGATATACTGCCAGATGTCGAGTTCGGTCCAGTTGGAGAGTGGGAACACGCGGATGCTTTCGCCGCGGTTGATGCGGGTGTTGTAGGCGTTCCACAGTTCCGGGCGCTGGTTTTTCGGATCCCAGCGGTGTGCCTTGGACCGGAATGAAAAGATACGTTCCTTGGCGCGCGATTTTTCTTCGTCGCGCCGGGCGCCGCCGAAGGCTGCGTCAAAACCGTGTTCGTCGAGCGCCTGCTTGAGCGCCTGCGTCTTCATGATGTCCGTATGCACCGCCGAGCCATGGCTGAACGGGCCGATCCCCTGTTCCAGGCCCTGCGGATTGATATGCACGAGAAGGTCAAGCCCGAGCCGCTTCACCGTCTGGTCGCGAAAGGCGATCATCTCGGCGAATTTCCAGGTGGTGTCCACATGCAGCAGGGGGAACGGCGGTTTCGACGGATAGAACGCCTTCATCGCCAGATGCAGCATGACGGCTGAGTCCTTGCCGATGGAATACAGCATCACCGGTTTGCGGGCTTCTGCCGCAACCTCGCGCATGATGTGAATGCTTTCGGCTTCCAGGGCTTGCAGGTGGGTCAGCATGGATCAGGGCCTGTTGAGGGTCATAACTGTAGCGTCGGCGTGGCCCATTTGACCGCTGGCAAGGCGCGAAAGGCGCCGTAGTGTTGGCCACTTCAAGCCTTGAGCAACGCTGTCCAGCGCCCAAATGGGCCGCATCCCTTCGGGATTTGACCAGATTGGCCCGGTTTCGCGACATTCGTCGTCGAATATGCCAAGCACGTCCTTCCTCCTCACATCACCAAACCGGACCAATCTGGACAAACCGACGCTGCAACGATGATCCTCAACAGGGCCTAGCACGCCAGCACGTTGACGCTTGGCGCATAGGCGACGAAATGCGGGTTCTCGAGACCGCTCTTGCCATAGAGCAGCGCTTCGCCGTCCAACCGGTCGACCCGGCCGCCGGCGGCGGCCAGCACCGCATGCCCGGCAGCCGTATCCCATTCCATGGTGCGTCCAAGGCGCGGATAAAGATCGGCTTCTCCAGCAGCGATCAGGCAGAACTTTAGAGACGATCCGGCACTGTGGAAGGCCTCCACCGCATAGTTGGCGATATAGTCATCGGTCGCCTGATCGCGGTGCGATCTGGACGCCACCACGCATAAGGCGGCATTGTCTGCGCAACGCACGCTGACCGGATGACCTGCATGCGTATTTCCGCTGTCCAGGGGGGCGGGCTCTTCGACGGCCGATCCGTCCGGCGAGGTGTAAAACAGGCGTCCGGCTGCGGGTGCATAGACCACGCCGAGCACCGGCCTGCCATCTTCAATCAGAGCAATATTGACTGTGAACTCGCCGTTACGGCTGACGAATTCGCGAGTGCCGTCGAGGGGGTCGACCAGGAAGAAACGGCCCACGACAGAGGCCTCCGAGTGGCTCTGCGCACGCTCTTCCGTTACCACCGGAATATGCGGAAACCGCGCTTCGAGGCCGGCGACAATGATCGCGTCGGCGGCACGGTCGGCCTCGGTGATCGGGCTTTCGTCCGCCTTGTGCTCGACCGTAAAGTTCATGTCATAAATCCGCATGATGGCTGCGCCCGCCTGCAAGGCGAGGGTGCGGATTTCTTCAACAATTGCTTTTATTTCTGCAGGGTCAGCCATGGCGTGGGTCAGATCATTTCTGCGGCGGCACTGTCAAGCGGTGCCGGTAATTTTGAGGCGGTGTTCATACATGGCCTCGTAATGCGGCCGGCACGCGTCATATGCTGTCATCAGGCGGTCGTTGTGTGCGATATCGACGTAGTCTGTCTTCTGCGGCGCCAGCCCGGTGCTTGACTTAAGATTTTCGTGCCAGCTCCCCTTGTCATACCAGCTTACTTCCCGGCGCTCACCGCTGTCCCAGGACAGGGCGCCTTCTATATACGGAATCCCGACCGCTTCACAATAGGCACGTACAGTCGCATGGGGGCAGTCCAGAAGATCGCTTGCGTCGATAACCGGAGGTGGCGTGCCATCGCGCTCGCACAGCAGATCGAACAGGGCGCGCTGTTCTGCATAGCCGCATTCCTTGACCATGAAATCCGGCCATTTGTCATACATGGACGGAAGCATCTTTATCGGATCGCGGATCAGGAACGAGTGGGTAAAGTGGTCGAGGAAAGCCGGCTCCGCCATGTGCGTAATGTAGTGCGGAAAATCTTTTATGAAGACGCAATTTTCAGCCGCATCCTGCTTCAGCGTTGCCCACACCGAGGCATAGCTCAGCCCGGGTTTCACACCCACCGTGTTCGGCCGGTAGGTCCGGTTGTCGGCACCGAAATACCACGCCTCACCGAAGGGCTCGTGATGGCACGACAAATCGCCACGCTGGCGCATCATCCATTCGAATGCGGTGGAGGTGGAGCGCGGGATCGCCCATAGCGCCAGGATCTTGTTCATAACCGAGCTCTTCGTTATGGCCCCGAACAGGCACGGGCATTGAGTATTCGCACAAAATGTCCAGGGTCCTGACCCTGGATCTCTACTGCCAAAGCCGGCGGCTCATGATATCAATTTCGATATGACAAACTACCGCTTTCGCCTGCCATCCATGAGTGCGTTATCGGCTTTCGAGAGCGCCGCGCGCAACTGTAATTTTTCGCGTGCGGCAGAAGAGCTTAGCACCTCGCAACCGGCGGTGAACCGCCACATTTCGGGCCTTGAGGCGCAACTCGGTACCCGGCTCTTTGAACGCCAGCGCAGCCGGGTCGCCCTGACCGCCGACGGGCGCCGCCTCTATCATGCGGTTGTCGCCGGATTTCAGGAGATCGGGCGGGCGGTCGATGAACTGCGCCGTCACCCGCGCCAAAAGCAGCTGACCATCGCCTGCAGTACGGTGGTCAAGGCATCGCCACGTGCATGTCTGCACAAACATCGCCTATACTCCGCGTCTGCAGTCAGACAGCCGGTTCCTCGCCATGACGAAGTACGATTATGATGACCTGCGCCACGCGGTCGAGCGCTGGAGTGCTTCTGAAGGCGAGGCTCTGGACACGTGGGAAAAGGCGGCATGGAAAACCCATGACGAGGATCCCGAGGGGCGATATTTCGACTCCATCGGAGATACGGCGGGGCAGTATTTCCAGGCCACCCGCAGCAAGAAGGATGAGTTGCTTGGCCTGATTGTCCTGGTCGAGGCGGCCGAGAAGGAGGGCGACATAAAGGTGGCAGACCACTTCGTCGACCGGCTTTATCGCGCGATCGCAACCACCGGAATCCCGGCTCCCGCCACCTCCTTCGCCTCCGCGGATCCGGAAACTGAGTTCGATCCTGCCCCGCCCGATGTCCCCGGCCTGTCGTTGCTCGACGGCGCAGCGCATGATTACGGCGTTCTGCGCCGGGCCGTCAAACGGTGGCAGGACGCGGAGCAAAGCGAACTCGACCGCTGGGATGTTGCCCGCGAAGCGGACTACGATGCCGAGCCGGCAAACCATTATGCCGACACCATTGGAGACGGGGCAGGTTACCAGTTTAGGCAAATCCAGTCCAAAGCGGAGGCGTTTCACGACCGTATCCGCAAGGCTGAAGACCTCGAACGCGACGGAGACATGGACGGTGCCGGCCGGCTGGTCAGCGACCTTCGCGAGGAACTCGGCGTGACCGACGACGCGGTAGCCCAGCTCGACGACTTTCTGTTCGAAAAATCACGGCGCCCCCGGTCCTGGCGGCGGTGGTTCGTGATCGCGTGGATCGTGGCCGCGGTGGTGGCAATCGTGGCCGCAGTGTTCAACCGGTTCGGTTAAGCGTCGATGAGCCGGCCCTGAACTGCAGGTTCTAAATTCAGCAACGCGCTCGCCCGCGCCAGCAGGCGATGCTATCATTCAGCATGGGTTGCGGGGGCAGCCGGAGGAAGGTGTGGCCGTGTCGCCGCCTCCAAGGGCATGACTCGGAAAGGTATGTACGATGGAGATCTTATGGCTTTTGGGCGCTTTCGTGGCCGGTGTGCTGGTAACCTGGATTTATCTTGGTCTCCGGCACAAAAAGCGTTTGGCAGAGCGCGAGGCGGATTTGCAGCGCAAGACCGTTACATCGGAAAAGGCACTGGATGCTGAAAACAAGGAGCACCAGAAAACCCAGGCCTCCTTGACAAAGATGCAAGCCAAAGAGGCTTCGGCCAAGGAACATGCCGCTTCACTTCAGGCAGATCTGGATAAATCCGACGAAAAGCTCAAGAAAGCCCGCAGTGAACAAAGAAAGACAAAGCGGCTGCTGACAAAGGCAGAGGCCGCCGCGGTAACCGCCGATGAGCGCATCACGTCGCTTGAGGCCAGCCTTTCAGGCGCCGGCGACAAGCTGCAAAACGAACGTAACGAACACAAGAACACCAGGCAGCTTCTGGCCGAATTCAAATCCAGCGAAGCCGGGGCCGCAGCGCGCAGCGATGCGCTGGAAACCGAACTGGAAAAATTGCGTTCGGCGAGTGAGATTTCAAAAGCCGCCGATGCGGAGAGGAACGACAGGGTCAAACAGCTGCAATCGGAAAACCGGGAGCTGGGCGCACAGGTAAAAAGCACGGAGGAAGCGCACGCCAAGACACAAAGCGAACGGGCGCGCCTCGACGAGCAGGTGAAGCAGGCGCGCACCGACAGCCGCAGCGAAATGGAACAGGCGCGTGCGCAGAACGCTGAGCTTCAACAAAGCCTCAAGCAACGAGAGGCCGAGTTAAAACGACTTGAAATCGAGCTTGCGCAGGTTGAGCGGAAGACAGACGAACCTGCGGCGGCGGGAGCGTCCCCGGGTACTGCATCACCGGTGGCGGCACCGGCCCAGCCCGTGAGCGCGGAGGCGGACGACCTGAGCCGGATCAGCGGCATCGGCGAGGCGCTGCGGGAGAAGCTTGCGAGTCTGGGAATAACGTCGTTCCGCCAGATCGCCGAGTTTACGCCAGCTGACATCAATCGTGTGAACGAGGTGCTGTCTTTTCCGGGCCGCGTCGAGCGCGAACGCTGGGTGGAACAGGCGCGCGCAATCGTCTCTGCAGCGCCCGAAGACTGACGTTTCGGCGTCGTCAGCCGTTACGGTACGTATAGCTGTAACCGTTCAATGCCGGGGCGCCGCCGAGATGCGCGTAGAGCACTTTTGAGCCTGCGGGGAAGAAGCCTTTGTTGACCAGGTCCATCATGCCCTGCATGGATTTGCCTTCGTAGACCGGGTCGGTGATCATGGCTTCGGTGCGCGCGGCAAAGCGGATCGCCTCGTTTGTCTCGTGGCTTGGGACGCCATAGGCGGGGTAGGCATAATCCGGATTGATGATGATTTCATCGTCGCGCACCCGGCGGCCCAGTTCGACCAGTTCGGCGGTGTTGTCGACAATGCCGCGCACCTGTGCTGCGGTCTGTTCCGGCGTGCCTGATGCGTCGATGCCGATGACCCTGTCGGCCCTGTCGTCGGCGGCAAAGCCGACGATCATGCCGCCCTGGGTCGACCCGGTCACCACGCAGACGATGATGTAGTCGAATTTGAAACCAAGTTCGGCCTCCTGCGCCCGCACTTCCTCGGCAAAGCCTACATATCCAAGCCCGCCAAACTTGTGTACCGATGCGCCCGCCGGGATGCCATAGGGTTTCCCGCCCGCGTCGCGCACCGACTGCATGGCGTCTTCCCAGCTCTGGCGGATTCCGATGTCGAAGCCGTCGTCCACGATACGGCTGTCGGCTCCCATCAAACGGGTCATCAAGATGTTGCCGACCCGGTCATAGACGGCATCTTCATGCGGCACCCAGCTTTCCTGCACCAGTCGGCATTTCATGCCGATCTTTGCCGCCACCGCCGCCACCAGACGGGTGTGGTTTGACTGGACACCGCCGATCGACACCAAGGTGTCGGCGTTCGAGGCGATGGCGTCCGGCACGATATATTCCAGCTTGCGCAGCTTGTTGCCGCCCATGGCAAGGCCCGAATTGCAGTCATCGCGCTTGGCATAGATTTCCACCTTGCCGCCAAGCGCCTCCGTCATGCGGGGCAGATGCTCGATCGGTGTTGGGCCGAAGGTGAGGGGGTAGCGTTCGAATTTGCCGAGATTCATGTCGAGGCCCTGTGCAGTGAATGTTGATCACAGCGATTCTAGCAAAAACTCCCCGGAGAGTGTTCTCAAAGTATGCACCCCGCTCAAGCCTTGAACAGCCATTGATGTACATCAATGTGCGCGACAACATAGTCCAGCACATTGAGCGTGACGAGAAAAGGAGAGCAACGATGTTATCCATCGGTCGCGCGATCGCCGTTCTGGCTTTTTCCCTGGTTGTGTTGAGTGCTCCGGCTGCGGTTTATGCCGATGCCGGTCACTCCGCCAAAGATCCAGCCCACAACGACACTCAGGACATGATCGAAAACCTGCGCAAATTGCACAAGAGCCATCAGCATGGACACGACTTCGAGGTCATGCAGGAGATGGCCCCGGAGCAGTTTGCGCGCATGCTCAAAGCCATGCGTAACATCGGTCTTGCCGTCCCGCAGATGGACGCGGCTCACGGCCGCAAGCTGTTCGCCGACACAGGATGCATAGTGTGCCATTCGGTAAATGGTATTGGCGGTGAGATTGGCCCGAGCCTGAATGCGGCCGATATGCCCGCTCCCATGAATGCTTTTGAATTCGCCGCCCGCATGTGGCGCGGAGCAGCGGCGATGACCGCGATGCAGGAAGAAATGTTCGGTGGTGTTATCGAGCTGTCAGGTCAGGACCTGGCTGACCTGATCGCGTTCGCTCATGATGATGCAGAACAAAAAAAGCTGACCGACAAGCAGATCCCGCAGCGGTTCCTCAATCTGCTGAACCCGTAATTGTGACGGTCAGCCACGGTGGATCCGCGCAATCAACTTGACCACAAAGGGGAGTGCCGTCAGGAGACCGAGCACAATGACGGCGAGCAGGATGCGATCGGTTTCATCGGCCACCAGTTCACTCCCGAAATGCGCAAGCAGAAAACTGGCCGGAACAATACCGGCCAGTGTGGCAACGGCAAACCGCCAGAAAGACAAGGGCGTTACGCCGGCGGCGTAACTCACGATGTCGAACGAAATAAACGGCAACAGCCGGCTGACAAATACAGTGGCCATCAAGAAATTCTGCGATCCGGCGAGCCCGTGAGTGAGCCGTGCACCAAGCCAGTTCCGTATCGCGTCATGCCCCAGAAATCGGGCAATGCCGAAGGCGGCGATGGCGCCAAGTTCCGAGCCTGCCAGCACATAAAGCGCGCCCCAGAAATGTCCATAAACTGCACCCGCGGCCAGCGCGATCGGTGCACTGGGCAACGGACTGACCAGGATAGCGGCCATAATAGAGCCCACAACCGCGGCTGGACCCCAGATGCCCAGTCCATCGAGCCAATGGCGAATTGTGGCGCCGTCGGGCAGTTCTGACGGCAGGCCGGCTTTGGTTGCCCACCAGCCGAATGACAGGATGCTGACCGCGAAAGCGGCGCCGGCAGCCATCTTTATGAAATACCGCAGCTTCATGGTCACATGCAAAACTGTTGGTTCAGCGTGGCCACTCAGAATTCACCACATCGGTCAAGTTCCGGCCGCCATTATCCGACACCGCCACCTTTACATGGATTCTCGTTCAGGTGCGTTTTCTCATGAGAAAGCACAAATGGTTCGCGCAGCGGGGTGCCGCTTACGATACGGCCTCGGCGCGGGCGCGCAAATCCGCGGCTGCACAATCTGCACACAAATGAAATTTGTGGTGGCTGGGGCCCCTTGAGCGGGTGGAATCGGCAATCAGGCATCGTAGTGCGAACGCGCCAGATCGTCAGCCCTCTCGTGGTTCCGACGCCTCAAACTTCGGCAGATTGTCGCCGATCTCATAATAATCCGCCTTGTCGGCCACGAAGATGTGGCTGGCGAGGTGCAAGCCGGTCGGCTGGTCGAGGCTGCCGACATTGAAGTTCACGTCATCGCCGCCATTGTCCCAGAACATCGC
>JAJFHM010000075.1 GCA_021775625.1 Hyphomicrobiales bacterium | reverse complement strand
GCCTCATTGACCATGCGGTGCCGCTGCACCAGCATCTTGCCGGCGAAGGCCTTTGCCGTGATTTTCACGCGGAAATGGGATTGCCCGCCTTCCCGCGCGCCCGCATGGCCCGCGTGAAGATGCGATTCGTCAATAACTTCGAGCGTGTCCGGCGCAAAGCATTGCGTTAACTTCTCCATGATTTGCTGTCTGACCGGTCCGTCTGTCATAAGCTCTCCTCAGTCTGGGCTCAGAATGCCGGTTCGCGCACCGGTTTGTGAACACTTTCTTTGCGGGCGCGGCGTTTGGCAACCTTGTCACTTGGTGGTGCTATATCCATAATTCAAAATCATGAAGCTGGAATCAAAAATTTTTGACCGCATCCGGGTAAAGCCGGACGAGGATCGTCTGTTGCGCGACCAGCACCCGGAATGCGAATGGCCGGGCTGCAACGGCGCCGGCTCGCACCGTGCGCCCAAGGGGCGTGGCCGCGACGGACAGTACCTTCTGTTCTGCATCGATCACGTGCGCCAGTACAACAAAAGCTACAATTATTTCGACGGCATGGATGACGACGCCGTCATTGACTACCAGAAATCCGCCAGGACCGGTCACCGTCCCACATGGCGGGTAGGCGCAAGCGGCGGTCCGAATGAAGCCGATGAGAACCAGGATATCCGCAATGCCAGGCCGCAGCAGTTCGCCGATGCGTTCGGATTTTTTTCCGATATGGATTTCACGCCGGCACAACCGCGCCGCACCGTGCGCAATGCCGAACGCCGGGCTTTGGCGTCAATGTCGCTTGACGAAACCGCCACACCGGAAGAGGTCAAGGCGCAATACAAACTGCTGGTAAAGCGCCATCATCCGGACGCAAACGGCGGCCGCCGCGAGTCCGAAGACAAGCTGCGCGAGGTAATCCAAGCCTATGACTATCTGAGATCTGTCGGGTTTTGTTGAAATCGGCACTTTGTTCACACTTGCCCTCACGCCCCAACCCGGACTAAACATCCCTGTCAAAACCTAATCCTGCGGCCCATTGGCCGCATTCAGTGGAAATGTTGTTGCGATGAATGCCCCTTTGAACGGCGCAGTGGCGCCGGAACCTGACATGAAGATTTCCGTTCGGCAGGTGTTCGGAATGGATACGGATATGCAGTGCCCCGCCTATTCGGAATCCTCTGAACACGTGCCCGAGATTGATCAGGACTATCTGTTCGACTTTGAAACCACGCTGGCCATCCTGTCCGGTTTCTCACACAACCGCCGTGTGATGATCCAGGGCTATCACGGCACCGGCAAGTCCACTCACATCGAACAGGTGGCCGCGCGCCTCAACTGGCCGTGCATCCGGGTCAACCTGGACAGTCACATCAGCCGCATCGATCTGGTGGGCAAAGACGCCATCGTCATCCGCGACGGCCTGCAGGTGACAGAATTCCGCGAAGGCATCCTGCCCTGGGCGCTGCAAAGCAACACTGCAATCGTGTTTGACGAATACGATGCCGGCCGGCCCGACGTCATGTTCGTCATCCAGCGCGTGCTGGAGGTCGCCGGCAAGCTTACCCTGCTCGACCAGAACCGGGTCATCACCCCGCATCCGGCATTCCGTATGTTCTCCACCACCAACACCATCGGGCTGGGCGACACCAGCGGGCTTTATCACGGCACCCAGCAGCTCAATCAGGGCCAGATGGACCGCTGGAGTATCGTTGCAACCCTGAACTACCTGCCGCATGAATCCGAACGCAACATCGTGCTTTCCAAGGCCAAAAGCTACGACACCGACGAACGCCGCGAGGTGATCGACAACATGGTGCGGGTCGCAGGCCTGACCCGCAACGCCTTCATGAACGGCGATCTCTCCACCGTCATGAGCCCGCGCACCGTGATCATGTGGGCCGAGAACGCGGAAATTTTCGAAGATGTCGCCTTTGCTTTCCGCATGACATTCGTCAACAAGTGCGACGAGCTGGAACGTCCGCTGGTGGCCGAGTTCTATCAGCGGTGCTTCGATCAGGAACTGCCTGAATCAGCGGTCAGCGCGGCTCTGTCTTAACAGCCGCGGAGCGACAGCAAAGGCCGAACATGTCAGGCAGCAAAGAGGACCCCGCCGCCAGTTTCAAGTCCGCGCTCACGGACACCATGCGCGCGATTAGCCGCGACGAAGAACTTGTGGTCGAATTTGGTGCGGAAACCCCGCGCCTCGAGCCCCATAAGGCCCGCCTGCCGCAGGTCGATCATGATCTGTCGGAGGAGGTCGCCGAGATCACCCGCGGGATCTCCGATGCGTTTGCCCTGCGGCTGGCCCAGCACGATCAGTCCATCCATTCACGCCTGCTTCCCGAAGGCCGCAACGCCCAGGCGGTTTTCGAGGCGGTCGAACAGGCGCGCTGCGAGAGCATCGGCGCGCGCGCCATGCCAGGAATGGCGCGAAACCTCGAGGCGATGCTCGACGACCGCTATGAAAAGCAAGGTGTCGCCAATCTGCGCGACCGCGAGGAGGCCCCGCTTGAAGAAGCGGTATCCCTCATCGTGCGTGAACGGCTCACCGGCAAGGCGCCGCCTCAGAACTCAGGCATGCTGGTCGATCTGTGGCGCCCATGGGTCGAGGAGAAGGCCGGCGAAATTCTGAACGACCTGGAAAACCGGATTGAGGACCAGACCGCATTCGCACGGCTCACCCGCGACATCATTGCCGCGCTCGATATGGCCGATGAGCTCGGAGAGGCGTCCGATGAAAACGATGCGGACGGCACCGCCGAGGAACCGGAGACCGGCGATCTGGATGCGGAAGCCGAAGGCGAGGCTCAGGATGCGGAATCGGAATCATCCGCCGACGCCGAACAATCCGAAGGCGATGCCCAGGACGGCGAGCAGGACGCCACCGACATGGAGTCCGATGACGTCTTCGACGACATGGACTCCGACGACGCACCCGACGGCAGCGAACCGTGGCGACCACAGACCCCGTTCTCCAACATGCCTGTCGAGCCGCTCTACAAGGTGTTCACAACCGCTTTTGACGAAGTCATCTCCGCCGAAGACCTGTGCGACCCCGAGGAACTGGCGCGTCTGCGGGAATATCTCGACAAACAGCTGAGCAGCATGCAGGGCATTGTGGCGCGCCTCGCCAACCGTCTGCAACGCCGGTTGCTGGCCAAACAGAACCGGTCGTGGGATTTCGACCTCGAAGAAGGCGTGCTCGATGCCGCCCGCCTGTCACGGGTCGTCACCGACCCGATGCACCCGCTCTCCTTCAAGATGGAGCGCGATACGGATTTCCGCGACACCGTGGTGTCCCTGCTGCTCGACAATTCCGGATCCATGCGCGGCCGGCCGATCACGGTGGCGGCGACCTGCGCCGACATCCTCGCCCGCACCCTGGAACGCTGCGGCGTCAAGGTCGAGATACTGGGATTCACCACCCGGGCCTGGAAGGGTGGCCAGGCACGTGAGCAATGGCTTGCCGCCGGCAAGCCCGACGCCCCCGGCCGCCTCAACGATCTGCGCCACATTGTCTACAAATCGGCCGACAGTCCGTGGCGCCGCGCCCGCCGCAATCTCGGCCTGATGATGCGTGAAGGTCTGCTCAAGGAAAACATCGACGGAGAAGCCTTGTTGTGGGCCCATAACAGGCTGTTGGCACGGCATGAACAGCGCCGCATTCTCATGGTGATTTCGGACGGTGCTCCCGTGGACGACTCAACCCTGTCCGTGAACACCGGAAACTATCTCGATCAGCATCTGCGCCAGATCATCAACGAAATCGAAAACCGCTCGCCGGTCGAGCTGATCGCCATCGGCATCGGCCACGACGTAACCCGCCACTACCGCCGCGCGGTCACCATTGTGGATGCCGAGGAACTGGGCGGCGCCATGACCGACAAGCTGGCGGAACTGTTCGAAGAAACCGCCGGTCCCCCGGCCGGAGCGCGCGCCGGCAAAGGCCGCAGCAGGCGGGCCCGACAAGCAGGATAACGTGTTCAAAAGCCGCCTCCCGGATCACCTTTGCGCGGCCATCGCCGCGGCACTGCTCGTCCTTGGCGGGCCGGCACAGGCATACGACCGCGAGGAAGGACCTGTCGCGGTCGAGGCCAAAGCGGTTGCCTTTGCGCCTTTTCTGCCCGGCATCACCCGTTTCGGCAAGCTCGACTGGCGCGGGGGTCTGGTGCTCTCCAGCGCGTCCAAGAAATTTGGCGGCTATTCGGGGCTGATCCTCTCTCCCAACGGCACCGAACTTATCGCGGTCTCCGACCGCGGCTGGTGGTTCAAGGCCACCGTCGCCTACGACGACGACCGGGTCTCGGCTTTAACGGATGCCACAACGGCGCGCCTGCTCGGACCCAACGGACGCGTCATCACCAACAATCATGCAAGAGACGCAGAAGGCATCGCTGCCTACAACGCCAAAGGCGCCAAAGGATTGCTGCTCGTCGCCCTTGAGCGCCGTGAGCGCATCTTATTGTACGATTTCGGCCGTCATGGCTTCCGTGCGCGGCCGCAAACCATCGCCCTGCCCAAGGCGATTCGCCAGGCAAAGTTCAATCAGGAACTCGAGGCGGTCGGCCGTTTCGGCGCCGGCATGAGGTTGTCCGGTACCATTATCGCACTCTCCGAGCGATTTCTCGACGGCAACGGCAATATCCGGGGGTGGCTGATCGGCGGGCGCCACGCGGGGGCCATCTCGATTAGGCGCAGCGACGATTATGACGTCACCGATCTCGCCATTCTGCCCGATGGTGATGTGCTGGTTCTGGAACGCCGCCTCAACGCCCTCAAGCTTGCCGGCATGCGCATCAGGCGGATTTCGCATGAAGACATAAAGCCCGGCGCCACGCTTGATGCCGACATTCTTCTGGAGGCCAATCAGCCGCTCAGAAACGTCGACAACATGGAAGGC
>JAJFHM010000074.1 GCA_021775625.1 Hyphomicrobiales bacterium | reverse complement strand
CCGCCCCGGCATAGCATCGCGCCATCTCGAAACTCAGGGCGGATCTATGTACGACAATGTGCGCATAAACGGGGGCAGACTTTGGGACTCATTGATGGAGATGGCCGAGATTGGCGCCACGCCCAAGGGCGGCGTCAACCGAATCTCCTTCACCGAAGAAGACCGTAAGAGCCGGGGCCTGTTCACCACCTGGTGCAAGGCCGCCGGGTTATCTGTCACGGTCGACAAGTTCGGCAATATGTTCGCCCGCCGTCCCGGCCGTTCGCCGGAGCTTGCGCCGGTCATGGTCGGCAGCCACCTGGACAGCCAACCCACCGGCGGCAAGTTCGACGGCGCCTACGGGGTCCTGGCCGGGCTCGAAATTGTCCGCTGCCTGAACGATGCCGGCATTGAAACCGAACGCCCCATCGAAGTGGTCAACTGGACCAACGAGGAAGGCGCAATCCTGAAACCCATGATCGGCTCTGAAGTGTTTACCGGCGCCCTGGCGCTGGAAGACGCCTACGCCATGACCACGCCCACCGGGACGGCAGAAAGCGGCCTCGACGATATCGGCTACAAGGGTGATGTTGCTCTGTGGTCCTACCCGGTACACAGCTACTTCGAAGCCCATATCGAACAGGGGCCGATCCTGGAAGATGAAGGCCTGCGCGTCGGTGTGGTGACCGGAGCGTTCGCGCAACGCTGGTTCACCTTGAAGTTCGAAGGGCTGGAGGCCCATGCCGGCCCGACGCCAATGGCGATACGCCGCGACGCGCTGGTCGGTGCTGCCCATGCGGTGATCGCGGTCCGCGAGATTGCCAGCCGGGTCGACGGGCGGCGCGGCACGGTCGGGTGCCTGAACCCCTATCCCTCTTCTCCCAATGTGATCCCGGGAACAGTGGACATGACCATCGACTTCCGCCACGACGATGAGGAAGACCTGATCCGCATGACCGAAGAACTGGCGGAAGCGGTGGAGGCCATCGCGAAAGACAACAATCTCGACTATGAGCTGACGCCGACGGTGCACATCAGCCGCATTCCGTTCCATGAAACGCTGGTCGGCCATGTGCGCAAGGCCGCAGAAGACCTCGAAATTCCCCACTGCGACATCGTCTCAGGCGCCGGGCATGACGCCTGCCATATGGCCAAGGTCATTCCAACCACCATGGTGTTCATTCCCTGCGAAGACGGTATCAGTCACAATGAAGCCGAGAACATCACGTCAGACGACAGCGAAGCTGGCTGCAACGTGCTGTGCCACGCCGTCATAGCGGCAGCCAACATGACACAGGATCTGGAGTTATCCTCATGAGCAAGGGCCACAACGTACTTGAAGTGCATGCCGACGCCTGGACCGGGCCGGGCGGGCCGCAGGATGTGTTCGCACGCGAAGATCCGGACTGGCCCTTGCCAAGGATCGTCAGTGGCGATGACATCTACCTCTACGATCAGGCAGGCAACCGTTATATCGACGTGTCGTCCGGGCCTGTTGCATCCAACCTCGGCCATAACAACCGGCGCGTGATCGAGACCATAAAGCACCAGGCAGAAACCTTGTGCTTCGCTCAGAGCCGGGTGGCGCGCACCAATGAAAACATGGAGCTGGCCGAGAAACTCGCACTCACCGCCGGTGACGGTTATGAGCGTGCATTTTTCGTATCCGGTGGTTCCGAGGCCATTGACACGGCGGTGAAGTTCTCCCGCCAGTGGGCCTTTGCCAATGGTGAGAAAGACCGCAAGAAAGTCATCAGTTTCATGCCGTCTTATCATGGCGGGCTCATCTCGACGATCGGGTTCGGTGGCGATGAAGTGCCGCTCGAGGTCTTCGATGGCATGATGCAGGTATCCGAAAAGATCCCGGCGCCCATGAGCTACCGGCCGCCGGACGGCCTGACACCGGAGCAGAACGAAGACCGCATCATTGGTCTGTTTCAGGAAACTGTGGACCGCGTTGGACCTGAAAAGGTTCTGGCCTTTATGTATGAGCCTGTGGGCGGCGTTGCCACCGGCTGCAATGTGCTCTCCAACCGGTTCCTGAAAGCCATCCGGCAGATCTGCACCACCCACGGCATATTGATGATCGCGGATGAGGTGATGGCCGGCGCCGGGCGCACCGGCAAGTTCCTCGCCGCCAGTCATACGCCTGACGGCATGCCTGATCTGATCGTGCTGGCGAAAGGGATCGGCGCTGGCTACACACCGCTCGGCATCATGCTGGCGCCGGCAGCCATGGTTGACCGGCTGGCAAAGATGCTTGGCTATCCTTATGGCCACACCGCCGCTGCAAATCCCCTGAGCTGCGCCATCGGCACGGCGGCGCTTGAAGAAACCCTTGAGCGCGACCTGATCGGCAATGCCGAACGCATGGGACAGTATCTCACGGACCGCCTGTGGGCCTTGGCCGAAGAGAGCCCGGTTATCGGAGACGTGCGGGGCAGAGGTCTGTTGCTGGCAACGGAAGTGGTGGCCAACCGTGAGACCAAGGAGCGGTTCCCGGCGGATGTGGTGGCGCCGGACATGATCCGCAGGCTGGGATTCAACCACGGCCTCACCATTTATGGCCGCCGCACCAACAACGGGAAGTTCGGCGACTGGATCATGACCTCACCACCGCTCATCATTACGGCGGAGCAGATTGACGAAATGGTGGAGCGCTTCGGGGCGACCCTGAAAGACTTTGCCGATGAAGCCGTGCGCGCGGGTGCCAAAGTCGCATGACAGATGCCGCCTCACAGCGGCCGGTGGCGCTCGTCACCGGAGCATCAAGCGGTATCGGTGCGGCATGTGCAATGCGCCTGGCAACCGACGGCTTCAATGTGGCGATCGCCTATGCATCAAATGCCGGGCAGGCCAATGCGACGGCCGCGGTCTGCCAGGACAGGGGTGCTGAGACGATCACCCTGCAAGGCGATGTCGCCGCAAAGGGCGTTCCGCAAGGCCTCGTGATCGACACCGTGGAGCGTTGGGGGCGGCTCGATGTTCTGGTCAACAATGCAGGTGTCACCAAGTTTGCCGATCCCCGTGATATGGACGCTCTCGAGCCCGAGGACTTTGAGCGGATATTTGCGGTCAATGTGACCGCGGCCTATGAGATGTCGAAGGCCGCCAGCAAGCATCTGAGACAATCGCCCTTCGCGTCCATTGTTCATGTCACGTCGCACTCAGGTGTGTCCGGGCTTGGCTCATCGCACGCCTATGCGGCATCCAAGGGAGCCGCCAATACGCTTGCGCTTGGGCTTGCCCGCGCCTTGGCACCTGATATTCGCGTCAATGTGGTCTGCCCGGGATATGTCGATACGCCGTGGCACACAAAAGGCCCGAAGCGCCCAGTTGAAAACCACAGGGAAGTTTTCGCCGCTATATCGCCTTTGCAGCGGCTCACCACGGCCGACGATGTGGCCGAGGCGGTCAGTTTCTTCGCCACTGGGGCCAAGGCAATCACCGGCGCCATGCTGGTCATCGATGGAGGCACACACCTCACCATCGCAACACCACAGACACTTTAGGGAGTTTTGAAATGAGCGGGTCAGACAATTTCACACCGGTAGATGCATCTGTGGTTCCACGCTTCTCCGGCATTTCAACGTTCATGCGCACGCAGAAACATGAGATCCATGACGCGGTCGATATCGGCCTGATCGGCGTGCCCTTCGACATGGGCGTGAATTTTCGCTCCGGATCGCGTCATGGCCCGTCCCAGGTGCGCGACATGTCGAGGTTGATCCGGCAGGTCCATCCGACCAGCAACATCAAGCCCTATGAACTTTGCAATGTTGCCGATCTGGGAGATGCACCGGTCAATCCGCTCGACATGCTGAAGAGTATCGATCTGATCCAGGCGTTTTACGAGGAGGTCCATGCAGCAGGCATCGTGCCGATCTCCATTGGCGGCGATCACACCGTGCCGTTGCCGATCCTGCGGGCGATTGCAAAAGACGGGCCGGTGGGCATTGTCCAGTTCGACGCCCATGCGGATACGCTTGATGAGCTGTGTGGCACCAAGATCAACCACGCCACCACATTCCGGCGTGGCGTCGAAGAGGGGTTGATTGATCCAAAACGTACGATTCAGATCGGCCTGCGGGGCAGCCGCTTCAGCGAGAACGACATCAAGTGGGGGCAGGACGCCGGCATGCGCTGCCTCACCATGGATGAATATGAAGATATCGGCCGCGCCGCGGCCATCGCCGAGATTGACCGGGTTATCGGTGATGGTCCGACCTACGTCACCTTCGATATCGATGGCCTTGATGCGGTCTACGCCATGGGCACCGGGGTGCCTGAAGTGGGTGGGCTCTCCGTGCGCGACAGCCAGGTCATCCTGCGCTCCCTGCAGGGCAAACATCTGGTCGGTGCCGATATCTGCGAAGTGGCCCCACCGCTCGACCCGACCGGCCATACCGCAATCAACGCGTCCAACCTGATGTTTGAGATGTTGTGCGTGATTGCGGATTCGCTCGCCGCCCGCAAAGC
>JAJFHM010000073.1 GCA_021775625.1 Hyphomicrobiales bacterium | reverse complement strand
CATAACGCGTGATATACACGCCCGGCGAGCAGAACAAGTGCTGTGCATTCTCTCAATCTCGATCACTATCCCGGCAGGCATTTTCGACAAAGGCAGAGTTTGAAATACTGCTTCCATTGAAACATGAAACATCGGAAACTGGCTGCTTGACTATAAACAGGTCAGCGATTATCGTCTAGCGGTAATGTCTAGTTAATAGGCATCAGAACAATCATATGGCTGATCTGTTACTGCCAGCACGGGAGGTGAGCATGAAAGACAAGAAACAAGTTGGACGCCGTAAGGTACTCAAGGGCATCGGCGCGGGTGGCGCTGCGATTGCCGTTTCAAGCCTGCCCATGCCATGGATCAGGAAGGTCAGCGCAGCCGACAGCATTATCCTCGGCGTGCCATCTTCCCTGTCAACAGCCTACGGTGTTGCCGATGACACCGACCACCTGAACGGAACCATCCTCGCCCAGGAAGAAATCAATGCCGCCGGCGGTATTCTGGGACGCGAGCTTGAGCTGTTCACGCCCGATTATGACAAGCTATCGTCGGAAAGCACGATCCAGGCGATCGCGGCGTGCATCGATAAGAAGGTGCACGCAATCTCGAACGCCTTCACGTTTGCGCCGATCCCGGGGATGGACGAGTCGACGAAGTGGCCGTGCCCTTACCTGCAGGGCAATACACAGCGTAACGCCACCGAGCACTTTAAGAAGAATCCCAAGAAGTACTCCCACGTCTTCCAGACGGACCCTTCGGAGGTCAATTACGGCTGGACCTACCCGATGATCATGAAGGCGATGGAAACCGAACAGGGCTTCAAACCGAAGAACCGCAAGGTCCACATCGTGGCGGAGCAGGTCGGCTACAACCAGACCATCCTCAAGGCAGCCAGGGAATCGATCCCGAAGTCTGATTATGAGCTGGCCGAGGTGACGGACATTCAGTATCCGGTCAATGACTGGGGCCCGGTCATGCAGCGTCTGAAAGAGGTCGATGCCGGGTTTATCTTCATCGACCACTGGGTGGCGGCGGAATATGCGGCCTTCTGCAAGCAATTCATCGCCGATCCGGTCAAAGATTCCCTCGTCTACCTGCAATACGGACCATCGCAGCCTGAATTCCTCGAACTCGGCGGCCGTGCGACGGAAGGCTTCTGCTGGAGCACGGTGCTCGGCGTCTATGGCGACAAGATTGGCCAGGACTTCCGCAAGAGATACTTGAAGCGGTTTCCGGAATTCGAAGGTAACATGGGTCTCGTCTATACCGGTAACGGCTACGACATCGCGCAGTATCTGCAGGCGTCCTGGACAGCAACCGGAAAGCCGGAAGACTTCAAGGCGAATTGCGACTGGATCCGCGCCAACCCATTCCGGGGTGTTTGCGGCAACATGGACATGAACAACGAATTCCAGGAAGCGCGGCACTATCCCGACAACGGCTTCGGCAATCAGGCGGACTCGGCGGAAACGGGTATGAGCCAATTGTTCGTTCAGGTGCAGGACAAGGAGCACAAGATCATCTGGCCCGACGCCATCGCCGAATCGAAGCTCCGTCCGGCGCCCTGGTGGGGCTGATCAAACTCGAGGGGCGGGCTGGGACTTCTCTATGAACGGCGAAGCGTCTGCCCCTCTTTTTGCCTGCCGGGATCTCTCTCTCGATCTCGGCGGCCGTGAAATCCTCCGGGAGATCGGCTTCGAAATCGAGCGCGGCGAAGTGCTTGGCATCATCGGTCCGAACGGCGCGGGAAAGACGAGCCTGCTCGAGATTCTCTCCGGCCGCTACACGCCCAAGACCGGAGAGGTCTTCTACAACGGCCAGGACATCAACAACCTGCCCCTGTTCGCGCGCGCCAGGCTCGGTATCGGGCGAACCTATCAAACACCGGTGGTGTGCGAAGACCTGACCGTCGGGGAGACGTTCAAGGCGGCCCGCCAAGCGTACAAACCCTATCTCACCCGCTTCGACGCCGAATATGCGGCGGCCCTCGTCCACTTCGAGGTGGATTACGATACGCCCAATTCGACGCTGAAAACCTTCGAGCGCCGCCAGTTGTTGCTGGCGAACATTCTCATGAAGCGGCCGAAGCTGCTGTTGATGGATGAACCTGCGGCTGGGCTGATCAACTCTGAAATTGATCAGATTGATTCGATCCTGCGCATGTTATCTAAAGAAATGGATATTGCCGTCGTCATCGTCGAGCACCGAATCGAGCTTCTCGACACGATTGCCGACCGTGTGATCGTCATGGATGCAGGTGAAATCATCGCAGCGGGGCTGCTCGGCGAAATCATCAACAGTCCGCAAGTCCGCGCTGCGTACTTCGAAAAAGTCGATTGATACCGGCATATGAGCGAAATTCTCAACATCCAGGGACTGTCGGCCGGCTACGGGCCACTGCGTGTCATCCATGATCTCGACTTCGTTATAAACTCGGGCGAGCGGGTTGGGCTGGTGGGTCTCAATGGGCATGGTAAGACGACGCTGTTCTACGCCATCGCAGGGCTGACCGGCTGGCAGCGCGGCTCGATCATTTTCAATGGTGTGCAGATCGGCCGGACGCGCAGCCAGGGTCCCGGGCGCCATACCCACAAGATCGTGCGGCTTGGCCTTGCCATCATGCCGCAGGGAGACGAGATCTTTCACGGACTAACCGTCGACGAGCACCTCGACAGCGGCGCCTTCACCAGTGAGGCGTGGAAAACCCGTCAGCAGCGCAAGGAACAGGTCCTTGACCTGTTCGAGCCCCTGCGCGGTCTGCTCAAGACGCCAGTTGGACGCTTGTCGGGTGGCGAACGCAGAATGGTTTCCATCGGACGTGGGCTGATGACCGACGCGAAACTCTATCTCGCCGACGAACCGTCGCTGGGGTTGGCGCCGAAGATCGGCATTGGTGTCATGGAGGCGCTGCTCAAAATTGACCTCTCGGATTCCGCGATGTTCATCGCCGAACAGAACGTGGCGCTCCTCGA
>JAJFHM010000072.1 GCA_021775625.1 Hyphomicrobiales bacterium | reverse complement strand
ACGGAAATGGGCGCAGGCCTGCTCGCGGATATAGGCGAGCCGTACGGGATTGAACTTGTGCAGCGGCTTGAACTTGCCTTCCGGATCCCACCATTCAGCGGCGAGATCGGAAAACTTCTTCAACTCGGCATCGACGACGCTTGGTGCAGCGGCGTCGGCGGGCTGGTCTTTGTGTGTCGATGTCATGGCCCAAGTGATGCTGGTCACCGCGCATAAATGTCAAGCAAGAACGGCTCCGTGAAAACGCTTGCAGGTGCGCCGCGTTGTTGCATATCGCGAAGCGCCAGAGTATGAGTGTCGGCGCGTTCCAGCAGTATTGGTCCGGACATCCAGGGGACGCTCAAAGGCATTCGGGGTTAGCTGGAACCGGCTTCACACCACCTCGCACAGGAAGGCGCATCATGGCCCGTTTGGTTATGAAATTCGGCGGCACGTCGGTTGCGGATATCGACAGGATCCGCAATGTGGCCCTGCACGTTGCGCGTGAAGTCAACGCCGGCCACGAGATTGCCGTCGTCGTGTCCGCCATGTCGGGCACCACCAACCAACTGGTGCAGTGGACGCGCGATGCGGCGAACGTGCACGATGCGCGCGAATATGACGTTGTGGTCTCTTCCGGCGAGCAGGTGACAGCCGGGCTCCTGGCGATAACTCTGCAGGGCATGGGAATCTCCGCCCGTTCGTGGCTTGGCTGGCAGATCCCGATCAAGACGAATGAGGTGCATGGGGCCGCCCGCATCTTGTCGATCGAGGCCGAAGCGCTGTCGGAGCGCTGGGCGAAAGGTGAGGTTGCCGTGGTCGCCGGATTTCAGGGGGTCGCCGAAGACAACCGGATCACCACGCTCGGCCGCGGCGGATCGGACACCAGTGCCGTGGCCCTGGCGGCAGCGCTGGGCGCCAGGTGTGACATCTATACCGATGTCGACGGGGTCTATACGACCGATCCCCGCATTGTGCCGAAAGCGCAAAAACTTGACAGAATTTCATATGAAGAGATGCTGGAGATGGCATCGCTGGGGGCCAAGGTCCTGCAAACCCGCTCGGTGGAAATGGCGATGACCAATCAGGTCGCACTCCAGGTGCGCTCCAGCTTTGATCCGCCGGAAGGCCCGTTCGGAGACAGCGTGCACGGCTACGGCCCGGGAACGCTGGTATGCGGTGAGGAAGATATCGTGGAAAAACAAATCGTCAGCGGCATCGCCTATTCCAAGAACGAGGCCAAGGTGACCCTTGTTCGGGTTCAGGACAAACCCGGTGTGGCGGCACGCATTTTCGGGCCGCTGTCGGACACCAACATC
Organism: Hyphomicrobiales bacterium; assembly: GCA_021775625.1. Lineage (GTDB taxonomy): Bacteria > Pseudomonadota > Alphaproteobacteria > Rhizobiales > JAJFHB01 > JAJFHM01. Next base: position 15,586 of record JAJFHM010000072.1, on the reverse strand, counting down.
AATGTGGACATGATCGTCCAGAATGTGTCCGAAGACGGTGAGACCACGGATCTGACCTTTACGGTCGGAGAAGACGACCTACCGCGGGCCATGGACGTGATCGAAAGCGCCCATGACGACATCGGCTATCAGCATCTCGTCGGTTCGACCGATGTGGTAAAGATATCCGTCATCGGTGTGGGCATGCGGTCTCATGCCGGTGTTGCATCGCGCATGTTCCAGGTGCTGGCGGACAAGGGCATAAACATTCAGGCGATCACGACATCGGAGATCAAGATCTCCATCTTGATCGACTCAGCTTATACGGAGCTTGCGGTGCGCTCGCTTCACACCGCCTATGAACTGGATGCTGATTAGCGCTGTTGCGGTCAGCTTCGGAGACACACATACGTGTTTAAAGTGCGAAAACGAATGCTGGTGGCTGCAAATGCCACAAAGGAGGATGTGGACTGATGTCGCTTTCCGTCGTCGGCCCGCGGGTACTCTTAAGAAGGCTCCGCGAGGTCATGGCGGAGCCAGAGACGGCCCAGCAGCGGTTAGACAGAATTGTCGTGCTGATTGCCTCCAACATGGTTGCCGAGGTGTGCTCGATCTATCTGTTGCGTCCCGACGACGTCCTCGAACTCTATGCCACCGAAGGCCTCAATCCTTTAGCCGTTCACGAAACAAAACTGAAAGTCGGTGAAGGCCTGGTCGGTGTTATCGCGCAGGAGATGCGGCCGCTGAACCTCACCGACGCCCAGACCCATCCGGCTTTTGCCTACCGGCCGGAGACCGGTGAAGAGATCTACCAGTCGTTTCTCGGTGTGCCGATCATGCGCGCCGGCCACGCGCTGGGTGTGCTTGTCGTGCAGAACCGGGCGCAGCGGCGCTACTCCGAAGAAGAAATCGAGGCGCTTCTCACCACCTCCATGGTGCTGGCCGAGATCATTGCGTCCGGCGATCTGGAAGAAGTCCGGGGATCGGCGCGTCGGCTGCCGGTGCCGGGACGGACGCGGCATTTTGCCGGCGTTGCACTGGCGGACGGTATCGCGCTGGGGCACGTGGTGCTGCATGAACCGCGCATCGAGATCGGCAATCCGATCGCCGATGATATTCCCTTCGAGAAGGAGCGGCTGGCCACCGGGCTTGAGGAGTTGAGGCGTTCCATCGACGACATGATGTCGCGCAGCGACGTGGCGCGAGGCGGCGAACACCGCGAAGTGCTCGACGCCTATCGCATGTTCGCCCATGACCGCGGCTGGGCGCAAAAGATGGCGGAGGCGGTTGAGACCGGCCTGACCGCGGAGGCCGCCGTCGAGCGGGTGCAGAACGACAACCGGGCGCGCATGTTGAATTTGACCGACAGTTTTCTGCAGGAGCGTTCGAACGATCTCGACGATCTGGCAAACCGGCTGCTGCGCGCGCTCACCGGACATACCGGAACGGCGGCTGCGGGCGATCTGCCCAAGGATGCCATTATCATCGCCAGATCCATGGGACCGGCGGAACTTCTCGATTACGATCCCGATCGGGTGCGCGGGCTGGTGCTCGAGGAAGGCACGCAGAACAGCCACGTGGCCATCGTCGCGCGCGCCATGCGCATTCCCATGGTCGGGCAGGTGAAGGGGATTTTGGATGAGGTCGAAACCGGCGATGCGTTTATTGCCGATGGCGAGACGGGCAGCGCCTATGCCCGGCCCTCCGGCGATATCGAGCAGGCCTATGCCGAGAAAGTAAGTTTCCGGGCCAAACGTCAGGCACAATATGCCAGGCTCAGGGAAACCCCGGCCATCACCAAGGATGGCAGCGCCATATCGCTTTTCATCAACGCCGGTCTGGCGGTCGACCTGCCGCACCTGGAAGAGGCGGGCGCCGATGGTATCGGGCTGTTCCGGACCGAACTGCAGTTCATGATCGCATCGTCCTTCCCGCGCATGACGGCGCAGATGAAACATTACCGCTCGGTCATTGAAGCGGCCGGCGACCGCCCGGTGGTGTTCCGGTCGCTCGACATCGGAGCCGACAAGGTTCTGCCTTACATGGCCCAGACGAAGGAAGAGAACCCGGCGCTCGGCTGGCGGGCGGTCAGAATGGCGCTCGACAGGCCGGGCCTGTTGCGGCTGCAGATCCGGGCACTTCTGCGTGCCGCGGAAGGCCGCACCCTGAAGCTCATGTTCCCGATGATTACGGAAGTGGACGAATTCAAGAGCGCCCGCGCCCTGGTTGCCAAGGAGCAGGAATTCCTGGAACGCCACGGGCACAGGCTGCCCGAAAAGGTCGAACTCGGCGCAATGATCGAGGTGCCCGCACTGGTCTGGCAATTGCCGGCGCTGCTGGCCATAACGGATTTCGTTTCCATCGGCAGCAACGATCTTTGTCAGTTTCTGTTTGCCAGTGACCGCGGTCACCCGCGCCTTGCAGGACGGTACGATCCCCTGAGCCCGGTGGTTCTCAAAGTGCTGCATCAGATCGTCGAGACAGGCCGCAAGTTCGACGTGCCGGTGACCCTGTGCGGGGAGATGGCGGGGCGGCCGCTTGAGGCCATGGCGCTTCTCGGGCTGGGGTTCCGTTCCATATCGATGGCGCCTGCCGCCATTGGACCGATCAAGTCCATGCTGCTGTCTCTCGATGCGCAAGCGCTCAAGAATGAAATGCTGGAATTGCTCGATCTGCCGGACCATTCGGTGCGGCCGCAGCTCAGTGCATTTGCCGCGAAACACAATATTTCGGTGTGATGGCTTGCCGTTACACCAGATTGTGAGTTATTTCTTGGGTAAGACAGTGATTCTTAAGTGATTCGCAGGCGATTCACATTGTCAGGCGTGCGGTAATGATTTCAGCGTGAGTGCAACGAGCGGACGAACGACCCAGGAAGCCGAAACTCAATGACGCTGCATTTGCGGCCATCAAGTGGCGAAGACGCAACAGAGGCCTCGTTCCGGGAAAAACCCGATGCCGCCGTCGATCCGGCAGGCGAGGCCGGCTGGTTCCTCCAGCGCGAGCGCGAACGGCGTGGCAAGTCCCTCGCCGACGCAGCGCTGGAAACGCGCATCAACGCAAAATATCTCAATGCAATCGAATTCGGGCTGCTGGGCGAGCTCCCGAACCGCTCTTATATTCTCGGCTATATCCGGGTCTATTCCGAATTTCTCGGCCTTGAGGCCGACCCTCTGGTGGAACATTACAAGGGGCTTTTACCGGCGCAGGGCAACTACGGTGCAATTTCCGGCCGTGGCATGTCTTCGCTGCTTGGGCTGACCGCCGCGACCGTCGTCTTCATTATCGGACTGACCGCAGCGGTGTGGTATGTGGCGCCCCAGGTGCTGGGCAGCAGGACCCAGCAAACCGCAACGACTGCGCCGTCAGATCCTGACGAACTGGCCACCGGCTCGATCCCGTCAACGCGGAATGCAGCCGATGTCGAGGCCCAGCGGCTGGATGATGCGTTGCCGACGGTACGGGTCAAGCAGCGCGGGTTTTCCGACACCGACAATCAGGCCGCAACCGATCCGTCGACGGATTCACTGCAACCGGCGGACAAAACCCCGGTGACCGAGACCACTGCCTCGGGCGATGAGGAAACCGATGGTCTGACCGAATTCATTCGTCAGCATGTCGATGAAACGCAGGCGTCGAAGGATCCCGATGACAAGCAACCTGGTGGCAAGGTCTATGGCACCGCGAACAACGGCGCCCGGATTGTCCTGACGGCGAAGCAGCCGGTATGGATCCGTATTGAAGATTCCAGCGGTGAAGTGATGATCACCCGCACGCTCGCGATAGGAGACACCTACCGCGTGCCCGACCGCAAGGGGCTGGTGTTGATCGCCCGTGACGGCGGCGCACTCGATTACTCCATTGACGGGCAGGTGAAAGGTGCGATAGGTGCCTCCGGTGAGATCGTCGTCGGCCGCTCGCTTGATATCAGCAAATTGAACAAAGCCGGCGGCTGAACGGTCCTGCAGGGGCGAGATGTGATCGCCCGTGCTGCAATCGGATAGGCCGGTGGTTTTATGTTTGCCCGCGAAAAACTGGACAAGGTCATCGACCGTTTCGATCAGGTCGAAGCGCAGCTGGCGTCGGCGCCGGGGGCGGATGACTTCGTCCGCCTGTCCAAGGAATATGCCGATCTCAGCCCGGTGGTCGAAGTCGGCCGCAAGCTGATCGGCGCAGAAGACGAGATCGCCGGCCTTGAAGATATCCTCGCCGACCCGGACGGCGATGCGGATATGGCGGCGCTGGTGCGCGAGGAGCAGGCCGAGGTCGAGACGCGGGCCGAGGTTCTGCGCGAGCGCCTGAAAGTCCTGCTGCTGCCAAAAGACGCCGCTGATGAAAAGAGCGCCATCCTGGAGATCAGGGCGGGCACCGGCGGGGAAGAGGCAGCGCTGTTTGCCGGCGACCTGTTCCGCATGTATCAGCGCTACTCGGAAGGCCGCGGCTGGAAGCTTGAGCTGATGTCGGTGAGCGATGCGGATCTTGGCGGCTACAAGGAAATCATCGCCAACATAACCGGCAAGGGAGTGTTCGCGCGGCTCAAGTTTGAATCCGGCGTGCACCGCGTGCAACGGGTCCCGGAAACAGAATCGGGCGGACGTATTCATACATCGGCAGCGACCGTTGCAGTGTTGCCGGAGGCGGAAGATGTCGACATCGATGTCGATGAAAAAGACCTGCGGATCGATGTCTACCGGGCCAGCGGACCCGGCGGCCAGTCGGTCAACACGACCGACAGCGCGGTGCGTATTACTCACCTGCCGAGCGGGATTGTGGTGACGCAGCAGGATGAAAAGTCGCAACACAAGAACCGCGCCAAGGCCATGAAGGTTTTGCGCTCAAGGCTCTATGATGCCGAACGCCAGAGACTTGCATCGGAGCGCGCAGCGGACCGCCGCGAGCAGGTCGGCTCAGGCGACCGTTCCGAACGCATTCGCACCTACAACTTTCCGCAAGGCCGGGTCACCGATCACCGCATCAATCTGACGCTGTACAAGCTCGACAAGATCATCGAGGGCGACGGGCTCGACGAAATGGTCGATGCGCTTATTGCTGATCACCAAACGCAGCTGCTCGCAGAAGAAGGTGAAATGACCGGATGACGGCGAGACCAGGCGACGGTGTTGCACTGGGCGCGCTGGTGGACAGCGCCCGCCTGGAGTTCGCCGAAGCCGGACTGTCGGAAGCCGCACTGGATGCACGCCTTCTCATTTGTGCGGCCGCGGGCGCCGAGCATGCGGAACTGGTGGCCGACGGCGAGCGGATGATTGCGGGATGTGCGCTTGTGACCGCAGAAGCCTTTGTCGCACGGCGCATTGCGGGCGAACCGGTATCGCGTATCCTCGGTAGGCGCGAATTCTGGAGCCTGCCGTTCGAGATCACCGAGGCGACGCTGGATCCGCGCGCCGACAGCGAAACCCTGATCGACGCGGTGCTCGAAGTCTCTGACCGCCTTGGCTGGCGTGAACGCGCGTTGCGTATCTGCGACCTTGGAACCGGATCGGGGTGTCTTCTTGCGGCCCTGCTGAAAGAGTTCCCGCAAGCCACCGGACTTGGCGTCGACCGGAGCGAGAACGCCGTTGCGGCGGCACGGCGCAATGCGGCGGCGCTGGGTCTGGGGCGCCGGGCCGATTTTGTTTGCAGCGACTGGAGCAATCCTGTGTCCGGGCGGTTCGATGTTGTGGTGTCAAACCCGCCTTACATTCCCAGCGGCGAAATTGCCGGGCTGGAGCGCGAAGTGCGCGATCATGATCCGCGCACGGCACTGGATGGTGGCGCCGACGGTCTCGATGCCTATCGCCGGATTGCTGGGACTGTTGCGGATATTCTGGGTCCGGGCGGCTGGCTGTTTCTTGAGATCGGTGTCGGGCAGGGCCGCGATGTGCAGGAAATATTGCGCCTGGCGGGCGCTGTGCCGGACACGGGCCTGCCGCCGGTGGTCCACGATTTGGCAGGCCGTGCGCGTTGTGTGCGGGCAATGTTCGCCAAACCAGGCACAGTTTACAGCGGCTGAGAGGCGGACCTCGTAAATCCGGCGCGCCGGGCCACGAGAGCTGGGTAACCACGCCTTAAGGTAATTGTTTCCAATCGAAAAAAAAGGGTTGGAAAAGCATGGGCAAGAGGCTAGGTTGGCTGCACGAAATTACGGGGGCTCCGTCGCGCACGTGATGCGCTGAGAACGGGGCAGGGTTGTCAAGCGACATAAATTTGGAACCCGGTATCGTCTAAGACCCAGGTATTAGAACTCCAGGCATGACCCTTTGGCCGGTATGGCAGAAGGCGTTTGGAGTTGTGTTGGCTCAAGGCTGAAGGCCGCTGTGCAGCGCTTAAAGCGAGCCGACAATTTGAAGAGCTGAAATGAATGCGATCGCCGCAGGGCGTGACCACAAGAAAGCGCTTTGACCGATTGATCGGTGGAGCCTGAGGAAACCGCGAGCGACCAGACAACCGCAAGCGAAACGTGACGAATGCCGTCCGCGGCCAGAATGTGGGACGGCTCTTATCGGAGATGTTATCTGTGGCAAATAGCCGACGACGTCCTTTTCAAGCAGCAGCAACATTTTCAAGCATCAGCAACAATCAAACCAGTGGTAATAGAGAAGTCATGAAATCATGAGGCAGGGGCAACATCCGAAAAAGAACCGCGGCCGCAATCGTCGGCCGTCCAACCCCGGCAACCGGGTTTATGAGAGCAATGGTCCCGACGTCAAGATCAGGGGCAACGCCTCGCACGTGTCGGAAAAATACCTGGCGCTGGCACGCGATGCTCAGGTGAGCGGAGATCCGGTCGCATCGGAAAACTATCTGCAGCACGCCGAGCATTATCTCAGAATCATTGCAGCCGCCCAGGCTCAGCAGCCGGCGCAGACCCAACCCTGCGCTCCGGAAGAGGGTGAGCCGGCACACGAAGACGTTCGCGACAATGGTGCGCGGCAGTCGAGAGGGCGTGGCCGGCCGAACAACGGTGCAGCCCGCAGTAACAGCACCGCACAAGCTGCGGCGCGAGACAGCGAGGAAGGCGCGGCCAGTGAAGAGACGGCGAACGCTCCTGCTGACAATATCGTGACCGAAATGGTCATTGGTGCAGAAGACGAGGCGGTAACCGCCAAGTCGGTTTCCGAAGAGCCAGCCGGCGATGCGACGGAAGAGCAAACGTCGGAAACGATCTAGATTGTTTCACGTTCATATGGAATCGCTTTGACCGGGTTTTCAGGTCTTCTGGCAAGGCACGGTTCACGCCGTGGTCTGGCTGACCACAAGTGGACCGTAACGCAGTCAGAAGAGGTGAAAACCAAGGCCTTCGGTGGGCCAGATCGGCCCGTCGGCCGCGTTGCGGCGCTTGCCCGATGCACCGCACCGCGCCTTGCCGAGCGAACCGATTTGGACCATCAAACGGTTCCATATGAACGTGAAGCGATCTAGCTGCCAGCCAAGACAAGCTCGTCGCCATTTGCAATCCGACCGTCTGCCGTGACCTGCAGATAGACACCCATATTCATGTGCCCGAATGCCGCCATCAAGGCGCGCGGGATGGCCAAGTTGCGTTTGGCGGTTGCCGGATCCACATTGGTGGCGGCGCATCTGTCGATGGCGCCTTCGCATTTGAACATGCGGCCTGATGGTGCATCCAGTTCCAGGCCGGCCCATTCCATTTCGGCCCACGGGGCCAGATCCTCGACATAGACATTCGCCCTAAACCGCATCGGATCGACCGGTTGTCCGATCACCCGTTCGAGATCACGCACCGATGCGAGATTGACGAGCGACAGATACTGGCTCGGCACATCAGCAAAACTGTGCCCGGGTGCATGCACGATGCGCGGCGCACCGCGCAGTTCGTTCTCCATGTAGGCGGCGAAAAACTGCTCCAGCAGCTGGCGTCCGGTGCGGTCATTGAGCCGCCCCTGGCTTACCTGCTTGCCGTCGCGCAGGATTTGCAGCATCTGGGTTGCGTCATCAAACCTGGCATCAAGTGCGGCAAGCCGTTCGTGGCTCATCAACATCAGGAACTTGTTCTTGGGCAGGAAGTGCGGGTCTGCCGGGTCGAACAGATGGGCGCCGTTTTCGATGGCAAAAGCGCGATCAAATGCAATGCACTTGCCGCATTCAAGCTGCACTTCGTCCAGGCTATCGGCATTGAGCCCCTTCACCGGATAGCGGTGAAGCGAGGTTATTCGGCAACGGCTCGAAGAGGTTTCGGTCATCAACTATTGTTCCGCCGGGGACTTGTGTGACAAAAAGGCAACACCATATATTTTACAGGCAAAGTGTCGTTATGGGTTTTGCCGAGAGCAAACGTAACAGGATATTTCCAGTATTGATCGATATTCGCCCATCCGGTGAAATCGGAGTGGGTGGTAGGCGCGTCCGCTTGCGTCTCAAGAGAGCGGCGGAGGCGTGCTGAGAGGAGAACGGTTATGGATTTTGAAAACTATAGCGAGCGGGCGCGCGGATTCGTGCAGTCGGCTCAATCTCTGGCGTTTCGCGAGAGCCATCAACGCTGGCTTCCCGAACACCTGCTCAAAGTGCTCATCGACGATGAAGAGGGCCTGTGCGCCCGCCTGATTGACGCCGCAGGCGGCGATTCCAAGGCAGTTGCCGCAGCCGTCGAAGCGTCGCTCGAGACGCAGCCCCGCGTCGAAGGCGCGGGCGCGGGCCAACTCTACATGGCGCCGGAAATGGCGCGGGTGCTGGAAACCGCCAACACGCTGGCGGAAAAAGCCAAGGACCAGTTCGTCACTGTTGAGCGGATGTTACAGGCGCTCGGCATTGAGCAAAGCGCCGGTACGGCAAAAATCCTGAACGATGCCGGCGTCAAACCGGCCGGCCTGAACAAGGCCATCGAGGACATCCGGCAGGGGCGCACCGCAGATACGGCATCGGCCGAGAGCGGTTACGATGCGCTCAAGCGGTATGCCCGCGATCTCACGTCTGCGGCGCGTGACGGCAAACTCGATCCGGTTATCGGCCGCGATGAAGAAATCAGGCGCACCATTCAGGTGTTGTCCAGGCGCACCAAGAACAATCCGGTCCTGATCGGGGAGCCCGGTGTCGGCAAGACGGCGATCGTCGAAGGCCTGGCCCTGCGGATCGTCGATGGTGATGTGCCGGAAAGCCTGAGAGACAAGAGCCTGTTGTCGCTCGATATGGGCCTGCTCATTGCGGGCGCGAAATATCGCGGCGAGTTCGAAGAGCGCCTCAAGTCCGTGCTGTCGGAAGTCACCGCGGCCAATGGCGAGATCATTTTGTTCATCGACGAGATGCACACCCTTGTGGGCGCCGGCAAGGCGGAAGGGGCGATGGATGCCTCCAACCTGCTCAAGCCGGCATTGGCGCGTGGCGAACTGCACTGCGTCGGGGCGACCACGCTCGATGAGTATCGCAAGAATGTCGAGAAGGACGCAGCCCTGGCGCGCCGGTTCCAGCCGGTGTTTGTCTCCGAGCCGACGGTGGAAGACACCGTGTCGATCCTGCGTGGGCTGAAGGAAAAATACGAGGTCCACCATGGTGTGCGCATCACCGACAGCGCGCTGGTGGCCGCCGCCAATCTTTCCAACCGCTATATTTCGGACAGGTTCCTGCCGGACAAGGCAATCGATCTGATGGACGAGGCGGCGAGCCGTTTGCGCATGCAGGTGGATTCCAAGCCGGAGGAGCTCGACGAGCTCGACCGCAAGATCATCCAGCTGAAGATCGAGCGCGAGGCGCTGAAAAAAGAAAAGGACAAAGCTTCCCAGGACCGGCTTGAGAAGCTCGAACTGGATCTGGCTCCGCTGGAGGCTGAGGCCGAAAGGCTGTCAGGGGAGTGGACGGCCGAGAAGGAACGCCTGTCTTTCGCACAGCGGATCAAGGAAGAGCTGGACACGGCACGTGGTGAACTGGTGCAGGCGCAGCGCGATGGCCTGTTGGAGAAGGCAAGCAAACTGACTTACGGCGTCATCCCCGATCTTGAGCGCCGTTTAAGTGAAACCGAAGCGGAAGCGGAAAAAGACGCCGGCGGCGAGCTGGTGGGCGAAGCGGTCAATGAAAATCACGTCGCCCAGGTGGTGTCGCGCTGGACCGGTATTCCGGTCGACAAGATGCTGCAGGGCGAACGCGAAAAGCTCATCCGGATGGAAGACGAGATCGCTAAGCGCGTGGTCGGCCAAACAGAAGCCGTGCATGCGGTATCGGCCGCCGTGCGCAGGGCGCGCGCCGGACTGCAGGATCCAGCAAGGCCGATCGGGTCTTTCCTGTTCCTGGGACCCACCGGTGTCGGCAAGACCGAACTGACCAAGGCGCTCGCCGGGTTTCTGTTTGACGATGACCAGGCGGTGGTCCGCATCGATATGTCGGAATATATGGAGAAACATTCCGTGGCCCGGCTGATCGGCGCACCGCCAGGCTATGTCGGTTACGAGGAAGGTGGCGCTTTGACCGAAGCGGTCCGCCGCCGTCCCTACCAGATCGTGTTGTTCGACGAGATCGAAAAGGCGCATGGCGATGTCTTCAATGTGCTGCTCCAGGTGCTTGATGAAGGCCGTCTGACCGACGGTCAGGGCCGGACCGTGGATTTCCGCAACACGCTGATCGTTTTGACGTCCAACCTGGGCGGTGATATTCTGGTGGCACAGGGCGAAGGTGAAACCGTCGATGCGGTGCGCGAACAGGTCATGGGCGTGGTGCGGGCCAGTTTCCGGCCGGAATTCCTCAATCGTCTGGATGAAATTCTCCTGTTCCAAAGGCTGGAGCGCAGCCAGATCAACACCATTGTGGACATTCAGATCGACCGCCTGCGCGACCTGCTCGTCGACCGCAAGATCACCATCGAGCTTGACGATGCGGCGCGCGCCTGGCTGGGCGACAAAGGGTATGATCCGACCTATGGGGCCCGACCCCTCAAGCGGGTGATCCAGAAGAACCTGCAAGACCCGTTGGCCGATCTCATCCTTGCCGGCGATATCGCGGATGGCGCGAAAGTGATGGTCTCGGTGGGCAATGGAAACCTGGTGCTGAATGGCCGCGAGGTTGAACAAGCGGCCTAAAAATGAAAACCGCTAGCCGGCGCTGGTAAGGCGGCGAACGCCGACCTTACGGCGCCGGCCTTTTACGGAAAACGATCCCACATCCTCGAATTCGAAACCGGCGCCGCCGCCAGCCTGTTCGGCCGTATCGCCGCTGACCAGGATGATGCTGCCGTCGCCGCTGTCGAATTTGGGGCACAGACTTTCAATCCGGCTGCAGGTGTTCACCGTGTCGCCGATGACCGTGTAGTTCATGCGCTTTCTGGCGCCGATATTGCCGACCAGAAGCGGTCCTGTGTGGACTGCAATCTTGAGGCGGATGGGTGGGTGTGCTGCCTCTTTGGTATTGGCCCTGTCCACCTCTTCAGCAATCCGGAGTGCTGCCCTGCAGGCGCGCTCAGCATGGTCCTCCTGGCGTTCCGGGGCGCCCCAAAACGCCATCACCGCATCGCCGATATATTTGTCCAAAGTGCCGCCTTCCGCTTCGATGCAATTGCCGATGATCTCAAAATGCGCATTGAGCATGTCGGCGACCGCGGCCGGCTCCATGCGTTCCGACATTGCGGTGAAGCCGATGATGTCGGTGAACATCACGGTTACTTCCATTTCACCCGACGGTACCGCGTTTTCGCCGCCGCGTGCCATCAGCCGCTGCACCAGGGTCTTGGGCACGTAGGTTTCGAACCAGTGCAGCCCCTCAAGCATGCGATTGAAGGCGACCGCCTGGTTGTCGAGTTCCCTGATGCGGGAACGGGGCAGGGATTTGATGTCGCTCAGCTCGAACCGGCCAACCCTTTCCGCCGCATCGGCGATGGTGTGTATCGGCCTGGCGATATAGCGGGCGAGCAGGACGGCGCAAAGAATGGCGAATGCAAGCACGCCAAGCCCGGCGAAGATGGAGCCGACGAGACGGCGTACCTGGTCGTCGATGCTTTCAAGTGGAACGTGCACGCCCACATACCACGGTGTTCCGCCGTACCGAGTGAGTTGGCGCGACATGATGAAATAGCGCTTGTTGTCGAGCTCGAGTTTACGCACGGTGACGTTCTCGATTTCGGTTTCGTCCTCGATTTCGGCGGCTTCAATTCCGCGCAGCACCGGGTCCTTGAGCTGGCTAACCGGGAGCAGCGGCTTTTCGAACGACAACAGGGACGCAAGATCCATGTCTTTGAGTTCCGCGTGGGCGAGCACTGCGTCGTCGCCATACAGAATGAATGCGGTCATGCCCAACTCCGTGCCGACGCGCTGCACGAAGCCCGAAAGGGCGCGGATCGAGACGCCGGTCACCAGCACGCCCCAGAATGTTCCATCGTGCACCAGGGGAGCGGCAACATAGACATATGTCGCTCCGCGGCTGAATGCGGGCGGCCGCCAGACCGGCTTGCCGGCCGTCCGGATGGCTTCGATGTTCCTCAGGAAGCCCTCTTCGGTGATGGTTTCGCTTGGCGGGATGAGCAGTCCTTCGGGAGTGCGCAGAACGCGGATGTCCTGGTTGTTGTGATCCCACAGCACCATACCTGCGATCTGCGGTGCACCGCCCATGGCGCTCTTCATGGCCGTGATCAGCTGGGCCCGGTTGGACGGATCGATCTCACCCGTCGCGACGAGGTTCGAAAAATGCGTGACGATGTCCTTTGCAGGTGCGACGTGCACCTCAACGTCCTGCTCCAGCCGCTCAATGGTGACGCTTGCGGATTGGTGCAGCAATTCAAAAGTCGAATGGAAGGCGGCGCGTGCGGACAGAAACAGGACGAGGCCGGTGGACAGGGTCACCAGGGATGCAATCGCCGTGATCAGCAGGACGGTTATGCGAATGCCGCGGCGTTTGGGTGCCGATGCCATGGAGTGGTCCCTTTTGCCTCGCACGGGAGATTGTGCAGCGATCCGGCATAAACCGGTCCTGCTCCAGAGTCTTGCCTCTCAGACTATAACGTTCGAACCGGGAATAATCCGTCAGCGCTGGGCGACCTGGGTCTGCATCGGGGCGCCGGCCATCAATGACTTGATGCGGCCCTTCTCCTGATTGAACAGCGCCAGCATCTTGCCGTCGAGCTTGCGGCCGGTCGGCAGCTGCAGTTTCAACGGGTTGACTGCCTTGTTGGCGACCAGCACTTCGTAATGCAGGTGAGCACCGGTCGAGCGTCCTGTCGATCCAACAAACCCGATCACCTGGTTTTGCCGCACGCGGCTGCCGGTCTTGAGCGACTTGGCAAAGCGGCTCATGTGGGCATAGGCGGTCTTGTAGCCGTTGGCGTGGCGAATGCGGATGTACTTGCCATAGGCGCCGACACGGCCAATCTTTTCGATTACGCCGTTTCCGGCGGCCTTGATCGGCGTGCCGAAGGGCGCGGAGAAATCGATCCCGGTGTGCATTTTGGTGTAGCCGAGGATCGGGTGACGGCGCCAGCCGAAGCCTGATGAGACGCGTGCGCCGTTGATTGGCGTGCGGGTCAGGAACTTGGTGGCGGCCTTGCCGCTGACGTCATAATAATCGGTGATGCCGTCGTCAGGGGTGGTGAAGCGGAAATAGCCCTTGGTCTTGCCGCTCAGTGTGAGGGCGCTGAACATGACGACGTGGCGGGTCTTTTTCGTCTTGGATCCATCGGGCGCGCCGTAGAACACTTCAAAGGAATCGCCGGGACGGATCTGACGCTGGAAGTCGACGTCATAGGCGTGTACCCGCATCATCTCGATGATGATCGGTTCCGGCACGCCCTGTTCCTTGGCGGCGACGTAGAGGCTCTTGCGGATACGGGCCTTGGAGCGCCTGCGCTCCCGGCTCGCCACCTGGATGCCGCTTTGGCTGTCGTCGATGTTGCGGCTCAGATAGCGGCCGTTCTCGTCCATTTCGACGACGATCTCGCTGGTGCTTTCAGGTTTAAAGGCCAGCCGGATCGGCTCGACGATGTCATGGCCTTCGAGGTCTTTGCTGAGCTGTACGGTGAGTTTGAATTTCTGACCGTCCTTGAGGTTCTTGGTCCGGTAAATCGGTTCCAGCGCCTTGATCAGCTTCAGCGCCCTGGTTTTCACAGCACCCTTGTCCATCAGTACGGAAAGAAGCGTCTGTCCTTCGCCCAGAACGAGTTCTTCTTCGTAAGGCAGCGAGTCGGCCTTGACGAATGACTTGTTGAGGGTGGTGCTGTTGTCGGGCTCAAGCACGTTGGGCCTGTCGATCAGCCCGACATCGTTGTTCAGATTGAGATATTCAGGCGCCAGCGAACCGACCAGACCGGAGTTTGAAATGATCGAAGTGCGGCGGTTGGGGGTGCCCTGGGTTTCGGCACGGTCGAAGGCAACGGCGATGCGCTTGTAAGGCTGCTCGGCATTGTCGTCGGAAACATCGCGCCGGGAGACCATGCTGGTCAGGCCAAAGGTGCCGTAAATGCGGTCGCCCTTCGTGGTGTTCTGGGTTTGCTGCAGGTCGCGGGTGCCGGCGAGCCCGGCGAAGGTAGAGGTGAGCCCAAAGGTTCCCAGCAGTGCGCCGCCGATGACGAGGCCACCGGCAACACCGGCCACGCATGTCGTCAACAGCCAGCGGCTTTTGTGAGGCTGATCGTTATGGAATGGATTGTGGTGATCAGTGTCGAGCTCGGAGATATCTATAGCGTTGTGGAAGGGGTCGTCCTCCGCCCACTCCTCGTCCCGCGTTTTCCAACTGTTAAACAAGACTGCCCGTCCCCTGAATCCGTATACGCCGACCTAACCGACCCGTCTAATTCGAATGCGAGCGGACGTGAATGGGAATCCCCTGTGCGCTGTTGCGCAACGATGCACCGCGGTATGCCCCAAGTCAACAGCCAAACCGGCTGAAAACTCGCAAATGCACTCCGAATCAATCAGTTAGAACAATTCAGAATTGCAGTTTTCCACGATGCAGCAGAGGAGCCCGCTAAAACCCGGCTCGCGTGCATTGTTAACCCGTCCTTTAGCATAACCGCGCAAACGTTTCGTGATCGTTAAAACGTCTGCCAGACGCGGTCTCCGCCGAGCCCCCAAGGCAACCGAAAATCCCTCCCTGGAACCCGACCTACATAGCAATCGTGTCAGTATTGCGACACTCAGGACCGGGATTTGACGCGACGGTGACATTTTTTTGTAATAATTTGATAAGACCGCTTGACACCCAAGGCCCTCCGCTCATATAACGCCTCTCTCGCAGGGCACACCCCCGCTGCGGCGGGCGTGTTTATCTCTGCGCGAACAACTTGACAGCCACCTGTACAATGTTTGGTACGGGGCCGTACTGGAAACGGGAGATCCGTTATGCCAGATACGGGCCGGGGCAATTCCGGTGGTCGGCTCTTTGACATTGTGGATGTAAGAAAGAGAAACGTGGGCGGCGGTGTCCTGGCTATGTCCGCTTGAGTTCGCAAGAATTCAAGCAGGCAGACAAGATGCTGAAAGCCTTACGTTTTTCAAACGACTCTTTTTTATCGTGTCACGGATTTCGCTTTCGAGTGATTTCTGTGAAGCGGTAACTCGTCAATTAAACGTAAGCGATCAACCCGGTGTTTTTCCACCGGGTTAGCAAACAGTATCAAACGTGAGAGTTTGATCCTGGCTCAGAACGAACGCTGGCGGCAGGCCTAACACATGCAAGTCGAACG
>JAJFHM010000071.1 GCA_021775625.1 Hyphomicrobiales bacterium | reverse complement strand
TCGGAACTCCTTGATGAAGCCGCCGAAGCCGAAGCATGCAGCGAAGATTCAGATGACGATGAAGACGAGTTCGACATCGTGGAAGAAGATGCCGATGACGGCGAAGAAGACGATGCATCCGATGCTGCCTATCTGGACGGCGAAGACGATGACATCGACTGCGACGACGATGACGTGGCCGAAGCGGATGATGACGAAGAAGTCGACGGCACCGATATCGCAGATGTCGCGGATGGCACCATCGATGACGAAGACGCCGATATCGCAGATGTCGCGGATGGCACCATCGATGACGAAGACGCCGATGTCGCCGATGAAGACATGGATGACGAAGACATGGACGACGAAGACACCGATGTCGCCGATGACGACACCGATGTTGAAGACGCCGACGTGAAAACATCCATGGCCCCTACCAAATCTTCTGTGATCAGGTGAGAAAATGACTACAGCAACTGGAACTCGTAAGTCCTTTCTGAAATCGGGCGCAGCCCTTGTGGTTTGCCTCGGACTTGCCGGAGCGCTCATGCCGACGCATGCGCACGCCGGCGGCAAAGGTGCAATTTGGTTTGGTGCAGGAGTTGTCACCGGGATCGCCATCCATGAAACCATCAAACACCAAAATCGGCCCCGCTGGCATGCCGGACCGAACTATTCCAACCCGCCACCCCGCGTGCGCCGTGCCGCCCGGAGCGCCTATTACGGTCACTCGGAAACCATTCGGATCCAAACGGCGCTGAACGCGCTTGGACACGATGCAGGCACTGTTGATGGGGTTGTCGGACGTGGGACAATCGCGGCGACGCGCGCATTCCAGGTAAGCATCGATGGTGCGCCAACCGGTGTTCTAACGGCGAAACAAAAAATCGCACTTTACGATCGTGCCGCCACCGCAAAGCCCGGCAACACAGAAACCGTTGATCCGAAGGTCGAGCAATCGAAAGCAACCACAGGTGTTGTTGAAAATCTGGATGGTGCCGAAGAACAGAACGTTGCCGAAGAGCAGGACGTTGAGGAAGTGCAAGATGCCCTCAATGCCCTGGGTTATCCAGCTGGAACTGCGGACGGTATCCTCGGTGAAAAGACCCGGGTAGCAATCAAGGCGTTCCAAACCGACCTGGCCAACGAGGCCTCAGGCACGCTGACGGATCTGGAATATGAAACTCTGATCGAACAGGCCGACGAACTGGCCAACGCCGAAGAGGATCCGGAGACCGAACCCTTGGCCGCGGAAAGCGACGTGGGCGCTGATGAAGACGAAATTGATCTCGCCGACACTGACGACGAAGATGAAGACGACCTCGTTGATGAAGATGCAGATGAGGACGACGACGTTGATGACGTTTCGGCAAAGCCCGTGGCGTTTGTCCCTGCTGAATCCTGACCGACACCCAAACGGTGTGCATTGCACGCACCTGATCGCGCTGCAATGCACACCAAACCGAAAAGATAATTGAACTGCCGTTCTCCGCCGTGATCCAGATCACACGTGTGCTGCGACATCATCTCCATCTTGAGTGCAACACAAGGCGTGAGAAAATGATTGATCAATTTGAAAACAGCACTGATCACCTGAACCATCGCCACTCTGGCTCCAAGTGGGATGTCATGGTCGCTTGGGCCATACTGGCAGCCGCAGTCGCGGCGCTGGCGCTGGCGAGCTAGGGCCTACTAGCGCATACTCGACAGGTTTACGATCAGAGCATCATTCTTCTGGCGAATGGCGGAAGCAATCTTGTTGGCCAGGTCCCTGTCGGCGGAAGGAAATCCGAGCGCGGCATCGACGGCACGATGCTGGCCTTCCAACAAAGCCTTGATCACCGTTTCTTCGACAATTTTTTCAACCCGGTCCCATTGCTCATCCGACAGCTTGCTCTTGAGCAAACCGTCAATTTCGTTGGTCGCCTCTTCCGCGATCTCGCGCAGTCTCTCCATGGGATGACCCCTCCAATGTGTGGCTTAATGGCAGCGTATACAGTGCCGGATCAAAGATTATAACCCCCAATCTTCTCAACAACAGCCCGCACAAACGGCTTGCACCGCATGAAGCGGCCTGCTCCAATCGCTTGCGAACAGGGAGGCTGAAGTGTCGACAGAGCGCGGTGCTGTTCCAGGTGCGGAGTTTATGCCGATTGCCGAAATTGACCGGCTGCAGAAAGAGCGCTGGCGGCGGCAGTCGGCTTATCTAACCTCCGCATCGGCCTATTACCGCAAGCGCCTTGGTCAAGGCCATCTCAACGGAGACATCGCCGAACTCATCGATCTGCCCTTCACCGACAAGGAGATGGTGCGCGAGGAACAGCACAATCACCCACCCTTCGGCCATTATCTGGCCACCCGGGCCGACAAGATATCGCGCATACACAGAACCTCCGGCACGACCGGCATGGCGATGAACCTCGCCCTGACTGCCGCCGATGCCGAGCTGACCGCCAAGGTCGCAGCCCGGGCACAATCTGCCAGTGGGCTCGGCTCCGGTCACTGTGTTATCCACTGCCTCAACTATCAGCTCTGGATGGGCGGTTATACGGACCATGCTTCTCTTGAAGCAACCGGTGCAACCGTCGTGCCCTTTGGTGTTGGCGGCACGAAGACCCTGATCCGGACAATCATCGAGCTGGGGGTTACTGCCATATCCTGCACGCCATCTTATCCGGCGGTGATTGAGATGGCTCTGGCAGAGCACTATCCGGACATGACACCGCGCGAACTCGGTCTGACACTTGGGTTGTTTGGCGGTGAGCCCGGACTCGACGATCCGGCGTTTCGTGAACGCCTTGAGACCACCTGGGGGTTTGCCGCCCGCAATTCCAATTATGGCGTATCGGACGTGTTGAGCAACTTTGCCGGCCAGACCGATGTCTCAAACGATCTCCATTTCATGGCGCTTGACGTCCTCTATCCCGAGTTGATCGATCCGCAAAGCGGCCAACGCCTGCCGTGGCGCGAAGGAGAGAAAGGCGAACTGGTGCTGACCCACCTCTGGAAGGAGGCACAGCCCCTCCTCCGCTTCAGATCAGGCGATATCATTACCATCACCGGAACCGGCGTGGCCCGTTGCGGCCGCACGGCGCCGCGGTTCCGCGTCGTTGGACGCAGCGATGATATGGTGGTGGTGCGTGGTCTCAACCTGTTTCCCACCATGGTGGCGAGCGTCATCAACCAGTTCCGCGAACTGTCAGGCGAATATCAGATTATCCTCGAGGGCCCTCCTCCTTACGATTTTCTGCCCGTCGAAGTAGAACTGGCCGATGGCGTAACCTATTCAGAAGGGCTGGCTCAGGCGGTCGAAGCCAGGCTGAAACAGGAACTTGGCGCCACGGCCAGGATAAGGGTCCTGCACCCCCGCACCCTGCCCCGTACAGAAGGCAAAACCAAACGGGTATTCAGAAAGTGAAGGCACGAAATGACATTTGAAACCGTCCTCAGTTCGCGCGATGACACCGGTGTCCGGACCATTACCCTGAACCGCCCGGACGTCTTGAATGCTATGAACGAAACCCTCATTGAGGAGACCGCGCTGGCTTTCAAACAGGCCAACGAAGACGACAAAACCAAGGTTATCGTCTTTACCGGCGCTGGACGCGGCTTTTGTTCCGGTGACGATCTGAGCCAGCATCCAGAAGACGTCACGCCAGCCCATGCCCGCAAGGCAATAGAAGCCATTCAAAAGGTGACCAATGAAATCTCACTGGGACCCAAAGTTGTGGTTGGCGCCATCAACGGATGGGCAGTGGGCGGTGGTTTCGAATGGGCGGTCAACTGTGACTTTCCAATCTGGGCGGAAAGCGCCAGGGCGTTTTTCCCTGAACTTTACTGGGGCATGTTCGTAACCGGCGGCGTAACCGCCTTACTCCCCGCACTTGCGGGCCTCAACAATGCACGCGAGCTTCTGTTTCTGGGCGAAAAGCACAGTGCAGCGGACCTGCAGAAAATGGGTGTCGCCTGGCGCGTTGTAGCGGACGCTGAACTTATGAACGAGGCAGACAGTGTCGCTAAAAAGATTGCCGCATTGCCGCAAGGAGCCGTGCAGGACATGAAGCGCACTTTGGCGCGCACCGCGACCACCGATATCGACGCAGCCATTGTGCTGGAGACCGAAGCCACCATTCGCGGCTTTCTTGATCCGGAAACCGCGGAACGGGTGAAGGCATTTGGCGGATAATGCTTAAGTCCGTTCCCGCAACTGATACATGCGGATTTCGCCATAGTCCTTGGCCAGTGGAACCGGGCCCACATAATCGCAATCGATATCATCGACGCCTGAAAGCGCCAGAGACGCTGCCATGGATTCAGTCACATAGACCTTGCCAGCCGGCGTCACGGGCTCAATGCGCGCGGCCCTGGTGACGTGCGAACCGTAGTATGTTTCCACCTCACACAACTGGTCGACACCCTGATAAATCGGTCCGAAGTGACCGCCAAGACGAAGCTGCAATGACCTGTCATAGCCCGCCGGCACAAACTCCATGGCTTCGATAACCTTCTGAATGGAAAGTGAAAAGCGTGCTGCATCGACTGCATCGGCGAACACCACATAAAGCGCGTCCCCCCAGCTGTTTCTGTACAGAACACGGTCACCAAATTTTTTGAGCTCCTTGGAAATGCGTGCCATGAATATGTCGTGGAAACGCGGAACATCTTCTTCCAGGAGTTTCGAGAACCCCACCACATCGCCGAACAGAATGGCCCGCGGATATCGCGTCCTGCGCGCCTCATCGGGTTCGGACTGGCCCACCGGCCGCAGCTTCGGTCCCTGGCTGCCCGGACAATCGATCACATGATAGGGCAGGCCGAGATCTTCCCACATCTTGATGCTGCCGTCGGTGCCGACACCGCTGCCGCCCTTGCCGTCGTAGACGACCGCCATGCGCATGCCCGTTCCCAGAACAGACGCCCGCAGCAACGCGAGTCCCATGGCGAGTTCCGCCCCATACATATAGAGACTTTCGTCTTCCAGAAACTTGCCGTCCGTGGCGTAAGTGACGACCCGCTGAAGCCCTTCAGTCGTACCTTCAAAAAACTCAAGGCAGCGTTCAAACCTCCGCAACCACTCTTCACCCGACGGGGCAACCGACTGTTCGATAAAATCCTTCATGTTGAACGGCAGCACCACATGCAGTTCGATCCCCTTGTCGATGCAGGCTTCCGCGAACAGGATATCGGCGCCAGAGGCCAGAGAACCATATGCCACGCTGGGGTGATGCGCCTCCAGGTAGGCGTCGATCTCGGCCTTCACGTAGTCTTCCTGATCAGCGGAAAAGCGCCCCCCTTCGCCGGGCAGCGAAATAATGTGACCGGCATAATAGAGAACCTCCGGCACTGAAATCGACCGCAGCAGCGACGGGTCGATACCCCGCATGGCGCAAGCCAGCTTGAGCTGCTTGATCGTTGTTGCGCGCGCTCCAAAATTGACGCCCTTGAAACTGCCCGCCAGTTTCAACGCCGCTTCAGCTTCCGCCACATCGCCGTGGGCGAGATGCGCCTCCGCAATCGATGCGGCGTGATAGTATTTTTGGCGCTCGGTCTGCGGGTTTTCTGTCTCGCATGCTGCAAGCGTTTTCTCGGCATATTCCCTGGCCTTGCCCTCCTCTCCCGCCAGCAGGTGCAAGGTTGCTGCGTTGACTGCGGGAAAGCTTCCGCCGAAGCGGTCGTAAACATCGGAATAGGCATCAGCCGCTTCGCGCAGCAGTTCAGTGCGGGTTTCCTCCCGCGCCTCGAATGCCCGGTCCTTGATGAGCCGCGCCCTGAGGCTTTGTGGATCCTGCTCGGCGCGTTCGCCAATTTGGTATTTTTCGTAAAGGTCCGTGGCGTTCTCGATCGCACCGGTGCGCGCCACCACCAGCACATGCAGGTAGCTTGCCGCATGCAACTCTTTCAGTGCCTCGGCCGCTGCCTCAATTTCCACCGGCGATGCCCCATTGCCGCCAGCCGCCGTCGCCTCCAGCGCATCCATCTGCTCAACACTGAAATCCTTCAACAGGCGCGAGGCGAGATCGGCGGCCTCGAAATAGGCGCCGCGACGCTCCAGTTGGCTCAACTTATCAACCGTATCCAGATTGGCTTTTTGGCCGCTGGTCACCGCTTCACCCTTCGACATGGTGTTCAACCCCGGGCTCTTCGAAGCCGCATTGGCGCAGAGCAAAGCTCACCCCGCGCCACCATATTTCACGCCAGGCAACACACACAGCATTTCATACAGCAAATTGGCGGCAATCAGCGCTGTGTTGCCCGAAGTATCGTATGGCGGAGAGACCTCTACAAGATCCCCGCCGACAATGTTCAACCCACGACAGCCGCGAACGATTTCGAGCGCCTGCCACGTGTTCAGGCCGCCGACTTCGACGGTTCCTGTGCCGGGCGCAAACGCCGGGTCCAGACTGTCGATATCATAGGTCACATAGACCGGATGATCACCAATGGTCTCACGGACCTCCTGCATTAGCGGCGTCATCGATTTCCACCAGCACTCCTCGGCCGTAACCACGCGAAACCCCTGCCTGCGCGGCCATTCGAAATCCTCCGGCGAATATCCCGAACCGCGCAGGCCGATCTGATAAACCTTGTTGCAGTCCAACAACCCCTCCTCCACCGCGCGGCGGAAAGGGGTGCCGTGGGCAATCTTTTCGCCGAACATTTCATCGTTGATGTCGGCGTGCGCATCGATATGCACCAATGCCACAGGCCCATGTTTCTTCGCCATGGAGCGCAGAATGGGAAGTGTCAGCGTATGGTCACCGCCAAGGGTCAGCGGCAGGCAACCCAGGCTCAGGATTCCGTCAAATGCTTTTTCGATCAGCTCAACCGAATTCTTGAGATCAAATGTGTTGGTCGCCACATCGCCGATATCGGCAACCTGCAGGCTGTCGAACGGGGCAGCGCCGGTTGCCATGTTGTAGGGCCGTATCATACTGGACTCGGCGCGGATCTGGCGCGGGCCGAACCGTGTACCCGAGCGATGCGAGACGCCGATATCCATCGGCACGCCGACAAAACAGACATCCAGCCCCTCTGCGGTTTCGCGGGCAGGCAGCCGCATCATGGTGGCAGGCCCCGCAAACCGCGGCATGTCATTCCCGCCAAGCGGCTGATTAAGGTTCTTAGTTTTGTTATCTTTTGCCATTGCCATCCCCGGTTTGAGTGCGCCCAGTGGGCATAATTGCGCAGTTGTGCTCGTGATAAAAGACCTACGTAGGGGCCTTGCTGTCAAGCATCCCGATGCCCCTGAAGGGAAGCGCAAAGGCTGCAAGCACAGATGCACCGACGGAAAATATGGCGCAGTAAAGCGCGATCACTTCAATGCTGATGCCCGCGTCGATCAGCACGCCCATGACGGCCGGCGCCAACCCGGACGAAAACACCATGGCCGCATGCCCCAGGGAACGGATCGCCCCCAGGTGCGTCACACCATAAATCTCGGCCCACACCGCACCCAGCAGCACGGACGTACACCCTGCATTAATGCCCATGAACACGAAGAACAGTGGCGCTGCATAGGACGCATCACTGGCGTAAAGCACCCCGCAGGACACAATCAATGGAACAAGAAACACGGTCATGAAGCGGCGCGAAGAGAACCAGTCAACCAACGGACCCGCGACCAGGCTCGCTGCCACGGATGCAATCGCCGACAGGCCGAACGACCAGGCCATCAGGGACGGAGACCACCCCTTGGCCTCAGCCATATGGACCTGATGGAATATCAGGCCGGTAAATACGAACGCGGGCGCCATCAAGGCCGGCAATCTCAACCACAATCCGGCATCGCGCAGCACCTGCTTTACCGCATAATCATTGACCGTGCTGAACCGTCCTGCGCGGTTGCCGGGTTCGAGAAGATATTTTTCTTCATGCCCCTTCAACAAAGTAAGCAGGCCCGGCAGGGCAAGCGCCAAAGCGATGGCGGCAACCACCCAAACCGTGCGCCAGTCCACGATAACCAGCGCCATCACCACGACCCGGGCAAAAACCGCTTCGCCGGCGGTGTAGCCCAGCGAGGCAATCGACACGACGCGTCCGCGTTCAGCCGCAAAATACCGCCCGAGCGCTGTCAGCCCGGCGTGGCTGACCAGCCCTTGCCCGAACAAACGCAGCCCGAACACCGCAACACCGAGCGCCAGCACGCCCCAGCTTGATGCCATCAGGAGGCAGGCGCACACCAGTCCGATCACCACCGCGAGCGAAAACGCCCGCAACGAGACAACATCAATCTTGCGCCCGAGCCAGACCAGGGTTGCAGCGCTGGACAACGTCGCGATGGAGTAAATCGATCCGAAATCACCATGGCTCAGGGAAAACGTTGCTCGTATTTCCCCGCCAAACCAGGAAATGAAATGTGTCTGCCCGAAACTCGAGCAAAAGGTCATGGCGAAGCCGAACGCAATC
Source organism: Hyphomicrobiales bacterium (assembly GCA_021775625.1). Taxonomy (GTDB): domain Bacteria; phylum Pseudomonadota; class Alphaproteobacteria; order Rhizobiales; family JAJFHB01; genus JAJFHM01. The sequence goes on along the minus strand of JAJFHM010000071.1, from coordinate 307 downwards.
AGGCGCCAATGTTCCTGAATGAAGGACAGGCGTAGCAAGACGGATTAGGGCCTGTTGAGGATCATAGTTGCAGCGTCGGCGTGGCCCATTTGGCCTCTGGCAAGACGCGAAAGGCGCCGTAGTGTCTGCCACTTCAAGCCTTGAGCAACGCTGTCCAGCGGCCAAATGGGCCGCGTCCCTGCGGGATTTGGCCAGATTGGCCCGGTTTGGCGACATTCGTCGTCCAATATGCCCGGCATGTCCTTCCTCCTCACATCGCCAAACCAGACCAATCTGGTCAAACCGACACTGCAACTATGATCCTCAA
>JAJFHM010000008.1 GCA_021775625.1 Hyphomicrobiales bacterium | reverse complement strand
TACTGGATCATGGTCAGGGCTGGATCCGGCCACTGGTGCCACCATTCGTCCCCCTTGCCGTCGGCGCTGGGGTCTTTCTTGGTGCCGTATGGGAAGTAAATCTTACCCAGAGTGCCTTCGTGGCTGATATTCTCCAGCGCTTCGACGATCTTCTCGCCATCTTTCGACTTGGCCTCGTTGATGGCCTGGGCAAGAATGGCGATCGAATCATAGGCTTCCATCGCGTAGCTCTCGATGACGCCCCTGTTGGTCATGATCTTGTAGGCTTCATTCAAGGCCAGCGCCTTCTTGTTCCACAAGTTCGCAGGCGTTCCGATGCGCTGGACAAACGCCATATTGCCGTCCGGCACGTTTTCCCAATAAGCCTTGCTCTCGAGCGAGACCTGACCGGCCTGGAAGGGGATGTCCATCGGCCCGATGCCGGCGTCCGCGGCCTGTTGAGTGAAGTTGTAGCCCGCTTCACCGGTGGCCAGCACGATGATGTAGTCCGGGTTCTCGGCCTTGATACGCTCGACGATGCCGGCATAATCCTGGGTGCCGATGTCGACGCCAAAGGTTACGGCGTCAACGCCATTTGCCTTCAGGCCCTTGGTGGTTTCCTCGGCGGCCGGAATGCCATAATCGGTATTCTCGGTCAAAATCGCGGCCTTTTTGATTCCAGGCACCAATAGAGCAGCCTTCCACAGGGTGGAGGATGCCCAGGAACTCAACGGTGCGATACGGAATATGTACTTCTGCTTGTCACCAGTAATCGTGTCGTTCCAGGTTTCGGCAAACACCACCGGAATTTTCATGTCGTTGGCGACGTCCTTCGAACCGACGCCGACGGAGCTATGATAAGCACCGCCAACGGCGACGACACCGTCCTGAGTGATCAGCTTCTCCATCAGGGCCTTTGCCTTTTCCGGCAGACCCTCGCTATCGCCGATCACCACCTTGAGGTCGCAGCCCAAAATGCCACCGGCCGCGTTGATGTCTTTCTCGGCTATCAGCATAGCCGCACGCATCCCTTCACCAGCGCCTACCGCACCTGGTGCAGACAGCGGCGCGATGCCACCGATCTTGATCGTGCAATCCGCAGCGTATGCCGTCGTGGACAGCGCCGAAACGCCGAGCACGACTGCTGCCGCAATCAAACTAAATTTTTTCATGAACTTCTCCCATATCAGACGCTTTGTTCGACTGTGTTGCCGTCGTTCTTCGTGCGCTGCTGAGGCAGAGCGCACTGCGCCTATGGTCTCACCCTAACGCATAACAGGGGGAGCAACCAGATTTTGATCCCGTTGGTTTTATGTCTTTCGCTGATGAACGCACGTCAAAGTGCATAAATCAGAAACGCCGGGAGCGGCGCGCGTGACCTGGCAGTACATTGGACAGAAGCCAAATCTGTTTCATGCGCTCCGGAGCATCGGCTTGCTTGACCCGCATGATCCCTCGGTCTCTGAGAAAATTCTTATGCGTATCGACAACGCACGGGCGGATCACTCGCTGTCCTACACCTGGCCCGGCGGGTCATAAGGTCGTACATGTTCTTCACGAATGCAGCAATTTTCTGCTCTTTGTGCATAGACCAGCAGTGAACCTTGGCAAGAAAAATCGTGGACCGCGGCCTTTGCGAACACTACGGTCCGGAGCCCGCTGGCCACCGCCTGGGCCACCCGTTCACCACTCGGCTTCAGCCCCAAAACAGCGGACAGACCATGAGACTTGAGTTCCAGACAATACATTTGCCCAAGCGGTTTCCCTTGCGGATAAGCCGGGGAAATATCACCGGGTCCGACAACTTGTTCGTCAGCCTTACCCATGAGGGCATCACCGGGCTGGGCGAAATGTCTCCCGGCAAGACCGAAGGCGCCGATACGCCGGAGGCGGGCCAGGCGGCCCTGAGCCGATTTTTCGATCAGGATCTCCAGAGCCGTTCGATCCACGAGATCCATTTATCCGCCGTCGGGGCAGGTGTTCCGGCCTGTGCATTGGCGGCGCTCGATATCGCGCTGTGGGACTGGCTGGCGAAAAAAGCCGGCATGCCGCTATACCGGCTGCTCGGTCTTGGCAAAGCAAGTGTTGTCACCTCGGTCACGGTCGGCATCAATCCGCCGGAGGTTGTGCGTGAACGGGTGCCGATGCTGCTGGACGGCACCGGCGTAAGGTCGCTCAAGATAAAGCTCGGGTCGCCTGAGGGAATTGAGGCGGATCAGGAGATGTTCAGCGCGGTGGTGGAGGCCTCCCGAGGATATGACGTGGTGCACCGGGTTGACGCCAATGGCGGCTGGAACCTGGAAGACGCCCGCACGATGATGAACTGGCTTGCCGGACACGGCGTTGAGTATATCGAACAACCCTTGAAACAGGGCCAGGAGGATCAACTCGCAAGCCTGCACAAGGATCGCGCGTTGCCGATTTATCTGGATGAGTCCTGCCGCGTTGCGGCGGATATCCCGAATTGGGCGCATGTGGTTGACGGGGTGAACCTCAAATTGATGAAGTGCGGGGGCATCACCGAAGCCTTGCGGATCGTGGCTGTGGCGCGAGCCTTTGGCCTGCAGACCATGATCGGCTGCATGGGTGAGTCCTCCATATCCATTTCCGCCGGTGCCGCAATTGGCGCCTTGTTCGACCATATCGATCTGGATTCGCATCTGAACCTGAACCCCGATCCAGCGATTGGCGCCGCACTGATTGACGGCGTCTTGGTGCCGAGCGAAGAGCCTGGTCACGGAGGACGGATGATCGATGCTTGAGAGACACCACAAACTGGCGATATTCGCGGAAGGCGCCATGGGCAAGCCCGATGCAAAAATGGCCGAGGGACTGCTCCGCTTTTCTGAAAATCCGATCTGCTGTGCCGTTGATTCAAAGGCTGCGGGAAAGACGGTTGGCGAGGTTTGCGCCTTCGCCAGCACCGTGCCCATCGTGGCCAGCATTCAAGAAGCCATCGACATGGGTGCTGATGCGCTGGTCCTCGGCACGGCGCCCTCCGGCGGGCGTATACCGGAAACCTGGTGGTCTGCGCTGGATGTTGCGATTGCCGGCGGCTTGTCTGTGGTCAATGGGCTGCACGACAAGCTGGGTGAGCGCTACACCGATCTGCCGGGCCCGAACCAGTGGGTCTGGGATGTTCGGACCCCGTCGGCGACAGTCCCGAACATCGCCACGGGCCGGGCATCGACACTCAGCAACAAGAGGGTGTTGATGATCGGCACCGACATGGCAATCGGCAAGATGACGGCCGGCCTGGAGATCCACCGGTGGTTGCTCAACTACGGTGTTGCGACCACATTCCTCGCCACCGGCCAGATCGGCATAACCATCACCGGAGGAGGTATTCCGCTGGATGCCTATAAGGTCGATCATGCCTGCGGCGCTGTTGAGCAAATGGTGATGGAGGCGGCAGACCACGATGTCATCATTATCGAAGGTCAGGGCTCTTTACTGCACCCGGGCAGCTCCGCGACCCTGCCATTAATGCGCGGCAGTTGTGCGAACCGTTTCGTCCTCTGCCATAAGGCAGGACTTGAGAAAATCCACATGCCCGGCACCAACGTGCGCATTCCGCCGCTGAGCGAATTCATTGCTCTCAACGAAGCGGTGGCCTCGACATGCGGATCGTTGACAGCGGCGAAAACCATTGGTGTCGCCCTCGACACGCGCGGACTGGACGAACAGCAGGCGGCAAGATCAATTGGTGAACTGGAAGACGAAACCGGGTTGCCGGTTCAAGATGTTGTGCGCTTTGGTGCGGAGAAACTGGCCGGCCCACTTAAATAAGTCTCAACAAACATGAAACGCTCTACGGAATCAGAGCGTGGCGAACAGGCTCCGCCTCATACATACTCGTCAGGGGCGTGAGCTCGCGCCTGAGCTTGCGGAAGAAGGCCTCCGCGAAGTCGACATAGTCAGTGGCGATTTCAATGAAGGCGCCGGGGCCGTACATAACCTTCTCACGGAAGTAAACGTCCATGTTGTAGGTGTCGATGAGAATGGGCAGCCCATTGATCACGATGCCGCGCGCCAGTGCCTCCCTGCGGGCAACTTCCGGCAGCACGCCGGTATTGTTTCGGCCATCGCCCGAGACATCGATCTTCTTCTGCTGACCGGCAAAGCCGTTCGATGCGATCAACTGAACGCCGAAATCGATTGCCCTGCCGATGGCGGTGAAACCGTGAACCGGATCGCGTGCAGCCATTTCGACCTTGTCGGCGAAGGCCAGGACGCTGATCGGGCTGTGCAGCACATGCCACGGGATCATGAACTGCGGGTCGATATCCGAGCTCCACTGGAACAATGTTATGGCGACACCGTTTTGCTGCTGGATCAGGGACAGGATCTCCGGCCGTCGGAACGCGCTGGCGATTCCGGTCATTTGCAGGTCGTACTCGACGTCGTCGACGCTCAGTGAGGTATCGACTGCGAGAACGAGCTCAATGGAAATCCGGGTCTGCGCCTGCGCCGGGGACAAAAGTGGCTGTAATATCATCAGGCAAGTGGAGAAAAAGCCGGCAAGAAGGAACTGCAAATTCGGCTCACGTTTCATAACAACCACGCACAGAAGATGTTGCCCGACAAGGTATCTGAAACACGGATGGCAGGCTATCGAGCAGGAGGTCCGGGTGGTCTATATTTCCTCCGCAACGTCCCGCAGCTTGAACTTCTGGATCTTGCCGGTGGAGGTCTTGGGCAATTCCCTAAACACCACGTGGCGCGGACATTTGAAGGCGGCGAGGTTGTCGCGGGCGAAGGCGATGAGGTCTTCGGCACTCACGTCCTCACCGTCTTTCAGTTCAACGAAGGCGCAGGGCGTCTCGCCCCACTTGTCGTCGGGCTTGGCGACCACGGCCACGGCGGCCACCGAGGGGTGCTTGTAGAATGTGTCTTCCACTTCGATCGAAGAGATGTTCTCGCCGCCTGAAATAATGATGTCCTTGGAGCGGTCCTTGAGTTGAACATAGCCGTCGGCGTGCCAGACGCCGAGATCGCCGGAGTGGAACCAGCCGCCGGCGAGCGCCTCCCGGGTGGCGTTGGGATTTTTGAGATACCCCTTCATGACGACGTTGCCGCGCAACATCACTTCGCCGATGGTTTCGCCGTCCTGGGGGACCGGTTTCATGGTGGAGGGGTCGCAGACCGCCAGATCCTCCAGGCAGGGATAGCGAACCCCCTGGCGGGCTTTCAGTGCGGCGCGTTTGGCCGGCTCTTGCGCGTCCCATGCCGCGCGCCATTCGTTGACGACGGCGGGACCGTAAACTTCCGTCAGGCCATAGACGTGAGTGACGTTGAAACCGGCGTCGGCCATGCCGGCGAGAACAGCCTCCGGCGGCGGTGCGGCTGCGGTGATGAACTGAACGGTGTGCGGCAGTGCCTGCTTTTCGTCATCTGAGGCATTGAGCAAGGTGGACATCACCACCGGAGCGCCGCACATGTGGGTCACCTTGTGCTCGGAAATGGCCTCGAAAATGGCGCCCGCTCGAACCCAGCGCAGACAGATATGGGTGCCGGCGACAACCGACAGAGACCACGGGAAACACCAGCCGTTGCAGTGAAACATGGGAAGCGTCCACAAATAGACCGGATGCTTGGCCATGCCCGCCGCGATGACGTTGGAGGTCACCATCAGATAGGCACCGCGGTGCGAATAGACCACTCCCTTTGGGTTGCCCGTCGTGCCCGAGGTGTAGTTGAGCGAAATGGACTGCCATTCGTCCTCAGGCAGGGACCAGTGGAACTGCGGATCGCCATTGGCGATGAAGGCTTCGTATTCGACTTCGCCCAGAAGCGCTCCGGCTTGCGCAAATTCCGGATCGTCATAATCGATAACGAATGGATTGACCTCGGCCTGTTCCAGTGCGGCCTTCATGGTGGCGGAAAATTCACGGTCGACAATCACCACGCTGGCTTCGGCATGATCGAGGATGAACGCAATTGCGGCTGGATCCAGTCTGGTGTTCAGACTGTTGAGCACGGCTCCGGTCATCGGCACACCGTAATGCGCTTCAAGCATGGGTGGCGTATTGGCCAGCATGACGGAGACCGTTTCGCCCTTCTTGATGCCGTGTTTTGTCAGTGCGGACGCGAGCCTGCGGGCACGGGCGTAAAATTCCTCGTACGTGAAGCGCTGCCCGCCGTGAACGATCGCGGTTACGTCAGGAAAGATCTTTGCGGCACGGTCGATGAATGTCAGCGGCGACAGGGCCTGGAAGTTGGCGGGTGTCTTGTCGAGATCGCGCTCATACGGGCTCGTGGACATGGTATCTGGTTTCTCCTCGGCAAATGGCTGTTTTGGAATGAATTTTGGTCCGCCAATCTAATGCGTTCCAACCGTTCTGGAAACGCTATAGTTTATCTGAACGACCGCACCAACCGGCGGTCTGTCGCGGACATGCTGCGGTTGCCCGTCATGCAACCAAGTGCGGTATTGCCGCTCGTTCGGAGCCGCGGTATTTCATGCGCACGTCGATAGGCTGGCGGATTTTCATCGCGGAAGAAGCCAGTCGGATGCAACGACGCGGGTCCACAGGGCGCAACGGGGAGACATTATGAGCCGGTATCACGAGATCTATGAGGGGTGGAAAAAGGACCCGGAAGGGTTCTGGGCCGAGGCGGCCGAGGGTATCGACTGGTACAAGCCCTGGGACAAGGTCTATGCCAAGGTCGATGGCCTCGACCGCTGGTTCGTCGGTGCTGAATGCAACACCTGCTACAATTGCATCGACCGGCATATTGAAGATGGCCGAGGCGACCAGCTGGCGCTGATCTATGACAGTCCGGTCACCGACCAGGTCCAGAAATTCACCTACACGGAATTGCGTGTTGACATAGCCGCGTTTGCCTCGGTTCTGCAGGCGAGCGGCGTGGGCAAGGGTGATCGTGTCATTTGCTACATGCCGATGATATCGGAAGCACTCATTGCCATGCTGGCCTGTGCCCGCATCGGCGCAATCCATTCGGTGGTGTTCGGCGGCTTTGCGCCCAAGGAACTTGCCACCCGGATCAATGATTCAAGACCCAAGGTCATCGTCAGCGCGTCGTGCGGCATTGAGCCAGGGCGGGTGGTTGCCTACAAGCCGCTGCTCGATGAAGCGGTCAATATCTCCGACCATAAGCCGGATCACTGCATTGTTCTGCAGCGGCCGATGGAAGAGGCGCCGATGACGCAGGGCCGCGATATCGACTGGGCCGAAGCGGTGGCGTCGGCCAAGCAGGAGGGCCGGGCTGCCGAATGCGTGTCGGTGGCTGCAACCGACCCGCTGTATATTCTCTATACGTCGGGCACGACGGGCATCCCCAAAGGCGTGGTGCGTGACAATGGCGGCCACATGGTGGCGCTGAAATGGACCATGAAGAACATCTACGATGTGAACCCGGGCG
>JAJFHM010000070.1 GCA_021775625.1 Hyphomicrobiales bacterium | reverse complement strand
TCGTTGTCTCGCCTGAACGTGACATGAACCGGGATCCAGGTGCCGGATTTCGGCATGCGCAAGATTGTGGCCAGCAAACGGCTCACCGGATTTGCGCCACGGTCGACACTGCCGGTGCCGGCCGCATGCACCTCTCCGTTCACCATGTGCATCTGCTGCACCACGGGCGGGAGCTTCAGATATTCTGGCCCAAGCAAGTCCTGATAAAGTGACATAACGACCTCCTTAGAGATGACTGTGGCGCTCGCGGCGGGCGTTCCATGCCGCAAGAACCGGTACTGCGATCCATTCATAGATGGCGGAGAAGAGATGGCGCGGACCCGGCAGCGCAACGAGCGCCGCAAGCCAGGCGTATCCGGGCAACCGGCGCCATATGGCGAGGAACGCGTCGACGCCAGACAAGAGTTCACCTCCCTCTTCCGACACGTACAGGCGCCGCTTGAGTTCCGCATCTGTGATGCCCTGGTGTGCCAGCTGGTTATGGCAGACGTTGATGTCGGTGAAGGCCAGGGGCGCATCCGTCGCGTCCGCGGCGCGGCGATAGTGGGACATTTCGGCGTCACACACCGGGCAGCCGGCATTGTACAAAACGGTGGCCTGCCGATGCGGCTGCACCAAAATATCGCGCAGCGCGGCTTCGAGGCCGGGATGTTTGAAGTCCACGCCATGCCCAAGCGCCCTGCCGCATGACGTGCGCTGGCCTTCAAGCAACAGATCACCCATTTCGCCCATGGCCAGACGCAGCGGCCGGGCCGGAATTTTGAACCACACCGGACGCCGCAAAACCCGGCCAAGAACGGTCATGAATTCACCGTGGGTAACGGTTTCGGGCGCCGTTACATTGTAGGTACCGGTCAGCTTCGGACCGGCAAGCGCCTGCTCCATGAAGGACAGAACGTCTTCAAGGTGGACCCACGACATCCACTGGCGGCCCGTACCGATGACGGCTCCGGCACCGAACCTTACCGGCAGCGCCAGGGCGGGCAGCGGACCACCGTCACAGCCAAGGACCAGCCCCAGCCGCATGATGCAGACACGGACACCATAGTCCTCGGCGCGGTGCACGGCATCTTCCCATGTCCGGCACAGGTCCGACATGAAGATGTCCTGCGGCGGTTGCGCTTCGTCACACACAACATCGTCTGTGACGCCGTAATAGCCGATGGCCGAGGCATTGATGAGGACTTCGGGGCGCGTCTCGAGGCGGCCGATCAGCTCCAGGATGTCGTTGGTCGTGCCAACGCGGCTGCGCATGATTTCGGCGCGCCGTTTGCCGGTCCAGGGCAGCCCGAACACCGCAGCACCGGCCAGGTTGATCATGGCATCAATTGGCGTGACGTCATCAAGTTCATGCAACGATAAGACGATACGCGCATGCGGACCGAACCTGTATTCCGCCCTGTCGCGGTCGCGTGTCAGAACTATGACCTTATCACCGCTTTCAATCAGCCGGCGGCACAGCGCACCGCCGATGAACCCGGTCGCCCCGGTCACCAGAACCCTCCTGGGTGCCGTGTTGTCAGCGATCGCAAACGGACGCCGCTCCCATTCCGGTGCCTGCAGCCGGCTCAGCTTGACCACAGCAATGGCATCGCGCAGCGCCCAGGCAAGAATGCCGACCGCATAGAGCGTCATGACCCAGGACAAGACACCATGATCGGCGGCCACCATGGCGGTTGGCGCTTTCGACCAGCCCCACAGGATGGGGATCAGCACCACAAGGACGGCACCGTAATTCATCGCCAGCAAGGTGTGGAGAACGCGCTCAAGCGGGGGAAGCTTGCGTGTCAGGTCTTCCACGATGAAATCCCACATGGTGACCACCACTTCCGTAACCAGCATCGCAGCGAGGATCCAGGTGAGTGCGCCGTGCCATTCAGACCAGCCCAGAGCAAGGAAGATGATGCCGTAGAGAAACTCGCGGATCGAGTGGAGTGCGAGTTCGCCTCGCGCCGAAGGCTTGCTCGGCAGGGCTTCAGTGATCTCATGGTGCCAGAAGTTGTCGAACGCGCCCATGACGCCCTGAATGACCAATAAATAGAGAACCAGTTCCATTTAAGCCTCCACTTTTCGGAACACACCATCCTGGAAGAACACGCGGCCGAACAGGTTGTGTTCGACGGTCATGCGAAGTCGAAATGCTCCCTCGCCTTCGTCGATATGTTCGACCAGAAGAGTTCCGGGGCTCAGCACCCGCGGCAGCCGCACGCGCCAGCGGCCGATGTCCCAATAGAATGATGTTGAACGAAAATGCAGGGCGGCATCGGCTTCATAGACATCGAGCTCCATTCCAAAGCCCATGCCGAAGCACTCGAGCATCTGCCCGTTTCCATCGATGCGCTTCACCGTCCTGGCGGTAATCGCTTCGGCATTCGGGAAATGATAGAGACGTTCCCACGCGGTGCCGCCCTCATCGAGGTAGACGTAGACATCGATTGGGATGTTGCACCCTGAACGGTGCGCCACGGGCGCACCGATGGCGCGCGATGCCCAGGCCATCAGCCGGCCAAGCAGTGTCATGTCCACTCTTTGCATGCTGCCGCGGAAGTGCCAGCGCTCGCCTGGAGCCGGTATCGATCCGAAACGCCGACGCACGGCGGCGGCAAGACGCCACCATCCTGCTTCTCCCACGAGACCGCGTATCGTGCGGTGCGGGCGGAGCAGTTTGCCGTCTTCAAGGCGCGCTGTTTCCGCAGTGTCCTCGCACCCGTACCGTCTGAAATATGTTTCGTGCGCTCTCATATCGATTTCATTCATTTCTGTAGAAACAGAAACTACCGCTCAAAATTTTTATCCCTTCACGAACCTGGAGATCTTGGCGCCCATATGCATCAGCTTGACAAGGGTCGTCGTCGGCAGCCGGCTCACCTGCTCGTACCAGGTGGTGAGCGTCTCGCCGAACTGCAGCATATCGTTCAACCTCGATTTGACGTCCTCGGGCGTGCCGTCGTCGCCGGCATCGAGCACACATTTGCGCAAGGTCGAAACCGTGGGATCGATTTCGCGCTTCTTGCGTTGCTCGACGATGATCAGGAGGACTTCCCACAGATCCGTCCTGGCTTCGAAATGATCGCGCCGGTCACCCATGACGTGGGTCAGGGTCACAAGGTTCCAGCTCTGCAGTTCACGCAGGCTGGTGGACACGTTGGATCGTGCAATCCCCAGCGTTTCGGTGATCTCGTCGGCGGTGATCGGCTTGGTGGAGAGATAGAGCAGCGCGTGGACCTGGGCGATCGAGCGGTTCACCCCCCATCGCGACCCCATTTCCCCCCAATGGAGGATGGTGGATTCCATGGCGCGCGTGAGTTCCATCGGATTTCTTTTCTGTATTTTCTGTTATTACTGAAATTACAGATAATACTGTGCCGACGCAAAGTCAAGTTTGACCATCAACCGGATCCAACCGTGGTTCAAAACTGGTAAACCGCGTGCTATCGAAAGCAGCTAGGCTGTAAATTTCGCAGGAGGCACGGAAAATGGCTCTAAGCAAAGAGGAAGTCGCCCGCTATCATGAGGACGGCCTTGTGATCCCGCCAAACTACCGGGTGCCCCAGGCCACCCTCGCCCGCATCCATGCGGCCTATGATCAACTGCTTGAAGACAACAAGGACGCGCCGGACTTTTCGCCTGATTTTATCCTCGGGCCGCATCTGGGGGCGGATGGCTCATATGGCGTCAAGGGCGATCCGGTGTGGCTTGAATTCGCACAGATCCCTGAAATCCTCGACATGGTCGAACAGGTGGCAGGTCCCGATCTCGTTTTGTGGGGCATCACCATTTTTGGCAAGCCGGCTAAAATCGGCAAGGCGACGCCGTGGCATCAGGATGGTGATTATTATCCGATAGAACCGCTGGAGACGACGACGGTCTGGATTTCCCTCGACGGTTCAACTCCGGAACAAGGATGCATGCGCTTCATTCCAGGCTCGCATAAGCCGCACCGGCTTTTCTCGCATCACTGGGAGCACCGGGACGACTATACCCTGGCCCAGGTGATCGATGACGATCAGGTGGATCTCGACACGGCGCGCGACATTGTGCTCGAGCCCGGACAGATCTCGATCCACGATGTTTATCTGGTGCACGGCTCAGGCCCCAATCATTCGGATCGCCGCCGCATGGGGCTGGTTCTGCGGCTGCTGCCCGCCACCAGTTTCTATAACCACGACAGCGGCAAGAACAAAGAAGACGCCGGCTCACCGCACGGCTATTCCAACCGCGCCCTCTTCCTGCTCCGCGGTGAGGACAAGACGGGGCGGAACGACTTTACCCGAGGCCACTGAACTCCATGAATTTGTCCGTGTGGCTCCGAATCGGTATGCTGAGAGACTAACGGACGGCTTTTCCACGAGGAGAAATCGATGGAAAACCTGATCGTCCAACTGATCGCGGTCGGTGGCGGCGTCGGCGGCGCAATTCTTCTGGTGATCGTCGGCGTCATCAAGAAGGCCATGAGCCGGCAGACTTGCCTTTTGCCCATCTGAAAAACAAACAGGCCGCAGTGCGTGGAGCACAGCGGCCTGTTTTTAGCTGGATGCCAACTTCTCAGGCGGATGCCGCCGCCATCTGATTGTGTTTGCGCTTCATCATTTCCTGAGCCGTCTCAACGGCGACCGCCGCATCGCGGCAATAGGCGTCGGCGCCGATGGCCTGGGCGAACTCTTCGTTAAGCGGCGCCCCACCCACCAGGACGATGTAATCGTCGCGAAGGCCCTTTTCTTTCAAGGTATCGATGACAACCTTCATGTAAGGCATGGTGGTCGTCAACAGGGCGGACATTCCGAGAATGTCGGGTTGGTGCTCTTCCAGCGCTGCAAGATAATTCTCGACCGGGTTGTTGATCCCCAGATCGATCACCTCGAAGCCGGCGCCTTCCATCATCATTCCGACGAGGTTCTTGCCGATGTCGTGAATGTCGCCCTTGACCGTGCCGACGACCATCTTGCCCAGCCTCGGGGCACCGGTCGCAATCAGCAGTGGGCGGAGGATGAACATCCCGCCCTTCATGGCGTTGGCGGCGAGCAGCACTTCCGGCACGAACAGAATGCCATCGCGAAAGTCGATACCGACAATGCGCATGCCTTCAACCAGGGCTTCCGTCAAAACCTTGTACGGCGCCCATCCGCGTTCAAGCAGGATGTTGACGGCTTCCTCGATTTCCTCTTTGAGGCCATCGTAAAGGTCATCATGCATTTGCTGGACAAGCTCGTCATTGTCCAACTCGCTCAATACGAGATCGTCTTCGTCGCTCATC
>JAJFHM010000069.1 GCA_021775625.1 Hyphomicrobiales bacterium | reverse complement strand
CCGTCAGTAGAGCGTCTGCAGTATCCGCGTGTGATCGACAACGTCCGTTACGCCGGGCACTTCGCGGACTGCAACCATCAGGGCTTTGCGCTGGGATGAATTGTCAACCTCGCCCCACAGGAATGCGGTGCCGTCGCGGACCACAAGATTGAGATGTGAAGCGTTCGCCCATTTCTCATGCCGCAGGACATCCAGGATTGTGTCGCGAATGTCCCGATCGCTCACCGAAGGGGTTGGGGAGGCGTCCGCCACGTGGAGTGACAACGCCTGCAACAGGTTGGCGCGGCTGACAATGCCGACGACCTTGCCTTCAGAAACAACCGGAACGCGCTTTATATGGTGGCGTTCAAGTATCCCGGCGATGTCGGGCAGCCGCGCATCTTCCCCGACCACGATGACATCGGAAGTCAGGAGATCTTTAGCGGTTGCCCCGTGCGCCTCGACAAAGTCTTCCGCCAGCATCACCTTGCCGCCAAGGGCCCGGAGCCACCAGGATTTCTCCGGCGGCAGGCCGAGATCCTTGCGATGCATCAGGTCACCTTCGCTGACAATGCCGATGAGGTTGTCTTCAGCGTCAACCACCGGAACTGCGCTGATGCGGTTTTTGAGCATGAGATCGACGATCTCAACCAGCGGTGTGGTGGGCAAGACCATGATGACCGGTGACGTCATGACGTCGCGTGCGTGCATGTGGTGCGCTCCAAAACCCGTTTGCAGTCTACAAGGGGAAATCCCGCTCCGCGTCGATGCCGGCAGTGGTCAGGAACTTGCATATCTGGCGCACCTGCGTGGGGGCGAGCGAGTGGGCGGAATGTGAAAACTCTGCGAAATGCGCATTGAGACGCACACCCCAGCGCCCGCCATGACGTTGCTCGATCTCTCCGCCCAGCTCCTTCAAAACCGACTCGGCCGAGCGGGTTGAAATATTGCCGCTGACGGGATGTGCGAACAAAGCGTGGAGGACTTTGCGGTGCTTGTGGTTCATGTGATCTCCTTCAGATTTGACCCGACCTTTGACGAAGTGGATTCAGCCGGGTTGCCGTTGCTGAACCAGATTGAATCGACCCTTTGTAGACTAGTGCCGCTCAGGGTTTGTGTCCTTGATGTGGATCAAGAAAGCGCCCGGTAACGCGGTTCGCCAGCAAAGCCCGGACGATTGCCAAGGCGCGGTGGCAGCATGTAAACTTCAGCCACTTTTGCACAGGAGTGTTGGAGCTTGAGCAAACTGCATCATGAACCGCTGCATGCTGATTTCGGTGCCCGCGTTGACGGCGTCGATCTGTCCGCAGACGTGACCGGAAGTCTGGCGGAAGACATTCTTGGGCTGATCGACACCTATTCTTTTCTGTGTTTTCCAGCGCAATCCATGAACGACGAGGCACTGCTGGCCTTCACCCGGGCTCTGGGAGAGCCGGAGCCCGAGCATGTCACATTGGGACGCACCGGCAAGACGGTCTATTTCGGAACTGTCGGCAATGTTTCGGACGACGGCACCAAGAAGGGCAACGCCCATCCAAACACCAAATATCAGACCGGCAACCAGCTGTGGCATGCGGATTCATCCTTCCGCGAGCGGCCCTGCAGCGTCACCATCACCCACGCCCATGAGGTGCCGGGCGAAGGCGGCGCCACCGAGTTTGTCAGCACCCGTGCGGCCTATGCGCGGCTGCCCAAGGACATGCGCGAGACCATCGAGCCGCTCAAGGTCATTCACGATTATGTCTTTTCACGCAGCCAGGTGGCGCCTGTCGATCCTGCCCATGCAGCCTCGCTGCCGCCCGTGGCGCACAGGCTTGTGCGCAAGAACCCCGGCACCGGCGCTAGGAACTATTATGTCGGCTCGCACACCCGGTCCGTCGTGGGATGGGGCGGGGTCGAAAGCCGGACCCTGATCGATGATCTCATGGCCCGAGCTACGCGGCGCGAAGATATTCTTGCGCATCAATGGCGGGCCGGAGACACGGTGATTTGGGACAATCGTTGTCTCCTCCACCGCGGCACTCCTTACGATGCCAACCGCTGGCGCCGCCGCATGCGCCAGACCCGGGTGGCGGGGATTGAGACGGGATCTTTGCCGGGCTAGAGCGTTTCATGTTCATACGGAACCGTTTGATGGTCCAAATCGGTTCGCTCGGCAAGGCGCGGTGCGAAGCGCGATGCGGTGCATCGGGCAAGCGCCGCAACGCGGCCGACGGGCCGATTTGGACCACCGAAGGCCTTAGTTTTCACGCCTGCTGACTGCGTTACGGCCCACTTGTGGTCAGACAGACCACGGCGTACACCGTGCCTTGCCAGAAGACGTGAAAACCCGGTCAAAGCGATCCCATATAAACGTGAAACGATCTAGATGGGGCGGGCGGCAGGAGTTGTCAACAGGCCCTGGTGGGCATAGACTTTTGCCCGAGCAAACAGGTTTCTCGCCATGAACGAGCATTTCAAATCAAAAGCCCGCGCCGTACTCGATGCCGGCCGGTTCGACCCGCTCGCCGAGAACTCCTCCACCCTGCCGTCCGAATGGTACTACGACCCGGAAATCTACCGGCTCGAACACGAAGCCATTTTCTACAAGACCTGGTGGTATCAGTGCCACACGACCGACATTCCCAATCCGGGCGACTACCACGCAGGCCAGATCGCCGATCAGGGCATATTCGTTGTACGCGGCGACGATGGTGCGATCCGCGCTTTCTACAATGTGTGCAGCCATCGCGCCCATCCACTCGTCGAAGGCCGGGGCAATGCGAAGCTCATTGTCTGCCCCTATCACCAGTGGAGCTACAACGCAGACGGCTGTTTTCGCGGCGCCCGTGGCCGCGATGCTCTGAAAGACTGGATACCGGACAATGCGGACCTCAAGCCGGTGCGGGTCGAAAATTACGGCGGCCTGCTCTTCGTCAATCTGGATGCGGACGCAACGCCGCTCATCGACCAGGCCGGAAAGTTTCTTCACGACCTGCGCGACTGCTGCCCCGGGTTCGACGATCTGGTGCGCGTCGAGCGCTGGGAAAAAGACATTGCCGCCAACTGGAAGACCGTTATCGACAACAACCATGAATGCTATCACTGCGCTGTCAATCACAAGACGCTGATGGAACTGGTCGATTATGACAACAAGGCCACCTGGAGCGATGACGGCATCACCTTCACCCACGGGGTTGAGAAAAAGGCGCTCGATAACGGTGCCTATGCGCTCAAACCCGAAGACGTCGAGCAGGACTCCCTCTTCGGCTATATCTGGCCGACCGTCATCCCGCTGATGTATCCGGGCTCACCCAGCCTGTGCATGTTTCACGTCATGCCGACGGGACCGGAGACAACGCGCGAACGCTGGGATTTCTACTTCACATCCCACGATCTGAAC
Source organism: Hyphomicrobiales bacterium (assembly GCA_021775625.1). Taxonomy (GTDB): domain Bacteria; phylum Pseudomonadota; class Alphaproteobacteria; order Rhizobiales; family JAJFHB01; genus JAJFHM01. Next base: position 2,235 of record JAJFHM010000069.1, on the reverse strand, counting down.
GCGCAGGAACGCAACTTCATCGACTATATCAAGACCGTACTGGTCGAAGAAGATGTAGGACTGTGCGAAGGCGTGCAAAAGGGCCTGCATTCGCGCGGCTACCGCCAGGGTCGTTTCGTGGTTGACCGCAACCATTCCGAATTCAGCGAGCACCACGTGCATTTCTTCCAGAAAATGGTGCATGACGCCCTGATGGCTTGATACGACCTGCCGGTAAAAATCTCCATTTGTGATGTGTATCACAAACGATCAATGGTTTCCTCTCCATATAAGCCACACCGCAATGGAACCCTTCAGGGACCGCCATAAAAGATAGGAAACATCATGTCCATACTGACCAAAACACTCACCTTAGGCGTGGCTGCAGGTTTGTTGTTCACCACAAGCATTGCCTCTTTTGCCTGGGAAAACGATAACTTCAATCGCAACGTGGTTCAGCACGCGGGATTTTCCGTGGAGTTCGGAGCACCTGATTTCGGCGACGTAGAGGTCGAATTCGGCGACGACGATTACGACGACTATGATGACTACGATGATTATGACGACGATGACCACGACTACGATGATGGCGATGACTATGACGACGATGACGACGATTGGTACGTTCACTGATCCCGGATTGGCTCTCTTCAAATCAGCATCGTAAGGCGGTCCTTCGGGGCCGCTTTTTGTTCCTTGCCAGAGCAAATATCGCCTTTGGCTGCCCGCACCTGTTATGCTCCGCTGACTTCACATCAGGAGACGTGCGATGCAGGACCAGGCTGAGACCGCAAAGATCTTTCACGCTCTTCACCGCAAGGGAGAGCCGATCATCCTGTTCAACATCTGGGATCCGGGCAGCGCCAAGGTGGTCGCGGATGCAGGTGCCAGGGCGCTCGCCACCGGGAGCTGGCCGGTCGCAGCGGCGCACGGGTTTGCCGACGGCGAACAGATCCCCCGCGACCTTGCGCTGGACAATCTGCGCCGCATTGTCGGCGCCGTAACGCTACCGGTGTCCATTGACCTTGAAGGCGGCTACGGGGTTGCACCCGAGGCTGTCGCAGAAACCGTGACGCTTGCCTGCGAAGCGGGCGCCGTCGGCTTTAACTTTGAAGACCAGATCGTCGGCGGATCGGGCCTGCACGGCATTGCAGCACAGACACCGCGCATTGCCGCTGCCCGCACAGCAGCCGACGCATCCAGCTGTTCTGCTTTCCTCAACGCCCGGACAGACCTGTTTCTCAAAGCCAAACCGGACACCCATGATCAGGCAATGCTGGATGACGCGATCGCCCGTGCGAAAGCCTATGAACAGGCTGGAGCCAACGGCTTTTTTGCTCCCGGACTGGCCGACGAAGCCCTGATCGCCACCTTGTGCGAGGCATCGCCATTGCCGGTGAACATCATCGCCCTGCCCCACGTGCCAGACACCAAAACCCTGGCAGCACTCGGTGTCGCGCGCATCAGCTATGGCCCAATTCCCTACCGGCGCATGACCCAATGGTTGGGAGAGGAAGCCAAACAGGCTTTGGGTGGGGCCTGAAGATGGTCGGCCGCAAGAGTTCTAATCAAAATCCACGTGAATGTGGTCGTCGTGGCGCGCCGCATCGCAGCCCTGAAAGCGGATCAGCTGTGAATGCACGCCGAGACGTTCACTCATGTGCGGTTCGATGATCAGGCCGCTCACGCCGCTTTTCGGCCCCTCAAGCACCAGCCAGGTCAGAAGTTCCGCCGTCCGCATCTCATCGAGCCGGTAGGAGTTGAGCATCGGTTGAAGCCAGTCCAGGTCCCAGCGCAATGATATCAACCTGCCGTCATCTTTGCACGGCAGCGTCGCGCCTTCCAAAGGCTGCTCAAATCCGAAATAGCCGATCGGAGAGCGGCCCACGACCGGCAGGTAGCGGCCTGATGGGCCGATGTAAAAATACCCGAGATCGATATCCCGACCATCGCGGTGACTGAGGTGCGGCAGCAGGGGAAAGCCATCGGCGAAAGGGAACCCGGCATCAAGATAGGTAACGACCGATTCGGGCTGCGCCTTGCGCACCGCGGCAGCCGCCTTTGCCACGGCATCCGCAACCTTCGGCACGACGTAATGCCGGTTGAGAATGCAGGTCAGCGGCGAAAGTGCACCGTAACCCTGGCGCTCGGAACTGAAACACTGCAAAGCGATGCGGCCGTTGAGCTGCGCCACCGGCGGCACCAGCAGCAGGCAGATCGTTACGTAAAGCAGCGCAAACGCGAACAGGTGGGTGA
>JAJFHM010000068.1 GCA_021775625.1 Hyphomicrobiales bacterium | reverse complement strand
GGCTCCTGCGCATTCCCGACAAGCTCAACAATCGTGCAACCGAGTTGTCGGGCGGCGAAATGCAGCGTGTGGCCATCGGCCGGGCGCTGGTGCGCAAACCATCGATCTATCTCATGGACGAGCCCCTGTCCTCGCTCGACGCCAAACTGCGGGCGAACTTGCGGATTGAACTCAAGCGGATCCAGGAGGATCTCGGCGAAACCCTGCTCTATGTCACGCACGATCAGATAGAGGCCATGACCATGGCGACCCGCATCGGCATCATGGCGGAAGGGCGCCTAGTGCAAACCGGCACGCCGCGGGAGATCTACACCGACCCCAGGAATATCTACGTTGCCACGCGGCTGGGCCAGCCCGCAATCAACCTGGTGCCAGAAGGGCTGATCGAGGTCGGCCGCGTTCCTGCGGGCAGCAAGACCCTGGGCGTGCGTACCGAACACGTGAAGATATCGCGGGCCCGCAACGGCCGGGCGGCAGGCAAGGTCGACTGGGTCGAACACCTGGGCGACCAGAACCACCTGCATGTTTCCATCGGCGATCACAAGCTAGTCACACTGGTGCAGCCCTCTAGCACCCTCAAGCAGGGCGATATGGTCAATCTTAAGGCGACCAAACCGCTGTTTTTTGACGCTGACGGCGAACGCGTGAGGTGATTTTCATGGGCCCGAACACCTTGAAAAGCGTGATTGAAGCCGTGTCCGATGCGGTGATTGCCCACACCGATGAGCTTACCGGACTTGATCAAAAGATCGGTGACGGTGATCACGGATTCAACATGAAACGGGGCTTTGAGGCGGTGCTGGCCGACTTGCCGGCGATAACCGATCTTGCCGTCGGCCCGGCCCTCAAGAAAGCCGGGATGACGCTTGTTATGAAAGTGGGCGGCGCGTCGGGCCCGCTTTATGGAACATTGTTCATGGCGCTGGGCGATGCATTGCCGGAAGACCCGCAGCGCGGCGACTACGTTGCGGCTTTCGCTGCCGCTATCGATGCGGTGAAAGCCCGCGGCAAGGCAGAGGCGGGCCAGAAGACAATGCTCGACGTGCTGATACCGGTGCATCAGGTGCTGGCTGACGGAGCCAAGGGAGCGGCTGTTCGGGAAGCGGCAAGCGCGGCTGCACAAGCAACGATCCCGATGCAGGCTACGCGCGGACGGGCCTCGTTTCTCGGCGAACGTTCCATCGGACATATGGATCCCGGCGCCAGGTCTTCTGAGATCATCATTACGACGGTGTTGAATGTTTTGGAGGCTGAACAATGACAGACCGCGTGGGCATCGTCATCGTCTCGCATTCGCCGGACGTGGCTCGGGGGACCGCCGACATGGTCCGCCAGATGGTGGGAACCGATGTCCCACTCGCGCAATGCGGCGGCGATCCCGACGGCGGTCTTGGAACAAGTGTCGAAAACATCATGACAGCGATTGCCGAAGCATGGTCCGAGGCCGGGGTGGCAATCCTGGTAGACCTTGGCGGCGCTGAAACCAACTCCGAAATGGCGGTTGAGATGTTGCCGGCCGAGCAGCGGGACAAGGTTGTGATCTGCAATGCGCCGATCGTGGAAGGCGCTGTTATGGCCGCTACCGAATCCTGGGGTGGCGCCACGTTGTCTGAAGTTCGCAGCACAGCCGAAGAGCTGTCGGCCAGTTAGCGGAGACGGGTGATGAACGAGGCTCAAACGTCAGTATTGATGGTGCACAAGATCGGGCTTCATGCGCGGCCATCGGTGAAGCTCACCAAGCTGGCCAAGGGGTTTACCTCCAAGGTTGAACTGGCGGTTGCAGCGGAGGGCCCCTGGATTGATGCTAAGTCGATCGTCAAGGTGATGGCCGCCAAGGCGCCGCAGGACACGGTGCTTCACTTCCGGGCCTCCGGCGACGATGCGGAAAATGCGGTGCGCGCGCTGGCCGATCTGGTGACCCGGGATTTCGACGAGGACCGTGAAGATGCCTCACACGGTTGAGTTGAGGGGGCATCCTGCTTCGCCGGGAGTGTTCTGCGGGCCGCTGGTAACAGTGGATGCAGAGCAGCCAGTTACGCGTGCCGGAGGCTCGCCGGATGATGAGCGCGCCGCCCTGAAAACCAGTATCGCTCAAGCCATTGAAGAATTGACGCGACTGGCGGAACAGGTCGACGAGGAAAGCGCGGACATAATCGGCTTTCAGATTGCGATGCTGGAAGATCCTGAACTCTCTCAGCCGGCTGGCGATGAGATCGACTGTGGCACGCCGGCCGATATCGCCTGGAAAACCGCAGTTGAGGTTCAAGTCGCCGACTATGAAGCCAGCGATGATGAGTATTTCCGCGCACGGGCAGCAGACTTGCGCGATCTGCGTGATCGGGTGATGCGTCACCTGACCGGGTTGGGCAAAAGCAGGTTGCCAGGCGGTGCTGTGCTGGTGGGCGACGACGTGACACCAACCCGGTTTCTTGAAACCGACTGGAGCGGTGGCGGCGGTATCGTCCTAACCGGGGGCAGCGCGACCAGTCACGTTGCCATGCTCGCCCGCTCCAGGGGCGTCCCCATGGTGATCGGTGTTTCGGGATGCAAAATTGCCGGTCATCGCGAAGCGCTGATCGATGGTGCAAGCGGTGAGGTGACCCTCAGTCCGGATGCCGATGCGCTGTTGCGTTTCGAGGCGTTGAGCAGGCAGGCCGAGGAGGCCAAAAAAACCGACGCTGAATTTGCCGCAAAGCCGGCAAGAACCGCGGACGGCGAACCGGTTGCGGTAATGATCAATGTTGCAAGTGCGGACGAACTCGACGCCATCGATGTTGCCACATGTGACGGTATCGGGTTGATGCGTTCGGAGTTCCTGTTCCATGACGGCGCAGCACTTCCCGGCGAGGATATCCAGTTTACCGTCTATCGCCGATTGCTGGAGTGGGCGGAGGGGCGGCCGGTGACAATCCGGACGCTCGATGCGGGGGGCGACAAGCCGATTGCCGGTCTTACGGTAGATGGCGAAGCGAATACGTTTCTCGGTGTCCGGGGCATCAGGCTGTCCTTCGCACGCGAGGATGTGTTCCGCACGCAGCTCCGGGCGCTGGCGCGGGCAGCGCCACATGGAACCCTTAAAGTTATGTGGCCGATGATCACGCACCCCGACGAGCTCGACCGGGCGGCGGCGATCTTTGATGAAGAGCTGGCAAGCCTGAAAGCGGCCGGTATCGAGTGCGCGCGCCCGCAACTGGGCATGATGGTAGAAGTGCCGGCTCCAGCCATCGCGCCGGACCTGTTTGACGCGGCGGAGTTTTTTTCCATTGGATCAAACGACCTCACCCAATATGTTGCTGCCGCCGCGCGTGACAATGTGGCGGTGATGGCGCTTGCGGAAGGTGTCCGGCCGGTCATTGAGCGACTGGTGGCCGGTCTGGTGAAATACGGCCATGCCCGAGGCATCGAAGTGTCGATCTGCGGCGATCTTGCCGGTGATGAATCTGCCGTAAACCAACTGCTCAAGGCCGGTCTGCGGTCGTTATCAGTAGCGCCCGCGGTCCTTGGACGCATAAAAGCGGCGGTTGCCAGCGTGCGACTTGAGGCGTGAACCATGACTAAACCCGGAAAGCCGGCTCAAAATCGTGCAACCGCCGTTTCCGAATACAAAGAGCTGCTGCGCCAGGTGCTGGACGCTCGCCCTTCCGGCACCCGGCAGCGTCTTGCCACCGCATTGGGCAAAAACCGCAGTTTCGTGTCGCAAATTGCCAACCCGCAATATGCCACGCCGATACCTGCACGGCATCTGGACGTGATATTCGATGTCTGCCATTTCCCGCAGGCGACGCGGGATGCATTCATGGATGCCTATGCGCAGGCGCATCCGGTGCGGCTGGCTCATGCGTCGGGTCAAACCCGTTTGCGACGGCATACCATTGTGCTGCCCGATACCGGCGATGCGGAGAAGAATGAAAAAGTGAACGCGCTGATTGCCGATTTCGTGCGCAGACTGAGCTTGATTTTGAATGACTAGATGGAGGGCGAGGAACATGAAAAAGTTCATCAATGAAACCGACACCATGCTGACGGAAAGCCTCGACGGGTTGTGTTCTGCGCACGCTGATCTTTTGACTTTGGGTGATGAGTACAAGTTCGTGCGCCGTGCCGAACTGAAGCCTGGAAAGGTCGGTTTGATCAGCGGCGGCGGATCAGGGCACGAACCGTTGCATGCAGGCTTTGTGGGCCGTGGCATGCTGGATGCAGCATGTCCCGGCCAGGTCTTTTCCGCCCCGACGCCGGATCAAATGATGGCGGCTGCCGAAGCCGTCGACACTGGTGCCGGCCTGTTGTTCATCGTCAAGAATTACGAGGGCGATGTGATGAATTTCGACATGGGCCGGGAGATGTGCGGCTCGACGGTCGAGACGGTTGTCACCAATGATGATGTCGCTGTCGAGGACTCAACCTACACCACCGGCCGGCGCGGCGTCGCGGGTACCTTGATCGTCGAGAAGATCGTCGGTGCGGCTGCGGAACGCGGCGCGCCCCTTGGAGAGCTCAAGCAACTGGGCGATGCGGTAAACGCCACAACCCGTTCGATGGGCGTTGCGCTCACCAGTTGCACGGTACCGGCAGCAGGGACACCGACATTCGAGATCGGTGACGGCGAGTTGGAGATGGGCGTCGGGATTCACGGTGAGCCTGGCCGGCGCCGGGTTGAAATGATGAGTGCCACTGCGATTGCAGAAGAACTTTGCGAGGCCATATGCGGGGATCTGGGGCTGCAAACAAACGGCAACGCCATTGTGTTGTTGAACGGGTTTGGCGGCACGCCTGCCATGGAACTGTATCTGATGTACAACGCCGTCAGGCCGCTGCTGGAAAAGCATGGCGTGAAGATTGCCCGCACTCTGGTGGGCTCCTATGTCACGTCGCTGGAAATGGCCGGCTGCTCCCTGACCGTGTGTATGGCAAGCGACGACATGGTGTCCTTGTGGGACGATCCGGTGAACACAGCCGCTCTGCGCTGGGGCATATAGGCGCCACCTGATGACCTGGCGGCTTGTGGCGGATGTCGGCGGCACCAATATCCG
>JAJFHM010000067.1 GCA_021775625.1 Hyphomicrobiales bacterium | reverse complement strand
CAGGCCTTTCAAAACAAAAAGCGCAACATCGCGTTCGGCTTCCGACAACTGCCATTTCCCGAACAACTCCGCGACCACTTCCACCATTTCCCCGCGCGCGGCGCGGATTCCACGGCTCAGCTCCTCCATTCTTCGAAGCAGCGACCGAAGTTGGTTCATCATGAAGAGAACGCCAACCAGCAGCAGAACGGAGGCAAGCAATTCCAGGGCGACGTGAGCAGTGTCCAGTTGTTCCCCATCGGCGAGATCGACGACAACATCGCCAATGAAGAACAAAGCGCACAACGCTTGGAGAACGATCAGGCAAGCGAGCAAGAGCGCCTGCCGTTCATCCGGATTTCGGGGGATGAGACGGAGTTTCATTCGAGCGATCTGTTCTCTGGTATGTGCTTGCGGCCGTCCAGCATTGAGCGCACCAGCGGCACGCCGGTGCGCCACGTGTCGAAAATAACGCCAGCGACATGGAGGACGACTGAAACCATAAGCCAGTCGAACAAGAGCTCGTGGACGTCTTCAACCCATTCAATGCCGAAAAAGGTCCTGGTTCCCATCATGTACCCGGTTGCCCCGATGACGCAGACGGTGGCCCAGATGTTGTAGACCATCAAAGCACCAAGTGGATTATGCGACAGATGCACGGTCGTGTCGCCATTGAGCACCGCCTTGCAATATCGGATTGCCGCAAACGGGTTGGGAGGAAACGCCGAAAACCTGGCATGCCGGGGGCCAATCAGGCCCCATAGCAGCCGGATTATCACAAGCCCGAGCGCACCGTAACCGATCCACTCATGCAAGCTTCCCTCTTCGTCCGTGAGGAAGCCGTTGACCACGAGACTTGCGGCAAGGCTCCAGTGAATCAGGCGGACCAGAGGATCCCAGACCAGGACGGTGCGGGCACCACTGTGCCCGCTGTCCCTTGCGTGGTGTGCAGAAATCGATTTGACGGTCACTTCATTTCCACTTTGATGATCTTGCCGGTTTCAGCACTGACGTAGACTTCACCCATTTGATCGTCATTGACGAAGTAGACCTCGATTTTGCCGTCTTCCATTTCGGACTTGCGGACTTCATAGCCCATCTCGACGAGCTTGGCCTTCACCTCATCCATCGTGGTTCCCAGCACCGTGTCCATGGTCAGTTCGGTTGCAAAGGCCGGGGCTGCAACGGCTGCGGCCACAGCAACAGCGGTAACGATAATCAGCTTGCGCATTTCTAGCTCCTTGTTTGGTCAAGGAAGATCACCCGATCGGTGACCTCCCGATTTTCAGGGCACAGCAGATTGCGTGTGCACTGCGAACCTAAGGTTCCGACCAAACTTGGAGAATTGCCGAACTGCTTATTCAGCCCGCAATAAGCGCCCGCTTATACCAAAGGAACTGCCCGAAAGAGGCCGCCCCGCTTCAAGCCCCGCTCAGCACCTCGCCGTGGGCGTCGAGCACGTCCTCGAACGCATCACAGAACCGGCCGAGATGCGCATCCGTATGGGCCAGCGAGAGCGTCATGTAGCCGCGCGCAGCGATATAGATGCCGCGCTCCAGCATCGCCATGTGGAACAGCCGGCGGGCTTCCGGCCGGGTCGCTGCGGTGTCCGCCGGCTTGCTGATCTCAGCGCTTTGGAAATGGGTGCACAGGATCGATCCGTAGCCCATCACCTGGCCATGGATACCGCGCGCCTGGAAGATGCCGTTGAGCCGGTCGCGGAAGCCGTTGCCGCGGTCGAGCAGCTGATCCGCGGCATCCGGGGTAAAGACATCGCGCAGGCCGGCCACGCCTGCCGTCATGGACAACACATTGTTGTTGAAGGTGCCCGCATGGGGCAAAGCATCTTCCGAACGCGGATCGAACCGCGCCATGATGTCCGCCCGCCCGCCGAAGGCGCCGAATGTCAGGCCGCCGCCGAGATATTTGCCCAGCGTGGTCATGTCGGGAATGACGTTATATTCACCCTGCAGGCCGCCGCGCCCGAGCCGCGACGTCATCACTTCATCGTAAATCAGGACAGCACCGGTGCGGTCGGCAAATTCACGCAGGCCCCTCAGGAACCCCGTGTCCGCCGGAATGGCGCCGCCGCCGCCGGCCATGGGCTCGAGCAGGATCCCGGCGACCTCCGCTTCCCGCTCGGCGACCGCCGCGAGCGTCGCCTCGAGGTCATTGTAGGTGCCATAAATGAAATCGAACGGTGCATTGATGCGTTCCGCATAAGGCGTCATGTAGAGCACGCCGCCGTGATAGGCATTGGCGAACACCAAAATCGCGTCCTTGCCTGTATGCGCCCGCGCCGCCCCCAGCGCCATCAGGTTGGCTTCGGTGCCCGAATTGGTGAACCGCACTGCATCGAGCGAGGCAAAGCGGTCGCATAACAATCCGGCCAGTTCGATCTCAGGCAGGTTCGGTCCGCCGAACACGATGCCCTTATCCAGTGCCGCCTTCACCGCATCGATGATCTTCGGCTCCGAATGGCCGTAGAGCCCGGCGGAATACTCACCGAGGAAATCGAGATAGGTCTGGCCGTCCGCGTCGGTGAGCTCGGCGCCCGCCGCTTCGACGATGCGCAGCGGATAGGGTGCGAAGTGAATGACGGTTCTGGTGTTGCCGCCGGGCATCGGACCGCAGGCGCGCTCGAACGCCGCGCCACTTGCCGGCGTGCGGGCCCGGTAGGCCGCTTCCGCTGCATCGAGACGCTCCTGCAACAGATCGTTGCGGCGTTGTTGTTCCGGGGTTTCAAGATCGACGTCGCTCATGGCCTTAAGCTCCCAACTGCTTGCAGCAATCAGAATAGGTCATGAACTCATAAATAGCACTCAATTGTGTTCTTCGGGCAGAGTGGGAACCGGAAGCACGTCGACGCCTTCCTCGATCAGCTCCTTCGCCTCTTCGAGCGAGGCTTCGCCGTAAATGCCGCGCTGTTCGGCTTCTTCATAGTGGATCTTGCGGGCCTCTTCGGGGAACCGCGAACCGACATATTCGGAATGTTCCGCAATATGTTCCTTGAGCTTGCGCACCTGCTCCACCAGTTCTTTGGTCTTATGGTCCGGCGCCCCGGCATAGACCGGCGGCCTGGCGTCGCCCTTCTTGTTGGACTTGGCGGGAATGCCCGGCGCCATCAGGCCCTTTTCCACTTTCGCCGAGCCGCAGGCGGGACAGGTGACGACGCCCATCGACGCCTGGTCGTCATAGGCGGCAGTGTTCTGGAACCAGCCATCGAACTCATGGCCGTTCTCGCACATCAGGGAGAATGAAATCATGACGCCAGTTTCCGTTCACCAGAACCGCTCGGGCGCACCGGCCCGGCAAAGCGCCGGTCATGCTCCAGAGCAGGAATTTTCCTGCGTGCAGACATAACATGTTCCGGGTCGATTTCGGCGAAAATCACGCTCGCCCCATGCCCGGCATCGGCCAGCACCTCGCCCCAGGGATCGACAATCAGGCTGTGCCCGTAGGTCTCGCGGCCCGCTTCGTGCATCCCGTCCTGGGCGGCGGCGAACACATATGACCCGTTCTCGATGGCGCGCGCCCGCAACAACACCTCCCAGTGCGCCCTGCCGGTCGGCACCGTAAAGGCCGAGGGCACATTGAGGAAGATTGCGCCCGCCTGGGCAAGGTCACGGTAAAGCGCTGGAAAGCGCAGGTCATAACACACCGTCATGCCGAACCGCCCCCAGGGCAGATCGGCGGTGACCGACCGCGCACCCGGCTCATAGCGTTTCGATTCCCGGTAGCTTTCCCCGTCCGCCAGGGTCACATCGAACATGTGGATCTTGTCGCAGTGAGCGGCAATCGTCCCATCCGGCGTCAGCAGGAACGAGCGGTTGGCAAGCTTGTCGCCGCCGATACGGATGGCCAGAGAGCCGATGGAAACCCAGATCCCAAGCTCTGCCGCCAGCGCCCGGAACGCATGCAACGCTTGATCGTCATCCTGTGCCCGCGTCTTTTCCAGGAGCGCCTTGCCGTTCATCTCGATGAGCCCGGACATTTCCGGCGTCAGCACAAGATACGCACCACCGCGCGCCGCCTCGCGCACCAATGCTGAAACCGTTGCGATGTTCTCGTCAACATCGCGGCTTGCGCAGAACTGCACGCAGGCGGCCTTGAAGGTGTTTGCGAAAGTGTTCACGACTGCAGCAGTTGATCGAGGTCCCCGGTCTGCTCCAGCGCATAGAGCTCGTCGCAGCCGCCGATATGGGTGTCACCGACAAAGATCTGCGGCACCGTGTGCTTGCCGCTGGCGCGCTCCATCATGGCGGCGCGCGCCTCAAGACTGGAGCTCACGTCGATCTCTTCAAATGCCGCGCCCTTCTGCTCAAGCAGCCGCTTGGCCGCAACACAGAAGCCGCAGAACCGACCGGTATAAATAGTGATCTCTGCCATTTTCAATCCTCAGCAGCCCTATATGGCGATTTATCGGCAAAACGCAACGGTTTCGCAATCACCATTTTGTGGGTCGGATGGGCGGCGGGCCCCGGAATTTGCAGCAGCGTCGCCTGCCTTGTGCTAAAATCAACCTCCTTCAGGCTTGGAATTACCATCCTGTTCCAGGGCTGGCAGCAACAAAATTGTGGAGGCGCTCATGAAACCGATCACGCTCATTGTCCTGACGCTCATGGCCGGCGTGATCTGGCCTCATGCAAGCGCCATCGCCGCGGGCAACCTGGCCGGTCAGGATCCAGTCGTGGTCCGTGTCGAGTTGGGGACGTCGGCGGGAGATCTGGTGTTCAGCCCGAACACTTTGACCTTTGAAACCGGCAAGCTGTACAAGCTGGTGCTCACCAATCCGAGCGCCAAGAAGCATTATTTTACATCCCCCGGCCTTGCCTCCAGGGTCTATACGCGGAAAGTCCAGGTGGTCGGCCCGAACGGGACAGTGGCCGAGATCAAGGGTTCGATCCGGGAAATCGAGGTCTATCCCGGCGGCACTGCCGAATGGTGGTTTGTGCCGGTGGCGACGGGCGAAATTTCCGATCTGAACTGTCACATCGAGGACGATGACGGCATGACCCACGCCGAAAAAGGCATGACCGGCGCCATTGTGATCGAATAAAGC
>JAJFHM010000066.1 GCA_021775625.1 Hyphomicrobiales bacterium | reverse complement strand
AACTCGGGCGCCGTCGAGCGGGCGTGCACGATGCCGCCGGCCTTTATGATGCGCTCAACCGAAAGCGAGGTTGACGCATCGACCGCGTCCTTGAAGATCAGCGAACCCGACGTGGTGTGCTGGCCCTTGACCTTGTTCTCGTCCTTGATGGCAACGCTAAGGCCTTCCAGTGGCCGCGTGCGCTTGCCGTCCACATAGCGCTGCTCCGCCTTGCGGGCGGCCGCCATCGCCTGGTCAAAGAATGTATAGGTGAAGGCATTGATTTCCGGCTCGACGCGTTCGGCCCGGGCGATCACCGCGCGCATCAGTTCAACCGGCGAAAGCTTGCGCGCCTTGAACAGATTCAGCGCTTCAGCAGCGCTCATGTAACATAGGTGGTCGTCCGCCATTGCCGCTCTCTCCCCGTTATGCGCGGCGTACTATGCGCAAAGGCGGTCAGGGAGTAAACCTCACGGGCCAGACATTCCCGGAGCGCCCGTCGCGTTACGGACGTTCAACAATTTCGGCGATCTCCTGACGCAACAGGGCTATCTTGTGCGTGAACGTGTCGAGCGTCTTTGCATTGTTTTTCTTATAATCCCGGCTCGTGCGGATAATTTCGGATACGCTCACCTCAGACGCGTCTACATCGCGTCGTATTTCCTCAAGCCACGCCTCTCTTTGGCGATGATCTTCGTCGAGTTGCCGGATGATCCCGCATTGCTGCTGAAGCCATGAGACCCATAGAAACTCATTGTCGAGTTGATCTCTGGACATGAAATCGTCGTCCAGTTCCTCTCCGGAATTGCGGTAAATTTCGGAATCCTCACCATCATCCGGACCGGATGCGAAGAACGCGGTCACTTTCAGCATCTGTCCCAGATCCCGCACCGGGGCATCCCTTCATGATTTTGGACAACGTCCGGCTCTACATACAATGCTCTCAGGCTGAACCGAAGACATAGCGCCCGTCATTGCGGTCGTCCAGGACCTGCTATGGGGCGTGAGCCATGGGCAATTTATCGACACCTGCATCTCAATCGATGGGCACGAGGTCGACCTGCGCAGCCCTGACTGACGGCGTCAGCGATCGCGGTTGGTTGGCGTTGCTGAGGCCGAAACGTCCTGATGGATGGCACCCTGGATGAAAGAACTTCTTAAAGGGCTGGCGTTTTGGTCGGGTACAGTCTTGTGTCAAGCCTGTTGATGCGGTGCACATGCCCCACTGCGGAAGCGATCACCATGTGATGCTGCTTAGTCTATTGGGCTTCGACACCCGCCGTGTTGCACGGTCATGTACCCTATGAACCAGGTCACAATAGCTGTTGCTGGGCGCGTGTATATTTTGAATTACTCTGAAAAGAGAAAATTTTATCCTTCATTTTAACAGTATTCTTACAATTTGCATGGTAAATTTTTCGAAGATCGGAGTGCCTTATTTTCGTTTTAATTGGATGCGTATAAATGACGAACTCAAATTGTGTTCAAGTAAATTCACTGTTCTCCCGCATTTGCTCGGGGAGATTGATAAACAGCGCAATTGTTCCAGCGGTTATACTTATTGTGTGCGTCGTGTTTGCGGGGCCGCACGGCACAGCACATGCCCGTGGCGGGTACGCAAGCTGGCTCAAACACGGCGACGCGTACCGTGTGACCGGTGATTTCGTTGGGTACAAGGGTTCAATTGTGGTTCAGGTGAAGTGGCGCGGCAATCGTTTCGTGGTCTCCACGCCGATCGGCACATTCCCGCTGAAGCGCGCGGGCTCAGGCGTTACGTTCCAGGTTAAGTTCGAGAAGATTGAGGCGAGGGTGACATGGGTCAAGACCCGCGTGCATGTGGTCTCGAAAGGCAGGAGAGGCACAGCGGTTGTCAGCAAAATGGACAACCGGAGAACCTCACCAAAAATCGTCGCAACACTCTAATTTAGCCCTCGTCACGCAGGGGCGTCGCTCGCCTCTTCCTCGGGAACGCCGGCCACGGTTCCAGACAGCTTCTTATCGGTTTCGAAATCGATGGACTCCAGGCGGACGGGGTACCCCCATAACCGGTGCACATGTTTAAGGACTTCGGCGCTTTCGTGTTCTGACAAGAGAACTTCGTTGCGCACGTTGTGGGTCAGGCGCAACTCCCTGTCGCCGAGCAGGTCGACGTCGGATATCTGAATGTCCGGCTCGGTGGCGGCAACGTCATAAGTGGCGGCCAGGGCGGCGCGAACCCGACGGTAGCCATCCTTGTTGTGGATCGCCTCGACCTCTACATGGCTTGCCTTCGCCTGATCGGAAATCATGAACAACTTGAGCTTTCGAATGAGGTGTGGGCTCAGGAACTGGCTGACGAAGGACTCGTCGCGGTAATTTGCCCAGATATCCTTGAGCACCGATCGCCAGTAGCCAAGACCGGCGATCTCGGGAAACCATTCGCGGTCCTCTTCGGTCGGCTCCTCGCAGATCCGCTGGATGTCCTGCATCATCGCGAAGCCCAGCGCATAGGGATTGATGCCGCTGAAGCGGGGATCGTCGAATTCCGGCTGAAACACCACGTTGGAGTGGCTGTGCAGGATCTCCAGAAGCGCGCCGTCCGTAATCAGACCCCGTTGGTGCAACGTATTGACGATGTAATAATGCACGAACGTGGCGCAGCCCTCGTTCATCAGCTTGGTCTGCTTTTGCGGATAAAAATATTGGGCGAGATTGCGCACGATACGCAGGAGCTCGCGCTGCCAGGGCTCGAGCACCGGACTGTTCTTTTCGATGAAGTAAAGCAGGTTTTCTTCCGGCAGATTGAGCCTGCGCTTGCGCTCCTCAAGTTCTGCGTCGCTCAATTCCTCAAGGCCGGCGTCTTTTCGGTTGGGCACCGTGCGCCACAGATCCTGGTAGGTCTGCTCCTCGTACCGGCGGCGCTCCTTCTGGCGTTGCTCGAGTTCTCCAAGCCGCAGCTTGTTCGGCCGGCGATAGCGGAACACGCCCTGGTTCATGAGGGCGTGCGCCGAATCAAGCACCAACTCGACTGCACGCTCGTCGTGGCGTTCTTCGCAATCCGCAATGTAGTGTTTGGCGAATTCGAAATAGCTGAGAATGCCGTCCGCGTCGGTCCACTGCCTGAACAGGTAATTGTTCTTGAAGAAATGATTATGACCGAATGCAGCGTGGGCGAGCACCAGGGCCTGCATGGCCATGGTGTTTTCTTCCATGTGGTAGCTTATGCACGGGCTCGAATTGATGACGATCTCGTAGGCAAGTCCCCGTGCGCCTTGGCGATAGAGGGTTTCCTCGGTGACAAAGCGTTTGCCGAAGGACCAGTGGGAATACATGACCGGCATGCCGACCGAGCAATAAGCGTCAAGCATCTGCTCGGAGGAAATGATTTCTATCTGATTGGGATAGACGTCAAGACCAAGATCCTGCAGCGCGATTTCCTCGATTGCCTTGTAGGTGTCATCGAGCGTCTCGAAATCCCACTCTGCCCCTTCGAACAAAAGCTTTGTTGCGGCGGGCTCGCTCGACTGTAGCGCCTTAGAGGCCATCATGATGCCTCACCGGCAATGTCCCGCCTGGCGAACAGCTCCCGGAAAACCGGATAGATGTCGGCCCGCGACGCCACATGCCTGGCAGCGAAATTCGGCCAGTTTTCAGCAAGATCCGAGTAACCGCGCCACAGCTCCTTGCCCGGACCGGTAAACCCGAAAGGGTTTTGTGCGTCAGGGTTCAGGATCTCAACGTAGGCGTAGTACTGGCACATCGCGAGAACATCATTGTCGAGAATGCCAAGGCATTTCTCCGTGTCGCCGGAATAATTGTCGCCGTCGGAGGCCTGTGCTGCATAAATATTCCATTCGACGAGCGGGTAGCGGTGCTTCACCACATTGCACATAACATCCAGCGCGGTGCTCACCACCGTTCCGCCGGATTCGCGGCTGTGGAAGAATTCCTCCTCGCTGACTTCACGGGCCGTGTGGGTGTGACGGATGAAGACGATCTCGACACGCTCATAGCGGCGTTCCAGGAAGAGGTGCAGGAGGATGAAGAACCGCTTTGCGAGATCCTTTTCGTGTTCGCCCATGGAGCCGGATACATCCATCAGGCAGAACATGACCGCCTTGGTGCGCGGCACCGGCCGGTCTTCAAAACGGTTGTATCGGATATCGATGGGATCGATGAACGCTATTGCCCGGCGCTGTCGATTGAGCCCTTCGATCTTGTCATAAAGATCAAGAACGCGTTTGCATTGAGTGATGTCGAGATCGTCTTTGGCCTCCAGCTCGGCGAGCTCTCGCTGGAGGTCCTGGAGCTGCACCGT
Source organism: Hyphomicrobiales bacterium (assembly GCA_021775625.1). Lineage (GTDB taxonomy): Bacteria > Pseudomonadota > Alphaproteobacteria > Rhizobiales > JAJFHB01 > JAJFHM01. Next base: position 12,881 of record JAJFHM010000066.1, on the reverse strand, counting down.
GCCCGGGCGGCGCAAGGCGATGCGGCGACCGATGCTGTTGCGCATGGTGCGCAACACGTTGAGATTGGGGGTCGTGCCATGGTTGGAATAGCCGGCCCGGTGCGGCTGGCAGGCCTGGATATCCTTGAGCGATGCCTTGACCATATCGGGCAGCTCGAGATCGTCGAACAAAATGTCGAGAAACTCGCTCTTCGACAGAGAAAAGATGAAACTGTCTTCGCCGTCTCCGCTGTCCGAGCCTTGCCTGCCGCCGGATCCGGCACCGCCGTTGGGTTTGGCGATGCGGTCACCGGCAACGAATTCCTTGTTGCCGGGCACGATCTGCTTGTGACGACCATGCTGCCTGGTGTGGTGGAAAGAAGGTTCCGAAATGCCCTGCGAAGGGATTGAGATACTGCCGCCGTCGCCAGCGTTGGTGATGGTTCCGTCGTTTGTCGCCTTGTCGACCGCACGCTTGATCTCGTCGCGTGCGCGGCGCAGAAACCGTTGCCGGTTGCCGAGGCTCTTGTCACGCGGATTGAGGCGGCGGTCGATGAATTGCGGCATGTACCTGCACCACCTCCTGTCAGCCTGACTTTTGCACCCGCATGTACCACTCGACCAGGCGCCGCACCTGGCGTTCGGTATAACCGCGCGATATCATGCGTTCGACGAATTCGGTGTGCTGCTCATCGGTCTTGGTGTCCTTCTTGGTGCCAAAGCTGATGATCGGCAACAGCTCCTCGACCTGGCTGAACATCCGTTTCTCGATGACCTCGCGGATCTTCTCATAGCTTGACCAGGACGGGTTCTTTCCGCTGTTGCCGGCACGCGCGCGCAGGGCAAACTTGACGATCTCGTTGCGGAAGTCCTTCGGATTTGCGATGCCCGCGGGCTTTTCAACCTTTGAAAGTTCCGCATCGAGGATCTGCCGGTCGAACACCTGGCCGGTGTCGGGATCCTTGTAGTCCTGCTCTTCGATCCAGGCATCCGCATAGGAAATGTAGCGGTCGAAGAGGTTCTGCCCATACTCGCTGTAGGATTCGATATAGGCCTTCTGGATCTCCCTTCCGATAAATTCCGCATAGCGTGGCGCAATCTCGGATTTGATGAAATCGAGATAGCATTCCTCAACCTCTTTGGGGAACTGCTCGCGCTTGAGTGCCTGCTCAAGAACGTACATCAGATGGACCGGATCGGCGGCCACTTCCTCCGTGTCGTAATTGAAGGTTTCCGACAGCACCTTGAAGGCGAACCTGGTGCTGATGCCGGTCATCCCTTCGGCCACGCCGGCCAGTTCGCGGTACTCCTGGATCGACTTGGCCTTGGGGTCGGTGTCCTTGAGGTTTTCGCCGTCATAGATCCGCATTTTGGAGTACAGCGGCGAACTCTCGTGCTCTTTGAGGCGCGACAGGATCGAGAACCGGGAGAGGATTTCAAGCATCTCCGGTGCGCATGGCGTATCGTGCAGGTCGCTGCCCTCGAGCAGCTTTTGATAGATCTTGGCCTCATCGCTGACCCGCAGGCAGTAGGGCACCTTGACGACGCAAATCCGGTCCAGGAAAGCCTCGTTGTTCTTGTTGTTGCGGAACTGCTCCCATTCGGATTCGTTCGAATGCGCAAGGATCAGCCCCTGATAGGGTATGACGCCGATATTCTCGGTGCCGGCATAATTGCCTTCCTGGGTCGCGGTGAGCAGCGGATGCAGGACCTTGATCGGCGCCTTGAACATCTCGACAAATTCAAGCAACCCCTGGGTGGTGGCGTTGAGGCCGCCGGAGTAGCTGTAGGCATCGGGGTCGTGCTGTGAGAAATGCTCAAGCTGACGAATGTCAATCTTGCCGACCAGGGTTGAGATGTCCTGGTTGTTCTCGTCGCCGGGCTCTGTCTTGGCTATGCCAATTTGGCGCAGTTTCGAGGGATATATCCGAACCACGCTGAACTTTGAGATGTTGCCGCCAAACTCGTCCAGCCGCTTCATCGCCCAGGGCGAGCACAGTCCGTCCAGGCGCCGGCGTTCAATTCCGTAGTCACTCTCAATCTTCGGACCCAGGTGATCCGGGTGAAACAGGCCGAGCGGCGATTCGAAGATCGGACTGATCTCGTCGCCGGCCTGCAGCACATAGATCGGCTGCGTCTCCATCAGCTGTTTCAGACGTTCGGCGAGCGACGACTTGCCGCCGCCGACAGGCCCCAGCAAATAAAGAATTTGCTTGCGTTCCTCGAGCCCCTGCGCGGCATGCTGATAATAGCTGACGACCCGCTGTATCGTATCCTCCATGCCGAAGAAGCCGGTCATGGTGGAATAGGTCTTGAGGGTTCTGTTCATGAAGATGCGGCCAAGGCGGGGATCCATGCTGGTGTCGACCAGCGTTGGTTCACCGATGGCTGCGACCATGCGTTCAGCGGCGGTGGCATACATGGCCGGATTATCGCGGCAGCCGCTCAGATATTCTTCGAGGCTCAGCCTGTCGCGTTTTCCGCGATCGTAAACCTCAGAGAAAAGGCTGAAAACATCGCCTTCAGTCGGTATGTGCTTTAATTCTGACTGGGCCGGGTTTGTCTCGGCCACTTCGGTTTTCTCGGCCAGATTAGTCATCGCGAACCTCCTCGCTCAATGCGGGACAGAACGCCTCTCCGTGAAGCAAGTGTCGGCCCAATTTAGTTAACGGAACGTTAGGGTTTTCATCATCCGGGCACTTTCAGCGATCACTTTTTTTGTCGCAGACCCATTGCGCGGACCTGGGGACCGGCAATTTTGACCCGAAGCGGGCCTTTTCACTCTTGCTGCCCGCCCTGCGGTCACCCGGCAAACTGCGCGTAGAGTTCGGCCTGTGAGGAGATGTTCAGCTTTCGGTACATGTTGCGGCGGTGGACTTTGACGGTTTGCGGGGAGATGTCGAGGATCAGCCCTATAGCCGAAGTGGAATGGCCCTGGACCACCAGTGAGGCGATTTCGGATTCACGCTTCGTAATGCGCTGCCCATTCGGCAGTTTGGTGTAGAGCAGGAGATCCTTGAGCGCGCGTCCGGGCCCTCTCGTCTTATGTTCTTCGTGCGGCCGGCTGATGTGTCTGCAGTTCTCGACAATCAATGGCATGAGCACGGGTGAAATCAATTCCAGCAGCGCAAACTCGCGAGACTTGTACTTGTGGTTGCCCTGACTGCGGCCGAGCGAGAGATGCGCCACACGCTCATCGTCGATGCGAGTGAGATACCCTATTTCGTCCACAATTCGGGTGAGCCTGAAATATAGTCGGCAATACTCGCTGCGGAAGAAGCGGTCGGGTGCAATTTCGCGCAACCGAAACGTCCCATCGGTAAAATTCGACATCGCCAGTTCGTAGAACGGATCGAGGAAATATCCATGTTCGAAGTAGACCTCTTCAAACACGGCGCGGAATTCGTCATCCGGAATCCATGTGCTCACCATGACCGGGCGTTTGCGGTTTTCGAACACCAGAACAACGATGCTCTGCGGTTCGAAAAGGGCGCGCATCAGCCGCTCAAGGCTGGTTGAGAAGGCCGGCGTGCGGACGTCACGCACCAGGGCGCCGAGGTTGGCGAAGATGTTTTCGAAATCGAACCCGCGCGTCGGCATGGCACTGCTCCCGCCTGATCGGCAGGTCACGCACCTACCCCTAACAGGCTAATTTGCGCCAAAACAGTACCACTTGAGGGGTATTCTTAAAACCGCAGTGTTTTGAGACCATTGCTGCAATGACCAAGTGAGCAGAGTCGGCGGGGATACGGCCCAAGCATCACTGGCTAGCGGGAGGGTTGCGTGAACACTGGTTGGGTCTGTCACGAACTTTACATGTGGCACAACACACAGAACTGGAACCAGCTGTTCGAGCCTGGCCTCACCATCCAGCCTTACGAACACGCGGAAAATCCCGAAACCAAACGCCGTTTCCGCAATCTCATGGAGGTCAGCGGCCTGCTTGATGACCTGACGATCATCAAGCCGCGGCCAGCGACGCAGGACGAGATCCTGCGCTTTCATACGCAATCCCATATCGACAACATCAAGGCCGTAAGCGACGCAGGTGGCGGTGAGGTCAGCGAGGCAACACCCATCGGCAGGGGCAGCTATGAAATTGCCCTGCTTGCCGCGGGCGGCGCCATCGAGGGTTTCGACGCGGTGGTGACAGGCAAAATCAACAACGCCTATGTCCTTTGCCGGCCTCCAGGCCACCACGCTCTAAGTGATGCTGCCATGGGCTTTTGTCTCTTCGGCAATGCGGTCATCGGTATCGAACACGCCCGTGCCGTGCACGGGATTGAACGGGTCGCCACGGTCGACTGGGACGTCCACCATGGCAATGGCACCGAAGCAGCGTTTTACGAAGATCCGAACGTGCTGACCATATCGCTGCATCAGGACAATCTGTTTCCGCCGGACTCAGGCTTGTTGAGCGACACCGGAAGCGGTGCAGGCGAGGGCTGCAACATCAACATACCGCTGCCTCCGGGCTCGGGAAATGGTGCTTACCTGGCGGCCATGGAGCAAGTCGTTGTGCCGGCGCTGCGCAAGTTCAAACCGGATCTTATTGTGGCGCCCTGCGGCTTTGATGCCGCAGTCATGGACCCTCTGGGGCACATGATGCTGACGTCCAGCGCATACCGGAAGATGACGGAAATGCTGGTGGCCGCTGCAGGTGATCTTTGCGGCGGGCGTCTCGTTATGACCCATGAGGGCGGTTATTCGGCGCCTTATGTGCCGTATTGCGGGCTTGCCGTGGTTGAGGCCATGAGCGGCAAGGCAACCGGCCTCGAAGATCCGTTTCTGGCCTATGCGGACGCGTATGGCGGTCAGGATTTGATGCCGCACCAGGCCGAAATCATTGCGCAGGCAACCGGATTGCTGTCGGGCATCAAGTCATGAATTGCCTTGCTGCCGGCAACGTCACGGGTGCAGCGGTTGATCGACCGTCAATAAGGGCATTCGCCGCCCGGGACGGTTATTATTGGGAACGAAAAAATCTCGACGTCTGCGCAGTGCGGCCGTACGAGCCAACATTAAACCCAGGGAGGAAGAAACAATGAAACGAAGAGAGATATTCAGTTTTATGCTGGCCGCAGTGGCGGGCATGCAACTGTTCGCGATGTCATCGATGACGGCGTTGGCTGCCGATCCGATTGTGATCGGACTGCCGCTCAATCAGACCGGACCGGTCGGCGTGGTTGACCATCAAGACCACCTCAACGGCACGATGCTGGCCATCGAAGAAATCAATGCTGCCGGCGGCGTGCTCGGCCGCAAGATCGAATACAAGGTGGTTGATACCGACTTGCTGTCGCCCGAGGGCACGCAGGCCGCGTTCCAAAAGCTGGCGGATGAGAAAGTTCATGCGTTTTCGTCGCCATTCGTGCTGATACCGAACCCGGCGATGGACGCATCGGCAGCCTACGGCGCACCGCACATGACCGGCGACACCAAGATCGACGCCATCAAGCACTATCAATCGGACCCTGAGAGGTTCTTCAATTTCTTCCACCTGGATCCACCCGAAGTGAACTACGGCGTTGGTTTCGTTCCGTTCCTTGATGCACTCAAGGCGTCGGGCAAGTGGAAACCGATCAACAACAAGATCCACATCGTACAGGGGCAGCTTGCCTACAATCAGCAGATTTCGAAAGCCACTCAGGAAGCGATCAAGAAAAGCAATGGAGCGTGGGAACTGGCCGGCATATCCGACATCCAGTCGCCAATTCAGGATTGGGGGCCGACAATTCGGGACATTCACAAATACGGCGCCGGCGTCGTCATGCTGGATCACTGGGTGGCTGCGGCCTATGCAGCGTTCACCAGCCAGTATCAGGCCAACCCGCTGAAAGGCACACTTATATACATGCAGTATGGGCCGTCGCAGCCCGAGTTTCTGGACATTGCAGGAGAAGGTGCCGAGGGCTACATTTGGAGCACGGTTCTGGGCGTCTACAGCGATGCAAAGGGCAAGGAATTCCGCGCCAAGTACAAGAAGCGGTTTCCCGGCTCCATGGGGCTGGTCTATACCGGCATGGGGTACGACGTCGTCTATATGCTGAAGAACGCCTGGGAGGCGGTCGGTGATCCGAACAATTTCAAGGCGGTCAACGAGCACATCCGCGACAACAACTATCGCGGCGTAAACGGCTGGTACATTTTGAACAACGATTGCCGCTGCACGCCGGCCTACCCGGACGAAGTCGACGACATCGAAAAGGGCATGGCGCACCTGTTCTTCCAGGTCCAGGACGGCGAACACAAGATCATTGCACCCGAACCGCTGGTGGAAGCCGAATTCCGGCCAGCGCCCTGGATGCAGTGACGGCGCAATCGACCTTAGAGGAAACGCCGCTCTTCGGATGTCAGAACATCGATCTGACACTCGGGGGGCGGCAGATTCTTCATGACGTCGGGGTTGAGGCCTTTGCCGGCCAGATCCTCGGTGTAGTCGGCCCGAACGGGGCTGGAAAGACATCGCTGTTCGAAGTGCTCAGTGGCCGTATTGCCTTGCAGCGCGGCACGGTGATGCTTGATGGCCAGGACATTTCAAACTTCAGCATACAACAGCGTGTAAGAGCCGGACTCGGACGGACATACCAGAGCCCGGTCGTGCCCAACGGACTGCTGGTGGCAGATGTGCTGGAAGCTGCCCGCAAGGCGTTCTTTCCCATGCTGACGGCTCAGCAGGCGGAATGGGCTGCCGATCTTGTCCGTCTCGATGTGTCCGGCAACGTTTTGGCCGGGTCCCTCGACACTCTGCAGCGGCGCAAGTTGTTGATGGCCTGTCTTTTGATGCGGCGTCCCAAGGTGTTGCTGCTTGATGAGCCCGCTTCCGGTCTGATCAGCGCGGAACTGGAGGAGCTGGATCAGGTCTTGCGGGTGCTGGCGCATGAAATGCAGATCGCACTGCTTGTGGTGGAGCACCGCCTGGAGCTTCTGTCAGCCGTGGCCGATGATGTCATGGTGCTTGACCTCGGCAGGCGCATCGCCAGCGGCAGGCCGGAAGACGTTTTCACCAATCCGGATGTCCGCGCTGCATATTTCGAAACGACGGCGGCATGAGTGAGATTTTGAAAGTGCACGGATTGTCCGCAGGCTACGGCCCGTTGCGGGTGCTGCATGACGTGGAGTTTACGGTCAACAAGGGTGAGCGGGTCGGCCTGGTCGGCCTTAACGGCCATGGCAAGTCAACTCTGTTCAGGGCCATCACGGGCCTTGTCGACTGGCAGAACGGATCCATTTTGCTGAACGGCGTGGAGATTGGCGGCCGACGCACACACGGCCCCGGGCGCACGACCCATCGTATCGCCCATCACGGCGTTGCCCTGATGCCGCAGGGGGACGCGATCTTTATCGGGTTGACGGTTCGTCAGCACCTCGATGCAGGCGCGTTCACGCGCAAGGCATGGCGCGAACGCCATATGCGACGGGAAAAAATTCTGGAGATCTTTCCAGCACTTCGTGATCTCCTCGGCCAGCCGGTGGGCAAGCTGTCGGGTGGTGAGCGCAGAATGGTCTCTCTCGGCCGTGGCCTCATGGGAGACGTTAAACTCTATCTCGTCGACGAGCCGTCGCTTGGCCTTGCGCCCAAAATCTCGCGTGCGGTGATCGACGCTCTCGCCAAGGTGGATCTGGCCGACGGGGCCATGGTGGTGGCGGAGCAGAACCTGCAGATTCTCGAAGGCTTCGTTGACCGCATGATTGGCATGCATGCAGGTGAGATCAAGGGCGATGTATCGTCCCTTGCTGCCGGTTCTCTGGAGCACTGATCGATGGACATGTACACCCTCATGTCCGGCCTGCAGTTGACCTGTATTTACGCCATTCTCGCCATCGGTGTCTCGATAATCTGGTCGAGCCTCGGCATGCTCAACCTGGCGCACGGCTTCACCTTTGCCGCCTCCGGATACGGCGCCTGGTGGGCAGTCACGGTGTTCGGGAATAGCGCACTTGTGGTATTCAGCGCCGGCATCACCACTGGCGCATTTGTCGGTGTTCTCATTTATTTCCTCGCCTTCCTCTATATCTACGACAAACCGAACTATCCGGTGCGTGCACTGATCGCCACCATGGCCATCAACATGATCGGCGTACAATTCCTGATGTGGTGGTTCGGGCCGCGCATGAAGCCGCTGCCCAAGGTCTTCGGCTTCGGTTCCATCAAGTTTGGCGATGCGGTGGTGACGTACAGCCAGTTCGGGACCATCGTGTGCTCGGTCGGCGTGCTGGGGATTCTGCTTGGCTGGCTCGGCATCACCCGGCGTGGTCTCGAAATCCGGGCGATGATGCAAAACCCGGAAGGCGCTGCCCTGGTGGGCATAAGCCTGCGAAAAACCGCTCTGTGGGTCATGGCACTTTCGGGTGCGCTTGCCGGGCTTGCCGCGGTTTTGCTTTCCCAGACCTTCTTCGTCAGTCCTTATGCCGGTCTGCAACCGCTGATCAAGGGCCTGATTGTCGCGTTGCTCGGCGGGCTGGGCAGTATTGGCGGCGCCATGGTGGGCGCGGTTATGGTCGGATTTGCGGAAGCGCTGACGGCATCTTATCTCGGCGGTCAATATGTGCTGATGGTCCAGTTCACGATGATCATCATCATCTTGCTGTTCCGCCCGCGTGGCATCTCTGGCCTGCTGGACGAGGCCCGCGAGGAATAGTGTATGGCGATTGACAAACAGAGCCAGCATTCTGCGCCCTCCAGGTCCCTGGTCGGGGATCGCGGCTGGCTGCCGCGTATCCGTCTCGCGGGCCAGCGGAGCCTGACGCGTTACCGCATCCCGTTTACCCGGCGTACCTGGTTCCAGGGACACGCGGTCGTAAACCCGCGCGACCTCACGCGACAATACAAACTTGATGACAAGCGGCCCTGGTTCTGGATTGGCGGCCTGATTGCGGCCTTGATCATCCCGATCCTTGTTGGAACCAACCTGGCGCTCACTGCGGCGACCACCTTTGCGCTCTATGCCGCCATCAACCTCATGTGGATGCTGGTCATCGGCACTGCGGGAATCTTCTCGTTGGCGACGCTGGCGGTGGTCGGCGCATCGGCCTATCTGGCGGCCTGGTTTTCCATCGAGTTTGGGATCACCTGGCCGGTAATGCTCTTGCTCGGCACTCTGGTCGGACTGCTTTTCGGGGCCATAATCGGGTTGCCGGCGCTGCGCATAGACGGGCTCTATTTCGCCCTGCTCACCATGGGTGTGGTGGAACTGTGCCGTGTTTATGTGTTGCAGTCGCGGACCTTCGGTTCCGCCACCGGTGGGCTTTATGGTGCGGATACGTTTATTCCCGTCGCCTGGCAGTTGAAAACGCCGGGATTGATACTGGGTTATGTGGCGGCATTCGCCGTGATGCTCGCGATGCTGGGAATATACCGGCTGGTCAACGGGCAGCGGCTGGGACTGCTGCTGGCGACAGCGCGCGAGTCCGAAGCAACTGCAGAAGCACTCGGTATCAACTACCAGCGGGCACGCTTTACGGTGTTCCTGATTTCGTCGGCGGGTCTTGGCTTTATTGGCGGGTTCTATGCCACCTATTTCAAGGGCGCTTCGCCGTCTCTGTTTTCCATCGATCAGGTCATGCTGCTTTTTGCCATGATCGTGATCGGCGGCCTGGGACGGGCGGAAGGCGCGGTGGTGGGCACCGGCGTTGTGGTCGTGCTCGACAAGATGTTCACCGAGTTCGGTCCGATACGCTTTATCGTAATCGGATTGATCATGCTCGGCGTCACCCTGTTTGCCCGCAACGGACTGTTTGGCATCCGTGACCAGTTTGTGGAGTTCCGCAACAAAAAGAAGAGCGAACGACGCTCCGGAAGGACTGAAAAAGGAGGCGAACCATTGCCTGAAGAAGCAACTGAAATTCGCGACAAGGACCAAATTTACTTCCGGCGATTCGACAAACGATTGCGCGATCACCTGAAGACCCTGGTCACGCCGGAGGTGATCGAGGAGCACCGTCTCAAGCCCCTCGGCCAGCACAGTGACCCGCTTGAGCGTGTGCTCAACTACTTCCGCGGGGCGGGCGGTGAGAACAAGTATGTACTCTACGAGTTGAAGGCCAACACGGAGTACAAGATCATCGTCACCACCGGTGAGAAGGGTATCCCGCCGCGGGATGTGGACAGCACCATTTACACCAGTAAGAACGAGGCACTGCACGCGGTGTTCCTGAAACGCGTCCAGGACCTGATGGACAGTTGAGAACGGACCTTTGAGAGATGGCCAAGATTGTATTGACCGGCTACTGCGACCGCTTCAGCGTCAAGCCTGGCGAAGACATAAGCTTCATGGTGAGCGCTGAAGGTACCAAGACGGCGGAAGTCCAGTTGGTCCGCCTCATCCACGGCGATGAGAATCCGGAAGGCCCCGGCTTTATCGAAAAAGAAGTCGACGGGCCGATTGACGGTTCCCATTCGGTACGCAAACAGCATACCCAGGCCGGCAGTTTCGCGCGCATCGACGATCCGGACACCCGGCTGGCCCTCGGCCAGGCCTTCACTCTTTGGGCCATGATCTGGCCGACCACACCGGAAAAGGGCCGTCAGGGCATCCTCGCCCGCTGGTCGATCACCCATGACCGCGGCTATGCGCTGGGCATCAACGGTGACGGGCAACTGGAATTCTGGGTCGGTGATGGCAAGAAGACCGATGCGGTGCACGCTGAAGTGCCGCTGCGACCCCGGCAATGGTACCTGGTTGCAGTCAGTTATGACCCGAAGAGCGGCCAGGCGACGCTCTATCAGGAGCGGGTTGAGACGCGCTACGGCAATCTCTTGTCAAAGATCACGCCGCTCGACATGAATTCGCACGTAACTGAGGCCCTGCGCATCAGGCCGGCAGACGCGGAACTCGATTTCCTGATGGCCGGGTGCCACGATCATAACGCTGATCGCGGCGATTTTATCGGACAACTCTATAACGGCAAGATTGACCGTTGCGGCGTTGTTGGACGCGCCATGAGCCGCGCGGATCTCGATGCAATGCTCCAGGAGGTGACGCAGCCGGCCGATGTTATCGCCCATTGGGATACCAGCGAGGGCTATTCCGACAAGGGCATCGGTGACGACATTGTCGATACCGGTCCCAACAAGCTGCATGGACGCGGGCACAACCGGCCGGTGCGCGGTGCCACGGGCTATAACTGGAACGGCAGGGACGATTGCTTCCGCCTTGCTCCGCATCAGTTTGGCGGTGTCTGGTTTCATGACGATTCCATGCTGGACTGTCAGTGGAAAGCGACCTTTTCGATGACGCTCCCTGACCTGAAAAGCGGCGTCTATGCGGCGCGGCTGCAAGCAGGCGATACCATCGAACACCTGCCGTTCTTCGTGCGCCCGAAGAAACCCGGCTCGGCGATCGCAATGCTGATTCCGACCTGCAGCTACCTCGCTTATGCCAACGACCGGCTCGGCCTCGAGTTTCCAACATCGCAGCTGGTTTCGGCACATGTTCCGGTGTTCCACGAATGGGACATCGAGCTTTCCAAGCACCCCGAATACGCCTCATCCACCTACGACACTTACAGCGATGGTGCGGGCGTGTGCTATTCGAGCAGGTTGCGGCCGATTTTCAACATGCGTCCGAAACACCGCATGGCGGGCACCGCCGTTGCCTGGCAGTTCCCCGCCGACATGTCGATTATCTACTGGCTGGAAACCAAGGGTTACGACTACGACGTCATTACCGACGAAGACCTGCACCGTGAGGGCAAGGACTGTCTCAGCCCCTATCAGGTGGTCATCAACGGCACCCACGCGGAATATTATTCAGAACGCATGCTGGACGCCACGGAGGACTATCTCGCCGAGGGCGGCCGCGTCATGTATCTCTCCGGCAACGGGTATTACTGGGCGGTCTCGTTCCGCGAAGACGATCTTTCCTGCATGGAAGTCCGCAAACTGGATTCCGGCTCGCGCGCCTGGCAGGCGTTGCCCGGTGAGCACTACATGGCGAGCAACGGCGAACGCTCCGGCATCTGGCGCAACCGCGGCAGGCCGCCGCAGAAAATCGTCGGCACCGGATTCACCTCGGAAGGCATGGACGAGAGCAAGCCATACCGGAGGATGCCGGACAGCTACCACAAATCCGTCGCCTGGATATTCGAGGGTGTGGAGGAGGAACTCATCGGTGATTTCGGCCTGGCGGCGGGCGGTGCTGCGGGCATCGAGATCGACCGCTACGATTTGACACTCGGCACACCGCCGCACACACGCATACTGGCATCGTCGGAGGGGCACTCGGACAGCTACCCGCGGGTTTCTGAAGAGATCGCGTTCAACTTCCCCGGACAGGGCGGCACCCAGCACTACCATATCCGCGCCGACATGACGTACTTCACCACTTTGAACAACGGTGCCGTGTGGTCGCCGAGTTCAATTGCCTGGGGCCAGGCCTTGCCCTGGAACAACGGCGACAACAACGTATCGCGGGTCATGGCAAATGTTCTCGACGCGTTCGCCAAGCCGGGGCCGCTGCCGGGAGCGGAGTATCACGCTGAAGAGAAGCATTGGAAATAGGTGACGGCCTGGCCGGCGGGTTCAGGTCACTGCGCGACCGGATTCAACCATGGTTCGAATCAGCGGACAAATGCGGCTACAAAGGTATGAAACGGTTCGTCCTGTCCGTCGAACTTGGCAGGAGACGGATACCAATGTGCACGGTAGAGGCGAGGTCCGGATGATTGGAAATTCCAGAAACAGAGGCAACGGTCCTGCGCGAAGCGGTGGCGCCTTGCTTGCATTGGTTGTCGTGGCGCTGTTTGCCGCTGTCTCGGTCTTGCCTGCACAGGCTGCGAAACGCGTGGCGCTGGTGATCGGCAATGACGGTTATGAGAGCGTGCCGGTGCTCAAGAAAGCGCGCAACGATGCCCGGGCAATGGGCGAGGCGTTGGCCAAACTGGGCTTCGAAGTCATTTCG
>JAJFHM010000065.1 GCA_021775625.1 Hyphomicrobiales bacterium | reverse complement strand
CAAGGTCTCCGACAGGCGGTACTGCTCGGACCAGCGTCTGATCTGGCGCTCTACATAGCCTTGCGCCTTGCCGAAATCACCCAGACCGGCTGCTTCATAATCGAAGCTGTGCAGCTGGGCGAAGGTATCGTTCATGGCGTGAAAGATCTGCGTCCGCTCTTCGTTCTGGAGCGTTGGCATATGGGCGTCCCACAACACCCGGCCTTCAACGCAATCCATGATGTAGAACATGGTGCCGATGACGCCATCGTCCTCGCACAGCGCGAAAGGCCGGGCGACCGGAAACCCGCCGCCATGCAGCGCTGAAATCACACGGTATTCCCGGTCAACCGCATGGGCGGACGGCAGCAGCTTTCCCGGCGGTTTGCGCCGCAGCACATAGGTGCCCGAGAGTGCTGTGAGCTTGTAGGTCGGGTTGGACTGGCCGCCCTTGAATTGTTCGACGTCGACCGGGCCTGCAAATCCATCCACATGATCGCGCATGTAATCTGCAAGCGCGTTCTCGTCGATCCGGAGCGCTTCCATCACCGGTTTCGTGCCGGAAAACTCTTGCTGACGATTGATCGGTCTGTCTGTGGTCACGTCGGTCACTCGTCTTTCGCGTTGAGGAAGGGGATCAGTGCAAGAAGGGTCGCTTCCGGGTTTTCTTCCGCAACAAAATGACCGGAATCGACCGCCATGCCAACCACATCTGTCGCCCACTGCCGCCAGACTGCAAGAGCGCCATCGGTTTCGCTGGGCAATCCCGCATCGCCCCAGATGGCCATCACCGGACAGCTGATCTTGTTCTGCGCCTCGAAATCGGCCTCATCGGCATAAAGATCATAGGTCTGGCCGGCGCGATAGTCATCGCATGTTGCCGCAATATGTTTCGGCTGCGAAAAAGCTGCGCGATAATGGGCAAGCGCATCCGGATCGAAAGCGGAGAGGTTCCGCGCCTTGGTCCAGCTCGCCATGGTGTGGTCGAGAAACTCGACCGGCGCGCGCTCGATCAGCGTTTCCGGCAGTGGTGATGGTTGCGCCAGAAACAGCCAGTGATAGACCCGCATGGCCAGTTCCACCGAAAAGGCGTGCCACATGGCGTGGGTCGGAATGATGTCCAGCACCGCGAGGCGCTTGATCCGTTCGGGAAAATCCAGTGCCATCCGATAGGCGACCCGGCCGCCGCGGTCATGCCCCACCAGCGAAAACAGTGTAAAGCCCAATTTCTCCATGAGCTGCACCATGTCCTGGCCCATGGCGCGTTTCGAGTAGGTGAAATTATCCGCATCATTGGGCGGGCAGGAGCTGGCACCGTAACCACGCAGGTCCGGCACGACGACGGTAAAATCACGCGACAGCGCGCCGGCGATCTTGTGATACATGGCATGGGTCTGCGGGTAGCCGTGCACCAGCAGCAGGGGTGGCCCCGAGCCGCCGACACGCAGGAAAATTTCGGCACCGATGGTTTCGACGGTGCGGGCTTCAAATCCTGGAAACAGATCCTTCATGCGGCTCAGCCGTCTTGCATCTCGCGGGCGATGGCACGATAGCCTATATCGCGGCGGCAAAAACCTCCAGACCAGTCGATGGCATCTACTGCGCCATAGGCCGCAGCCTGTGCCTTGCCGACCGTTTCACCCAATGCGGTGACATTCAGGACCCGGCCGCCGATGGCGACGATTTCATCGCCACGGCGCTCAGTGCCGGCATGAAACACTTCCACATTGTCCGGTTCGGCGGCGTCTTCGAGACCGCAAATGCGGCTTCCCTTGTCGTAAGAGCCGGGATATCCCCTGGCGGCCATTACCACTGTCAGTGCGGCCTCATCGCGCCAGACGAGTTCGACCCCGGCAAGCGTTCCCTTCGCGGTCGCCTCCAGGGCATCGACCACATCCGAGGCCAAACGCAGCATTAAAACCTGGCACTCCGGATCGCCGAAACGGACGTTGTATTCGATCAGCTGCGGGCCTTCATCGGTGATCATCAACCCGGCGTAGAGCACACCCTTGTACGGCGTGCCGGCCTCCGCCATGGCGCGGACCGTGGGCACAATGATCTCGTCCATCGTGCGCTGGCAGAGTGCTGGCGTCATGACAGGGGCTGGTGAATAGGCACCCATGCCACCAGTGTTCGGCCCCTGATCGCCGTCGCCGACACGTTTGTGATCCTGCGCCGTGGCCATCGGCAGAGCTGTTTCACCGTCCACCAGGGCAAAGAAGCTCGCCTCTTCGCCGATCATGCAGTCCTCAACCACCACTTCGGCGCCGGCGTCCCCAAAGGTCCCGGCAAAACACGCCTCCACCGCCTCAAGCGCCTGTGGCAGTGTCTCGGCCACCGTCACCCCTTTGCCCGCGGCCAGGCCATCGGCCTTGATGACGATCGGCACACCGCGCTCGCGCACATAGGCAAGGGCAGGCGTTGCTTCGGTAAAGCGCGCGTAGGCGGCGGTTGGAATGTTGTGAGCAGCGCAGAGATCCTTGGTGAAGCCTTTCGATCCCTCCAGCTGGGCGGCGGCACCCGATGGTCCGAACACCGCGATGCCGGTACTGTCCAGACTGTCCGCCAGGCCGTCAACCAGCGGCGCCTCAGGGCCGACCACGACCAGCCCGATATCGTTCTCGCGGGCGAACCGGATCACCGCGTCATGGTCGCCGACATCCAGTGCGATGCAGTCTGCGATTGCGGTAATGCCGCCATTTCCGGGCGTGCAATAGAGTTTCGAGAGCCTCGGGCTCCTGGCGATCGCCCAGCACAAGGCGTGTTCCCGTCCGCCTGAACCTATGACCAGAATGTTCACGTTGGACCGCCTCCAAAATAATTCTGACATGCCACTTGCAGGTGCGGGCTTTGTAGCATTTGATGGCGCAAACAAAAGCGGATTCGCGAGCGGACATATGCAATCTGACTGGCCCTTCGATAACCAACCGGAAGAGGATGCGCCCGCCGGGAACGTCGCCGAATATACGGTGAGCGAACTCTCCGGCGCGCTCAAGCGCACGGTGGAGAGCACGTACGGCTATGTCCGTGTGCGCGGCGAGCTTGGCCGCGTCAGCCGGCCGGGTTCCGGCCACGTCTATCTCGATCTCAAGGACGAGAAGGCGGTGCTTGCGGGCGTCATCTGGAAAGGTGTGGTGCAGGGCTTCCGGATCCAGCCGGAACAAGGGCTCGAAGTGGTCGTTACCGGCAAGCTCACGACTTATCCCGGCCAGTCGAAATATCAGATCGTCATCGAGACCATGGAGCCGGCAGGGCTCGGGGCATTGATGGCGTTGCTTGAGGAGCGGCGCAAGAAGCTCGCGGCCGAAGGGCTGTTCGACGACGAACGCAAGAAACCTATTCCCTATCTGCCGCGCGTCATCGGTGTCGT
>JAJFHM010000064.1 GCA_021775625.1 Hyphomicrobiales bacterium | reverse complement strand
GTGGCATCCGGCATGTTCATGCTGGCGGGTGCGGCCGGCAAGTGGCTGACTTTCGCGCCCCCGGATGTGATCTACATTGCCGCGTCACTGCTCGTTGTGATCGGCGTGGTGCTGCAGGATGTGGTGGCGGACGCCATGAGCACGGAAGTGGTCGAGCGGGAAGAAGAAGACGGAAGCCCGCGGCCGGAAGATGAGATCAAGCGCGAGCTGGGTCTGGTGCAGGTGCTCGGCCGGCTTGCTCTGTCGTTCGGCATTTTCTCCACTGCCGGTCTCGCCGGCTGGCTGGCCCAGGTTTATTCCTATGAGGCGGTGTTTCTCATGGGGCTGTGCGTGCCGGTGGTTTCGATCACCGGCGCATTGTTCGTGCAGCTGGAAAGCACGGAACAGAAGCCCGTCGACTGGCGCATTCTCGGTGGCGGGCTGGCCTTCGGCATCGCCGTATCGCTGGTCGGTATCGGGCAGGTGCCCTACGGGCAGGAACTGATCTTCCTGGTGTCCATGGGTATCGTCGGCGGCATGCTGGTGCGGGTCACCGGCGACCTCGATCACGACACGCGGATGAAGATTTTTTACGCAGCGATCATCATCTTTGTGTTTCGCGCCACCCCCGGGACCGGTGAGGGTTATCGGTGGTTCACCATCGATGCGCTCGGGTTTGACGAGGCGTTTTACGGCACACTGGCCCAGATCGGCGCGGGTCTCGCCATGGCCGGCATGTGGCTGTTGAGCGATGTCATCACCCGAAAGCCCGTCGCCTTCACGCTGTTATGGCTGACTATCGTCGGCACGGT
The DNA here is from genome assembly GCA_021775625.1 of Hyphomicrobiales bacterium. Taxonomy (GTDB): domain Bacteria; phylum Pseudomonadota; class Alphaproteobacteria; order Rhizobiales; family JAJFHB01; genus JAJFHM01. The sequence goes on along the minus strand of JAJFHM010000064.1, from coordinate 5,042 downwards.
TCTGTCAGCCCCCAACCTGGTGCTGGTCTATGGGTTACACGAATGGACCGAACAGGCCTGGGGGGTCGGCGCCCGCACCATCGCTTTGTTGGACACAACGGTCGAATCGCCCTTTGCCCAGCTCTCCATGATCCCGATGCTGACCCTGGTTGCGATTCACGCGCCGGAGGGCCGGAGGGCCACCTGGTTTGCGCTGATGGCATCGTTCATGAATCTGGCGCTGGTGGCCGGCCAGTTGCAGACCAAGTATCTCAACCAGTGGTTCGAAATCACGCGCGGGGCCTATGACACACTGGGTCCGCTGGTGGTGACCGTGGTGGCGATAGGCTTTGTACTGCCGATAACGGCGATCCTGCTGTTCGGGCGGCGGGTGGCTTGAGGTCGCAGCATACCGCAAGGTCTCTTGGCCATTTCAGTTCTACCAGCCGCCGCCGCCTCCACCGCCTCCACCGCCGCCGGACGAGCCCCCGCCACTGCTGCCGGACGACCCGCTCGATCCCGGAGCCGTAGCTGCGCTGGAAATGGCGTTTGAGAGGCTGTCGCTCAATGTGCTGGTCATGGTGTTGAGATTGCCGTCAAAGCCCGCACCGGAATACCAGTTGGGTGAATAGGTGCGGGTGCGGCCGGTGTCCGGATCCTTGATGTTTTCAAGAACGCCGGCAAAGTTTTCCGCCCATTCGTGTTCGACTTCCAGTGCCAGCGCATAGGGCAGAAATTTTTCAAACAGTTCCGGTGTGCGTTCCGGCGGATTGAGCAGGTTCATCCGGTCTTTTTCGGCAACCGTCAAAAACAGCTTGAAGCCTTCCAGCTGATCGAGCAACTGGCGGCCCAGCAATGTCGGCGCCTTGAGCAGGTGATAGAACAAGCCATTCAGCCCCGTGATGACCACGATCAGAGCCACGCCGGCGAAGGAAACTGTCATCGCCAAAGCGCTGGCGCCGACGAACCAACCGCCGATAAAGGGCAATGAGAAGAACGTCAGGAACGCAGCCCCCAACATTGAGGCGAGACCGCCTTCTGCGAACACCGCCCGCCAAGCGGTCCGTACTTTCCAGATCAGCGCCGTGACCGCGAAGGACCAAACGGTCAGCCAAACGCAGAGGAAACCCGATGCTATGGGTTCGATTGAGAACAGCATCATCGTGAGGACGACGACCGCGGAGAGGCCGACGCCGGGAACGAAGTAGGCGATGTTCTTTACGAAGTACTTCGCTTCGTAGTCGCCCTTGAGTGACGTTTTCAAGGCGCTGCGGGCGCCGGACAGCTTGCGGTGATTGCTCTGCTTCAGCTTGATCTCGCCCTTGGACCCGGTGAAGAGCTTGCCCACCATGGCCTGTTCACCGGGGGAGAAGTCCACCGTCTCGCCGGTCTCGCGCAATGTGTAGATCTTGTTGCGGCTCTGTCCGATGGTGAGGTGGCCCTTGACCGCGAGATTGACGATTGCCGACGTAAAGTTCTTGTTGTCGAAGCCCATGCGGCTGACGAAACGGGCGGCTGCCGGCGACACCCCGTCTGGAGGACCGTAGAGCGGATAGATGGTGCCGCGTTTGGGATCGCGCCCGACCCTGAACCAGACGATCATGTAATAAAGCAGAATCAGGGCAATACCGATGATGCCGGAAATCTCAGCGCCATACTGCCGGAGCTTCTTGAAAGCGAGTTCCGATGCGCTTGGCCGGTCGACGAAACCGATCGGCCAGGAGACGGCGACCGTGAGGCCCTCATTGGCGCGCAGGATCCGGTTGGTCTCGAACCACACCTGGGTGTCGGATGGCTGGGTGTAGGTGAAATCCGTGCCGGTCGCACCGAAGGCGCCGGTATAGCCTGCATGCTCGAGCACGCGGGCGCCGTCGGGCAGGTGGATCTTGGCGGTGACCCGGTCCATCTCGAAGACCCAGCCATTGCCGGTGACATTCCAGTACAATTCGTCGAAGTCGTCGAAATGACCGAGCTGGCGATCCGTGTTGTAGGTGATCTCGTAGACATAGCGGCCGGATTTGAGCAGCACGTCCTTGTTGCCGATGTAAAGCCGCACGCCGTTGCTCTGGCTCTCGGTGAACCAGTTGTCCGGCTGGCCGTCGCGGTGCACTGACTGCACATCGAATGTGGTGGTGGTGCGCACCCCGCGTTTCGATGTGTAGAGGTTCGGAAAGTCTCGATAGATGCCGCGTTTGATCTGGTTGCCCTCGGCCACCACCGTGATGGTTTCGCGCACCGTGAGCGAGCCGTTTTTCTGGATCCAGATCTCGCTGTCGAAGCTGATGATCTTTTCCAGCGCTGCCACAGGTGACACTGGAAACAGGGCCGTGAGCAGCACGGCTGCGACGGCGAGAAGAACAGATGCCCGTGTCATTGCTTGTGTCATGGCTCGGGTAATCAGCCGTTGGCTTTTCATGTTTGGCCTCGCAGGTCAGTCGAACTTAACGTCCACCGGTTGCCGCGCTGCAGCGTCGGCTTCATCGAGTTCGAAAAATTCCGCTTTTTGAAAATTCATCGAACCGGCCACCAGGTTGCTGGGGAACTGGTCGATCTTGGTGTTGTTGTCGCGCACCACGCCGTTGTAGTAGCGCCGCGCGTTCTGGATCTTATCTTCAATCCTGGCGAGCTCGCCCTGCAGTTCGATGAAGCTCTGGTTGGCCTTGAGATCGGGATAGTTTTCGGCCAGCGCAAACAGCGATTTGAGGGCACCGCTCAACATGTTTTCCGCACCTGCCTGCTGATGCGGACTGCCCTGGGCCTCGAATGCTTCGGCGCGTGCGCGGGTCACCTTCTCCAGGGTTTCGGCTTCGTGCTTGGTGTAACCCTTCACGGTTTCAATCAGATTGGGGATGAGGTTGTAGCGCTCTTTCATGTGCACCTGAATGCCGCTCCAGGCCTCGTTCACGCGGACCCGCAGGCTGACCAGCCCGTTATAGGTGATGATCACATAGAGGACCACGGCGGCGGCGAGGCCAAGAACGATATAGAGGGTTGTCATGATCGGGTCCTCAGTTGAGAGCGGGCATCAGACGACTTTGAATGAGACGGGTAAAGAATAGTTCGATTCCCGTCACGCAAACAAGGCTGCCAGCCGGGTAACCCCGGGTTTACCACCTGCGGAATTTTCGTTCCGATTGAACCGGTCCTGGGGTACACTTTATCGTTGTTAAGTCAGTTGTGTTCAAACGTGCAAGCGGCGGCACGGGGGAGAGTATCATGCGGGGTGCAGCCGCTGTTGCCGTGTTGTTTGTGTCCATGGTGTGGAGTTTCGGCGCCGGTGCCCTGCCGCCGCATGCGGAACGCGACCCGGTTCAGTATATCGCCATATCGTTTGACGGCTCACGCAGCCTGGAGATCTGGGAGGCGACGCGGGCGTTTGCGCGCAAGGCCGACATCAAATTCACCTATTTTCTGTCGTGCACCTATTTCCTGCACCGGGAAAACCGCAAGCTCTACAAGGCCCCCGGGCACAGCGCCGGGAGGTCGGGCATTGGCTTTGCGCCCTCGGCGGACAATATCAAGGCCCGTCTCGACCAGCTCAATCTGGCGCTTGCCGAAGGCCATGAACTGGGCAGTCATGCCTGTGGCCATTACGACGGCCGGCCGTGGAGCGAGGCGCAATGGCGCCAGGAGTTCGACAGTTTCACATCCATCCTGAAAAACGCCTATGCCAATAACGGCCTTGCGGGTGAGCCCGAGGACTGGGCTGAAACCGTGGATGCCGAGATCAGAGGGTTTCGCGCACCGTTTCTGGCGCGCAGTGCTGCCATGGACAAGGTGATGGCGAAACTCGGGTTTCGTTACGACGCAAGCCGCATCGGCCACTGGGACGCGCCGGTGCAGCGGCGCGATGATGGGGTGTGGAATTTCAATCTGGCAGTGATCCCGGAAGGCCGCAGTTCAAAACCGGTGGTGACGTCGATGGACTATAATTTTTATGTCCGGCACTCGCACGCCAGGCCGCGCCCGGACCGGGCGGCCGAATTCCGCGACCGCATGTACAACTCCTACATGACCTATTTCGCCAAGAGCTATTACGGCAACCGCACGCCGCTGCATATCGGCCATCACTTTTCCAGGTGGAATGGCGGGGCCTACTGGCAGGCGCTCAAGGATTTCGCCAATGCAGTATGCGGCTATGAAGATGTGCGATGCGTGACCTACCGCGAACTGGCCGATGTGCTCGACAGCATCGAGCTGGCCAAATCAGTGCCTGCGGTGCTGGACGGCGAGGAAATCCGGACCTTGTCGGCACGCCAGAAATAGCCATCGCGTGTGCTGCGGCCTGCGCCGTTGGCGGCGCCCGTGTTGGCTCATCCATTTTCTATTTTGATGTTTATGAATGCATGTCCATATACTGCATCTGTCTTGGGCCCTCATTCCTGCCTGGTATGATCGGAGTTTGATATGGACACCAAGCTGAAACTGATCTCCAAGCGCGCCTGCCCGTTTGCGGAACGAACACGTATCGTCCTCGGCATGAAGGGCCTTGCAGCGGAGATTGAGGAAATCGACGTCTACAATAAGCCCGACTGGTTTACCGAGCTCTCGCCACTTGGCAAAGTCCCCGTCCTGCTGCACGGTGATCAGTCGTTCTATGAGTCGACAGCGATCAATGAGTATCTGGACGAGAAGTTCGATGGACCCGCGCTGGTTCCGAACGATCCGGCGCTGCGAGCGAAGATGCGCTTTTGGGTCCAGTTCGACGAGACGTCTCTGGCGCCCGCATTCTACCGGCTGTTGCTGGAACAGGACGGCGACCATCAGATCAGCAAGCGCGAAATTTACGAGGGGCGCCTCAATACTTTCGAGCGACACGCGCTCGATAGTGCAGCGCCGTTCATTCTCGGCAAGTCACCGTCCCTCGCGGACGTGACGCTTTACACGCATCTCTCGCGCCTGCCCGTCCTTCAACGGGCGCGGGGGGTCGCGGTCAGGGCACAGGACAGTCCCTTAAGCCGTTGGATCATAACCATGTCGGAGCTTGATGCCGTCAAACAGGCAGCGCCGTCGGCCGCCGATCTGGAGTTCGATTTGAAGCCATATCTGGACGCAACCGTCGT
>JAJFHM010000063.1 GCA_021775625.1 Hyphomicrobiales bacterium | reverse complement strand
GGCGTTTCCCAGGGGCTCATCAATCATCACTTCAAGGGCAAGGAAGAGCTCCTGGTCTGCGTTTATGACGTCTTGACTGCATTTCTCGTGGAGACCGTGGAAGCCACCCGAAAACCCCCGTTCGACCCGGCGCACCGGTTGATCATGCTGATAGATGCCAATTTTGATCTGGTAGGCTCCGGATCTTCCCAACTTCGGGCGTGGCTCGCCCTGTGGGGCGAAATTTCAGCAAATCCGGACTTGAGGGAGCTGCACAAGGAACGTTATGCGGAGTTCAAGTCTGCAATTGCGGATTCCGTGGCGGCGGTTGCAGCGGCGCGCGGCAAAACGATAGATGCGAACACTGTGGCCATGATGCTGGTATCGCTCATCGACGGGCTATGGCTGGAGTCTCGCCTCGATCCGGACGCGCTTTCACCGAAAGCCGCGCGCTCGGCATGCATCGAATTTCTGGAGGACCGACTGGGTCCGCTCAGCGACAAGACGCGACTTGCGGATGTCGGCTGAACGCCTCACTTCATGGAGTTTACAATGATGATCAAAAGCGAGACGCACAGTGGCGGATGTCTTTGTGGTGCGGTGCGCTATGAGGTTCTTGGCCCGCTCCGCGACGTCGTGAACTGCCACTGCTCCATGTGCCAGCGTCTGTTTGGCAGTTTCGGCGCGCATTCCAAGGCCAAAAAGGCCGATATTACCGTCACTCGCGGGGACGGCTTGAAGTGGTTTGCAACATCGCAACGTGCGCGGCGGGGCTTTTGCAGCCAATGCGGCGCCACCCTCTTCTGGGAACCGGAAGAACACGACGCCACGGGAATCGTTGCTGGTACACTTGACCAGCCGACCGGGCTCAAGACGATTGGCCACATCTTTGTCGGCGAGAAGCCTGACTTCTATGATTTAACAGACGATGTTCCCAAGTTTGAACGGTCATCCGACGGGAAAATCCCCGGCGATTATCTTTGAGGGCAAAACCATGAAAGTAGACGGCGCCTGCCATTGCGGCAGCATCACGTTCGAGGCGGACGTGGACCCGGACAGGGTCCGGATCTGTCACTGCATTGATTGCCAGATTCTCTCCAGCACCGCGTTCCGGGTGACCGCGCCCACGGAAGAAGCGAACTTCCGCCTCATCAGCGGTAAGCCGAAAACCTACATCAAGACGGCAGAAAGCGGTGCGAAACGCGCTCAGGTGTTCTGCCCGGACTGTGGCACGGGATTTTATGCAACGTCGGTGGGCGATGGGCCCAAGGTCTTTGGCTTGCGCGTCGGGTGCCTCAAGCAGCGCGGCGAACTCAAGCCACAGCGACAATACTGGACACGTTCCGCTGTCGACTGGCTGGATGAGATCGGATCACTTCCAGGAGACGAGAAGCAGTAGACCTACTGCTCCCCGGAGTACGCTGCATTGGCTGTTTTAAGCCTCTGAAGGCTTTCTTCCGACAGCCATTCCTCCAGTTCATAGCTGATCTTAAACTGCGGGATCTCTTCGGAAAGAACGACCCACGGCTGCTTGGTATCGGTGAAAATCTGCACATCAGGAGGACAACTGTCGGGGTCGTCCAGAGTTCCAACACGGATGAAACGGCAACCTGCGAAACGCCCTGTAAACGCGCTCCAGACATAGGTTCCACAAGTCCCGCAAAACCACGCCGTGTGTGATGTGCCGTCGAATTCGATCGCGACGGGATCACCCTTCAACGCCTCAAGAGCGTTTGCTTCGACGACCGCGTTCATCATGAAGGCCCCACCCGTGTGGCGCTGGCACTGCCGGCAGTGACAGGCATGCGTCACAATTGGATCGGCGTTCATGCGGTAGCGGATTTTTCCGCAGGTACATCCACCTTCTTGCGCCATGCGATCGACCTCCTGTCAGTGCGGTGACGCCGATCATATCAGCATCATGCAGCGCTCGGCATCTCCCGTTTGCGGCGCCCGACATAATCCCGCAGGGCGTCGTCAATCGCCTCATCGATCGGCGGCTGCTCATATTCATCCAGCAACTGCTTCCAGATCTGATTGGCACGCTGTTCCGCAGTCACCTTTCCGCGCTCGACCCAGGTCTCGTAATTGTCCCAGTTCGACAGGATGGGCGTATAGAAGGCGGTTTCGTAACGCTCCATGGTGTGCGCAGCGCCGAAGAAGTGGCCGGCCGGGCCCACGTCCCGCATGGCATCGAGGGCCAACGTCGCTTCGCTGACTTCCAGGGGCTGCTGACAGGCGGCCATCATCTGCAGCATTTCAGCATCGATGATGAGCTTCTCGAAGGACGCGGTCAGACCACCGCCCAGCCATCCGGCAGCATGCTTGATCACATTGGCCTGGCCCGTCGTCGCGCCCCACAACGACATCTGGCTTTCATATGCCGCCTGTGCGTCGTTGGTGTTGGCGGCCGTCACGTTGGACGATCGGAACGGCACATCCAGACGGCGGGCCAACTGTCCGGATACTTGTGCGGCCTGAACATATTCAGGCGTGCCGAAGGCCGGGGCCCCGGTCTTCATATCCACATTGGAGGTGAAACCGCCATAAATCGCCGGTGCACCGGGACGCACGATCTGGCTTAACGCAATTCCCGCCATGGCTTCTGCGTGTTGTTGTGCCAGCGCACCTGCGAGCGTCACCGGCGACATGGCGCCCGACAACGTGAAGGGGGTTATCACCACGGCCTGGCCATATTCGGCCATGGTCATCAGGCCCTCGGCCATCGGAATGTCGAGCTGAAACGGCGAATTGGTGTTGATGATGCAGTTGAACACCGGAAAATCCACCATATCGGCAAGATCCTTGCCGAACATGAGGGCCGCCATGTTGATGGCGTCCATGGATTGTTCTGTGCCCATGCCCCAGGGCACCCAGTTTTTGTCGAGCAACGTGGCCTGCGCGTAGAAAAGGTCCAGATGGCGCGTCGGTGCCGGCAGATCAAGTGCCTCAAAACCACCGCCACCTTCCTGATGCAGGATATCCAGGCTTTGGACGATGCGCATGAAATTACACATCTCTTCATAGGTGCCGTTGCGCCGGCCGCCGTCGAGATCCATGCAGTACGCCGGGCCGCCGACCGATGAAAACGCTGCATGTCCATCGCCGAGCTTTATGTCCTTGGCCGGATTTCGAGCATGCAGAGTGAAGGAGGACGGTGCCTGCGCCACCAGTTCCTCCAGTCCAACACGGTCGAAGTGAACCTTCTCCTCCGCCTGATCAACCTGGAAGCCGGCCGACTTGTAGGCAGCACGGGCCTGGCCTGCGAGAACCTTGATGCCGATCTCCTCCAGTATCGTCAAAGCGGTCTGGTGGATGGCTTCAAGCTGGTCGGCGCTGAGCGGCTCTATGGGGGCATTGCGGTAGTGCACCTGGCCCCACGGCAACTGGGCGATGGCGCCGACCTTGCGCTGGCCGCGGTCGGCGCGGCGGCGGCGTGATGTGGTTCTCTCAGCCATGATCACATTTCCTCAATGAGTTAGGCCAGGGCGCTCCCGGCGCACCGGGGCATTTGACACAGGTTCGTCGAGTTCACGGGCGTAACGGTGGCCAGCATGGACGGCATCGGCGATCGACGACGGCACCAGACAGTCGCCGAGGCGGGTCACCGATCTGATGCCGTGCGCAGCAAGACTGTCCGGCTCGGCCACGAGTGCATCAAACAATTTGCGCTTCGGCAGGCGTCCGGTGACCAGGACAAGTGTATCAAAGCCATGTTCGGAAACGCGGCCGGTGTAAATACACGACGTTGCGAGTGTGCCCGGTTCCACACCCGCAATGCGGTGCGAGAAAACCGGCTTCACGCCTTTCTCCAGCAACCTTTGTTGAATGAAAAACTGCTCGTCGGTCATCACCGCCCAGGCGGAGATCCGAGCCTCCGGCGTAACCAGCGTGACGTCGCATCCCTGATCGGCCAAACGCTCGCACAAGGCCCCGCCCATCGCGTAGTGCTCATCGTCATAAATCACCACCCGGCCGGAGATATCCGCGCCGGCAAAGACATCATCCGGCGTCAGAGCGCATTCGCCTATCCCCTTGCCGAGCGCGCATTCGACGCTGGTCCCGATACCATCGCGGCGCCATGTGCTGCCGGTCGCTATGACCACATGGTCGACGCCCAGCTCCATGACGTTCTCGGCTGACAACGCGCTTTCCAGATAGAGCTCAACATTCGGCATGGTACGCAGGAGCTGCTGCCTGTAATCGCGCACCCGGATCCAGTTTGACAGGCCGGGGAGCGATGCCTCGCGCACCACGCGGCCGCCGGTCACGCCCGAGGCTTCCGCCAAAGTGACGTGATATCCACGCTGTCCAAGCGCCAGGCTGGCTTCAAGGCCTGCAGGACCGGCGCCGACAACCAGAATATGTGCATCAGATTTTGCTTGCCCGATGCGTTCGGGATGCCAGCCCCTGCGCCACTCTTCTCCCATGGTGGGATTCTGGGTGCAGCGCAAAGGCACACCCTCATTATTGGCGGAGCGGCATATGTTGCATCCAATACATTCACGAATTTCGTCCTCCCTGCCCTGTTTGATCTTGAGCGGCAGGAATGGATCGGCAATCGAGGGCCGGGCCGCGCCAATGAAATCCTGAATCCCGCGCGTGATCTGTCCGACCATTGCATCGGGCGATGTAAACCGGCCGACGCTGACCACAGGCTTGGATGTCACCTGCTTGACGAAGGCGACATAGTCCTCCTGAAACCCTTCTTCGGAGAACCGCGAGCTGCGCGAATCATTGCCGAGGCTGCCGGCCACATTGACATCCCACAGGTCCGGCACTTCAGCCAGCATCTCAACCACTTCGCGGCCTTCGCCATCCCAGGTAATGCCCGCCGCGCCTTGCAGTTCGTCCACCCCCAGCCTGACGGCAACAGCGCAATCGGATCCGACCGCATCCTTGGTATCTACAATCATCTCTTTGAGCAGCCGCACACGGTTCTCGAGCGTGCCGCCATATTCGTCCACCCGATGATTGGTGCGCGGAGACAGAAACTGAAACGGCAGGTAATCGTGGCCGGCATAGACATAGACAATATCGGCCCCCGCCTGCCGGGCTCTGAGCGCTGCCGCTTTTTGCCAGCCGCGGAACTCCGAAATGTCCGCCTTGTCCATCGCCCGCGCCTGCCCCGGCTGGAGATAGGCCGCTGACTGGTCAGAAGGCGCCAGCAACGGCTCGCGGGTGAGCCGGTTGTTGGCATGGGCTCCGCCATGCCAGAGTTCCACCGCCGCCAGGCTGCCATGGGCGTGCACGGCGTCCATGGTCAGGGCAAGGGCACGCACGTCATCCTCATCCCACAAGGTCAAAAATCCAAAGGGAGAATCATCCGAACTGGGGTGGATCGAGCAATATTCAGTACAGACAACCCCCCAGCCGCCCTCGGCCTTGATGCCGCGCAGGGCAGCGGCCGCCTGGGGTTTGGTGTATCCCATTCCGAGAGCATGCGGAGTTTGATAGAATCGGTTGGGTGCGGTTACGGGACCAATCCGGACCGGCTCGAACAGAATGTCGAAACGTGAATTTCGCGCCATCGCCTGTTCCAGTCCTGCCACACTCTTGTTGAATGTCCATTCAACAAAGATGTAACATGACTTTTCCCCCCGGCGCAATCGAACTTTGAAAGCCCGGAGATGCAACACAGTTTCGCACCGCCAGCGCGAGGCGCTCAAACAGGCCCTAACCCTTATGAAACAGACCTCTCCTCTTCAGGCCGAACGGCCAAGCTCAGCTGCCCGCTGGGCCATGAGTTTCTTGCGGTACCGGCTCTGGACGACGTCAACCGCCACCATGACGGCGAGGACGAAGTAGAAGGTGGACTTGGCCATCGGCTCGACCGGGAAACCGAACAGCTTCAGATGGGCCAGATGGCCGCCTTCGGACAGCAGCAGAATTCCAACGATGAACAGGATGAAGAGGCCGAGCACCTCGTACATACGGTTTTTATTGAGGAATTCGGATACGTGATCCGCCAGAAAAATCATCATCAGACCGGAGGCAACAATGCTTGCGGCAATGACCGCGAAGACATCGCTGAGCGCGAGCGCGCTCAGAATCGAATCGAAAGAGAAGATCATGTTCATTGTGACGATCCAGAACAGGGCCTGGCCCACGGATCGCGTGCCGCC
>JAJFHM010000062.1 GCA_021775625.1 Hyphomicrobiales bacterium | reverse complement strand
GCGGCGGGCTTTCAGCGAAAGTTCGCCATCACGCGCCTTCATCAAAAAGGCGTCGAGGCCGCCGCGATGCTCAACCGAGCGCAGCGCGTTTGCACTGATCCGCAGGCGAAACGAACGCCCAAGTGAATCGCTGAGCAAATTAACCCTGCACAAATTGGGCAGGAACCGACGCCGCGTCTTATTGTGCGCGTGGCTCACATTGTTGCCGCTCATGACGGCCTTACCGGTTAGTTCACAACGCCGTGCCATTACGGACTCCGATGATTGAGAATTCAGGTCTAGATGGGACTGCGCTGATCATCATCCGCAAATGCGGAACAAACGATGCGCGTATCCTCGTGTCGCGGCGATGCTATAAGCGTCAGGACACCAACCGTCAAGAGGCAGTGCGAATTCCGCCCGGTTCGGGAGTACGGCCCGACCCGTAAATTTCCACCTTGCAGATACGCCCGACATCACTATGTCAGTAGATTCGGGGAACACCACACCAGGACCGTGCACCAACCGGTCCCACACCGCGGAGTAGAAACTCGATGTTCAACGCTTTGTTGCTGCATGCACGGACAATCGTTCGGAAGGGCGCTGTCCCGGCCCTGATGACGGCAATCGCCGTACTGCCGGTCTTTTCGGCGCCGGCCGCCGCCGCGCCGAAAGAGGCGCTGTTTCTGAAATACTATGTTCGCGCATCAGGGTTCCGTGTCGCCACCTTGCGGTTCGAGATCGACTTCACCAAGAACAGTTACAACGTGACGTCGTCGATGAAGACCAAGGGCCTGCTCAACTTCATCGCCAGCACCCAGTTCAAGGCCTCTTCCACCGGTTCGTTCAAAAAGTACAGGCCGCTTCCCGCTGTCTTCGACGTCGTCACAAAACATAAGAAGAGGGGCGAACGCAGTCAGCACGTCACCTGGAACGCCAAGCGCATGCCGAAGGTCAAGCGTTCGTGGGAGATCGGCGATTACAAGACGAATTCGCTGAAAAAGACGATCCGGCCGAAAATGGCGGATCCGCTGTCTTCGCTACTGAGCGCCAGCTTTCAAAGCCGCGGGGAACTCTGCACACAGAAGTTCCGCGTGCTCGACGGCAAGACGGTTTACGACCTCCAGTACCGATATGTGAAGCGGGACGATTTTGTCGGCAAGGAAGACAGCGTCTATCGCGGCGAAGCGCACAAGTGCGAGCTCACCTACCGGCCGGTGGCCGGTCTCTCCGTCAAGAAATGGCAGAAACTCAGCAAGAAACCGAACAAGGGCGTTTCCACATTCACCATCTGGATGGCGCCGGTGAAAGCACAGACCCTGAACAAGGTGGTTTATGTGCCGGTCGGCGCCACCGCAAATCTCGATGGCAGGCAGACCATAGCCCATCTGGTCGGCGCCGCCCTCAACGCAAGCCCGTTGAACAAGCTCTCGTCAGTTCAGCAGTGAACCAAGAGCGTTTCAGGTTCATAAGCGTTTCAAATTGAAACGACTTGGTTAACGGATGGTCCGTTGCCGGCCTGCAGGCGGCCCCGAATACGCGGCAGGCATTGCGTCTTGTGCCGGCCGATGGGATTCATCCCAGATGTAGCCGTGAACAAATGAGGAAAACTTGCGGTGTAGTGATTCGGGCCCGCTTTGTTCACGTTGCATTCGCTTCCTTGACACAGCGCGGCCTGGACCTGGAACCGAAGTTAAGAAAGCGGTCATAAATGCGGCCCATTTGTTAACCATGAAGTGACCCGCATTGCGTGAACCCTTACGATCTCCGCACTCCAAATGAGAGAAAACGTGACCCCTGAGCCCCGATCCACAGGGAACAAAATCAGAAGACCACGCGTGTCAGTGATTCGGGCGCGCTTTGTTCCCGTGCCGTTCCAGAGGTTAACGGGCTGTGCCATATCGGCACAAAATCCGCTGTCTTTTTTTGATTCTGCGTCGGATTCTCGCACGCGCTTTGGCTTGGCGACGGCGCGATGATGGCGTAATACCAAAGGAACTGACTATTGACCCATTTCACCGGGATGATTTTGCGCTCCAGCAAGGCGCGTGCTGCGCCGCGGTACCGGTACCGCAAGCAGTGCGCAACGCTGCCGGAGGGCAAAAGCAACCCGGCCTTCGGTGGGCCATTCCGGCCCGTCGACTGCGTTGCGGGCCTTGTCCGATGCCTCGCATCGCACGGCGGCCCGCGCCTTGGCGAGCGGGCCGGACTGGCCCATGAAATGAGTCAATAGTCAGTTCCTTTGGTATAAGAACCAACCGCACCTCGTGATCCGGTCCTCAGACGATCCCACATATGTCAACACCTTCATCATCCCCCGCCCCGCATCCGCGCGCACGCAACGTGACCGTGGTCCTGGGCCCGACCAACACCGGCAAGACCCATCTTGCCGTCGAACGCATGCTGGGGCACGAAACCGGCATGATCGGGCTGCCGCTCAGGCTTCTGGCGCGGGAAATCTATGACAAGGTGGTGGCGCGATGCGGCGCTCATGTCGTCGCCCTGGTCACCGGTGAGGAGAAAATCGTACCGCCCGAGCCGCGCTATTACATCTGCACGGTCGAGGCCATGCCGAACGACGTCGAGGTCGACTTTCTGGCCATCGACGAAATCCAACTGGCCTCTGATCTGGAACGCGGGCACATTTTTACCGATCGGCTGCTGCATCGTCGCGGGCACAACGA
>JAJFHM010000061.1 GCA_021775625.1 Hyphomicrobiales bacterium | reverse complement strand
TATTCGGTTTCGATGGCTTCAACCGGCAGGTTCGAGGTGTTGGTGATATGGACCTGCACCCCGTCACGGCCGTCTTTCGAAGCCCTGCCGCCAAAACCGCCACCCAGGGTTTCCAGGTAGACATATTGCCTGCCGGTTCTGGGATCGATGCCGGAGAAGACGGCTGTGGTGTTGGCGCCGTTGGCTGCCGCGACCGCGGCTTGCGGGCAGGCTTTCGCCAGAGCACCGATCACCACATCGATGATCCGCTGCGAGGTGTTGGCGCGTGCCGCCACAGGTGCCGGAAACACCGCATCCACAAGCGAGCCGCGCTCGGTCACGATGTCCGGCACATCGAGCATGCCCTGATTGTTCGGCACATCCGGGTCGAGCAGCGCCTTGAGCGAATAGCAGACCGCAGCCTGTGTGGCGTTATAGGTGATGTTGATGTTGCCGCGCACCTGGGCGCTTGTGCCGGTGAAGTCGAACTTTGCCCGGTTGCCCTTGATCGTGACTTTCAGCCGGATCGGGACATCGACGGTGCCGAGTCCGTCATCATCCATCACGTCTTCAAAGGCGTACTCTCCGTCCGCCAGGCCCTTTATGGCCCGCCGCATGCGCTTTGCCGTACGGGTAACGATTTCGGAGAAGGCTGTGTTGAGGATCTTTGCGCCGTGCCGGTCAAGCATTTCGCCCAGGCGGGCAACGCCCAGCCTGCAGGCAGCGATCTGCGCGTAGTAATCTCCACGCCGCTCCTCGGTGACACGCACGTTCAGCAAAAGCAGATCCAGAATGTCGGTTTGCAGTTCGCCTTCGCGGAACAGTTTGATCACCGGAACCCGCAGGCCCTCCTGGTAGATCTCCGACATGCCTCCAGCCATGCTGCCCGGCACCATGCCACCCATGTCCGCGTGATGCGCGATGTTGCACATGAAGGCCACCAGTTCGCCCTTATGGAACACGGGCGCCGCCATGTTGATATCCGGCAGGTGCGTGCCGCCTGCCACATGCGGATCGTTGGCGACGAAAATGTCACCCTCATTTATCTCACCGGAATACTTTGCCAGCAAATGTTCCATGAGACCGACCATCGACGCGATGTGGATTGGCAGGCTGTCGGCCGCCTGGACAATCAGCCGGCCTTTGGCATCGCAGATCGCGGTCGAGTGATCGCGGCGTTCCTTGATGTTGGTGGAATAGGCGCTCTTCATCAGGGCAACGAAGGATTCATCCGCTGCGGACCTGAGGCCATTGGCGATAATTTCAAGTGTAATGGGATCGAGCGTTTTGCTCATGACGCGACCTCGATCAGAAGATTGCGGGCAGCATCGACACGTAATGTGTCGCCCGGGAACACCACTGTGGTGGAATCAAGTTGCTGGACAATCGCCGGCCCCGGGATGCGGTGGCCGGGGGACAGCCTGCTGCGGTCATAGACCGGCGTTTCCTGCGCTTTGCCGGGCTTGAAAAAGACAGGACGCTTGCCGATTGGTTTGGCCGCCCCTTTTTGTTTCCTTGCAGGCTTGGGCGGCGGATAGCTCAGGGCGCCGCGCGCAGTGAGCCTGATATTGACGACTTCAACCGGATCGTCCGGATTGAAGAACCCGTAATACTGGTTGTGCGCCCGGAAGAACTCTTCATGCAGAACGTCAAGTGGCGGCAGGTCCGGCGCCGCAGTGCCGGATGCACGGTCAACCTGTACGGGAAGCTCGAAATTCTGTCCCACATACCGCATGTCGAGGACCAGTTCGACGCTACGGTTGTCGCCTGCAACACGTTCCGTCTTGAACCAGGCGCGCGCATCGCGCAGCAAATCCTTGATGGTTGAACGCACCTGGCGCAGGCCTTTGCCATCCAGCGCCACCCGCCGCGAACGTACGAAGTCTTCTTTCAGGTCGGACACGATGAGGCCCTGCGCACACAGGATGCCGGGGCTTTCGGGCACCAGGATTTCCTTGATGCCAAGAGCCCGTGCCACATCGCTTGCATGCAATGGCCCGGCCCCACCGAAGGGCATAAGCACATAATCGCGCGGATCGTGACCACGCTCGACCGACACGGTGCGGATCGCGCGCACCATGTTCGAGGTGACGATGTCGAGTATCCCCAGGGCTGTTTTCTCAACGCTAAACCCGAGACGTTTGGCCATGGGTGTGAGCGCTGCCCGCGCCTGTTCCGCATCCAGTGCCATGCGCCCTCCGATAAGCCCCTCGCCACCCAGACGCCCGAGCAGGAGATTGGCATCGGTGACGGCGGGTTCCGTACCGCCGCGCCCGTAACAGGCCGGGCCCGGGTCGGCACCGGCACTTTTGGGGCCGACCTTGACCAGCCCGTCCTTGTCGAACCACGCGATGGAACCGCCACCCGCCCCGACCGTGTGGACATCCACCATGGGCAGGCGCACGGGGAACTCCGCCACCTTGCGGTCATGTCCGATACCGGCGTCATAGTTCCGCACCAGCGCCACATCCGCACTGGTGCCGCCCATATCAAGCGTGATCACGTTGGGCCGCTTCGCCTGCCGCGCCACGTGGACGGCGCCCACCGCGCCTGCCGCTGGACCGGACAAGGCGGTGCGCACCGGAAACCGCCGCGCGGTATCGACCGACATCATGCCGCCGGACGATTGATAAATACCAAGGGATGCCGAACCGTAGGTCTTGTCGATGCTGGAGTGGAGGTTCTCCAGGTAAGCACCGAAAACGGGCTGCAGGTAAGCGTTCAGAACGGTCGTGGAAAACCTCTCATATTCACGGAACTCAGGCTGCACATCGCTCGACAACGACACCGGCAACCCGGGCGCTGCTTCGAGCAGTGCAGCCCCCACTTCGCGTTCATGCATCGGATTGACATGCGCAAACAGGAAACAGACCGCCACCGCGTCGACTTTTTCCTTGCGGATCTTGGCGGCAAGCCTGAGCGCGTCATCGCCGTCCAACGCCACATGCACGGATCCGTCCGCCAGCAACCGCTCCGCGATCTCAAAGCGCAACTCACGTGACACCAGGGGATCGGGATGATCGATCTGCAGCGAATACATATGCGGCCGGGTCTGGCGGCCGATTTCCAGGAGATCGCGAAACCCCTTGGTGGTGATCAATGCAACCTTGCCGCCACTGCGTTGTATCAGGGCATTGGTCGCCACAGTGGTGCCGTGCCCGATGCGCTCGACCGATTTCGGCGCGATGCCAAACTCTGACGTCATCGCCTCCAGCCCTTCAACAATCGCGTTGGAAGGGTTGGCAGGGGTCGATGGATGCTTGAACAGGCGGACATCGCCGCTGGCCGCATCAACCGCATAAAAATCCGTGAAGGTTCCCCCCACATCGACACCGATCAACCAGGCCAATTGCTTGCTCCCATCGTCTGGACTTCTATTTATACACCGTGTATATAATTGGTGCAAGCAAGTGCGCCCGTCAAGTATAATGGCAATTTCATGCCGATTTTCGATGCCCGCTGGACAAGTTTAGCGGTGCCTGTAGGTTCGACGGGGCTGAGCATCCAAGGCTTAGGGGAGCGGCGCAAACCGTGAGCAGTGAAACAACAACCGTTGCAGTTGAGCCTGAAACCGGCGACCGGAAATATGTTGGACAGCGCATACTGCGGCGCGAGAATCCGGCTCTCCTGAAGGGCCAGGGCAAGTTTATTGATGATCTTCCCACCACGCCTGACACGCTGCAGGCGGCCATTTTGCGCTCACCTTACCCTCACGCGCACATCCGCGGCATCAACGTTGACAAGGCCCTGGCGCAGCCGGGCGTGAAGGCCGTGGTGACCGGAGCAGACGTCGAAGCCCTGTGCGATCCGCTGATTGTCGGCTTTGCCAACCCGATGAAATATTACGGCATCGCCACCGACCGCGTGCGCTATGTCGGCGAGCCCGTTGCCATCGTCTGTGCATCCGACCGCTACAAGGCGGAAGACGCCATGGACCTGATCGAGGTCGAGTACGAACCGTTGCCCGCAGTGGTCGACCCGGTCGAGGCAACCTCCGAAGACGCCTGCATCCTGCATCCCGGCGCTGACACCAACATCATTTCCGAGCGGGTCTTCGAGCATGGTGCGCCGGACGCAGCATTTGAAGCCGCACCGCATACGGCCGAGCTCACGATCCGCTATCCGCGCAACTCCATCACGCCCATGGAGACCTACGCAATCATTGCGGAATACGAGGCCGATACCGGCGCTTACGATGTCATCTCGAACTTCCAAGGCCCCTTCTCCATCCATCCGGTGATGGCGCTGGCCCTGCGCATTCCAGGCTCCAAACTGCGCCACCGCAGCCCGTCCCATTCCGGTGGCTCATTCGGCTCGAAGCTCACAATCTTTCCCTATGTTGTGATCATGTGCATCGCTGCCCGCAAGGCCGGCAAACCGGTGAAATGGATCGAGGACCGGCTGGAACATCTGTCCTCGGCCAACAGCGCACCCAACCGCGTCACCAAGATGCGCGCGGCCTATAATGACGACGGCATAATCTCCGCCATCACCCTTGATCACTGGGACGACCACGGCGCTTATCTGCGCGCGCCGATGCCGGCTCCGATCTACCGGATGCATGGGCTGTCCACCAACGGCTACACGATCGAACACGTGCGGGTGGTCAACAAGGTCATCATGACCAACAAATGTCCGACCGGTGCGGTGCGCGGCTTTGGCGGCCCGCAGCTTTACTTCGCCGTCGAGCGCATGATGCATAAGATTGCGGTCGAACGCGGCCTGGATCCCCTGGAA
>JAJFHM010000007.1 GCA_021775625.1 Hyphomicrobiales bacterium | reverse complement strand
ACCCGGGCGCCAAGCATTCGCTGGCCGTGGGCATCCTGAACCGGTTGAACCTGATCATCGAAGGCAGCCTCGGCTATTTCGGCTGCGGCCTGTGCGATGGCCCGAACATCCGCATCTCCGGCCGCGTCGGCTGGTCGTGCGCGGAAAACATGATGGCGGGCACGCTGGTGATCGAAAAGAACGCCGGCTCCACATTCGGCGCCGCGATCCGTGGCGGCGATCTGGTCTGCAAGGGCTCGGTCGGCTCGCGCACCGGCATCGACATGAAGGGCGGCACCATTCTTGTTGGTGGCGACACCGGGGCGTTCTCCGGCTTCATGATGCAGCGCGGACGCATGGTCGTGTGCGGCAACGCCGGCAAGAACCTCGGCGATTCGATGTATGACGGCACCATCTATGTCGGCGGCGAGATCAAGGATCTGGGCGTCGATGCGGTGCCCGGCGAACTGACCGATCTGGACAAGGCCTGGCTTACGCGCAAGCTCTCGCAATACGAAATGATGCCGGAAAAGGGCGTCGACCACTTCACCAAGATCGTGGCCGGGCGTCAGCTCTGGAATTACGACAACCTCGAACCGACCGAAAAGAAGCTCATTCTTTAAGGCCCCGGAGGACATCATGTCAAAATCAAACGGAAACGGATCGGCGCGCCTGGCAGAAGAGCGGAAATACCGCCTCGGCCAGAGCCAGATTTTTACCCCGGAAGTCATCAACGACATCCACGTCAAGGCAGAACTCGGGCGCTATCGTATGCGTGGGTTTTCGCTATTCAAGAAAATCCCGCATTGGGATGATCTGACCTTCCTGCCGGGCACCCTCACCCGCTTCGTGATCGAGGGCTATCGCGAGAAATGCGAAACCCAGACCATCATCGGGCCGCGCGCCAAGAAACCAATCGTGCTCGACATCCCGGTTTACATCACCGGCATGAGCTTTGGCGCATTGTCCTACGAAGCCAAGATGGCGCTGGCACGCGGCGCCACCATGGCGGGTTCGGCGACATGCTCCGGCGAAGGCGGCATGATCCCGGACGAGCGGCGGTTCAGCCACAAGTGGTTCTATCAAAACATTCAGTCTCGCTATGGCTTTAACCCGCACCATCTGCGTCTCGCCGATGGTTGCGAGTTCTTCATCGGCCAGGGCTGCAAGGTCGGCCTCGGCGGCCATTTGATGGGCCAGAAGGTCACCGATCAGGTGGCGGAAATGCGCTCCCTGCCGGCCGGTATCGATCAGCGCTCGCCCGCCCGTCACCCGGACTGGCTCGGTCCGGATGATCTGGCGCTCAAGATCGAAGAGATCCGCGAAGCCACCGACTGGCAGATCCCGATCCAGCTCAAGCTGGGTGCCGCCCGCGTCTATGACGATGTGCGCATGGCAGTGAAGTGCGATCCGGATTCGATCTATATCGACGGCATGGAGGGCTCCACAGGGGCCGGCCCGCATCTGGCAACCGAAGAAACCGGCGTTCCCGGCATGGCGGCGGTCCGCCAGGCCAGGCGTGCCATCGACGACCTTGGCAAGCGCGGCGAAATTTCGCTGATCTATGCCGGCGGTATCCGCAATGGCGGCGACGTCGCCAAGGCCATTGCCCTGGGTGCCGACGCCATCGCCATTGGCCATTCGGCCATGATGGCGCTCAACTGCAACAAGGATATCCCGGAAGCGGATTTCCCCAATGAGATGGGCGTCGAGGCGGGCTATTGCTATCACTGCCACACAGGGCGCTGCCCGGTCGGCGTGGCAACCCAGGATCCTGAACTGCGCAAGCGGCTCGATCCGGATGCAGCCGCCGAGCGGGTCTACAACTTCCTGCACACGCTCACCATCGAAGCACAGATGATGGCGCGGGCCTGCGGCAAGACCAACATTCATTCACTTGAGCCGGAAGATCTGGCTGCCCTCACCATGGAAGCCTCAGCCATCGCGCAAGTGCCGCTGGCAGGCACCGAGTTCACCGTCGGTGTCGAGGACTACCACCACATCTAAGGGAAGCGAAGGAACACGCACATGGCTGGAACAAGCTTCAAGGGTTCTGACACCGAGGACATCGACCACCACCTCAAGGGCGGCGGCATCGATTCCGATCGCGAAAAGGAAATCGGTCAGCATATCGGCTACCGCTACGACGTGAACCTGGTGCCGGACTACGACCGGC
Organism: Hyphomicrobiales bacterium; assembly: GCA_021775625.1. Lineage (GTDB taxonomy): Bacteria > Pseudomonadota > Alphaproteobacteria > Rhizobiales > JAJFHB01 > JAJFHM01. The sequence goes on along the minus strand of JAJFHM010000007.1, from coordinate 16,451 downwards.
TGACCCCGTTCCTCAAGGACTACATCGAATATATGGGCTGGGACGATCTCAACTGGCTCGAAGACATTCACATGGGGTACGAGGACGGAACGCCGGCAGTGTTCGACCGCAACATCAACGGCTGGGTCACCATTCCCACCGATGCGGATCTGCCGGACAATCAGCAGGACCGGGACATGATGGCGCGCGAGCTGCTGATCAAGTTCCAGATGTCGCCGAAACATCCGATGGTCGTTCTGAACAAGGCCTACCGGAAGTTCTGAACACGGCGGCAACAGGCCCCTAGGGCATCGGATCGGCCTGAACCGATGCCCAATCGGGCTGAAAGCCGACAATGTGAACGTCGCCGGGAATATTGGGATTGAAGATTTTGTTATGCCACAAGGTCGCCTGATAGGCGGGATCTTCGGGGTCCAACTCACGCACGGTGCACAGCATCCGGTAGGATTGGCTGAACTGGGCGAATTCGAGGATGCATTCACCGCTGGCGAGCAGCGAGGACACGATGTCCGATCCGTTGCCGAACAGGGCCGTCATCTGATCGCTGAACTGCTTGGCGTTGTGGTAGTGGGTGGACTGAAGATACTCCAGCCCCTTCTCGTAGATCTGGTTCGGATCATGGCTCTTGTGCAGCTGAAAGCGGAAAAATTCAGTACTCTCTTCGGGCTCCTGCGGCACCATGACGATCACCGCACCCGGCGAAAGTTCCTTGCCATCGGGCAGCAGCAGGCGAGGACGCATACCTTCCGACGGACGGCCTGCCGACTTTCGCATGACCATCTGGCGGATACGGCATTGCCAGCCAACAAAGTGGTCACGGATCCGGCGCGACGCCTCACCCGAGAGCTGCTGCGCGGTCTCGTTCATGTTCGCTCCACTTCTCTCTCGTTCTTGCACCATGGGTAAACTACTTTATCCAGCAGAAACACTATTGCGGCCAACCTCTGGATAGGGTCTCATAGGACAAATTCTGGCTCAGGCCAATGGGGTGGCTGCGTCCCGGCAAACCGCAAGACGTATCGACCATGGCCAGCAGGATTTTGTTCGCCCTACGAACGGCGAACTAAACTGACGGGACAGGAACACCAACGCGCATGGCATGACCATTTGTCTAGCCATGTTCACATAATCCGCGACGCGGTGGCTGACATGACGGGCAAGGCATTTGTCCACCATGCGGCGCCGGCTTTGCACTCTGTCTCGCATTAGATTCCGGCCTCGCCGGAGCGCAAGGGAACAGTGCAAGAGGACATAGAAGTCTGGCTGTTCTCGACACAAGGAGGGGAAACTCCATGGGTAACAACTTAGAAGCACTGACCACCATTTTCACCGAGTTCTATTACTGGGTGACTGTGGTGATGATGTTCCTGATTCACGTCGGGTTCTGTATGTATGAAGTGGGTGCAAGCCGCCGCCGCAACCACATGCACACGTTGATGAAAAACACGATGCTGATCCCGCTGGTCACCATCACGTTCTTCTTCTTCGGGTGGTGGATTTACTGGGCCTTCCCGCATGGGCCGTGGATCGACGGTGGCAAAGGACTTGATTTTGCCGCAGGCGCCGCAAACGCTCCCTGGGCCGACACCATGGGCACCAACCTCGGGGATCACATCACCGGCGTGTTCTGGGCAGCGTTCCTCTTGTTCTCGTGGACCGCAGCCTCGATCGTTTCCGGCTCGGTTATCGAGCGCATTCGCTCGGGCGCATTCTGGATCCTTGCGGTCCTGATTGGCTCCGTCGCATGGATCATCGATGCGGCATGGGGCTGGCACTGGGATGGCTGGATGGTTCACATTCTGGGCTATCACGATGCCTATGCATCCGGCGTTATCCACGCCATCGCCGGCGGTTTCGCACTTGGTGTTCTGGTGGTGCTTGGACCCCGCCTCGGCAAGTTTGCCGCCGACGGCACACCGCGCGATATCCCGCCGCACAATCCCTGGCTGGTCACCATCGGGCTGTTCCTGATCTACACCGGCTTCTGGGGCTTCTACGCGGCCTGTAACGTGCCGATCATTTCTCCTGAGGTCATCGACGGGCAGATCACCGGCGTGACCTGGACCGCCACCAACATCTACCTCGCACCGACCACACTCAGCGCCATCACCTTCAACTTCCTGATGTCTCTGTCTGGCGGTCTGCTGATGGGTTACATGGTGTCGAAGGGAGATTCCTTCTGGACCTATTCCGGTGGCCTTGCAGGCATCATCACCGCATCCGCGGGCAATGATCTCTACCACCCGATCCAGGCCATGATCATCGGTGGTGTCGGCACATTCTGCGCCTACAAACTGCATTTCTGGGTCGAACGGAAGTTCAAGATCGACGATGCGGTTGGCGCGGTGGCCGTGCACGGCTATGCCGGCTTTATCGGTGTCTGCATCGCAGGCTTCGTTTTGTGGGGCGTTCCATCCTCGCCTTACGAAGGCTACGCCGCGATCAATCCGCTGGGTCAGTTCCTCGGTGCGATCATCATGTTCGGCGTGCTTGGCTTCCTGCCGGGCTATGTTTGCGCCAGGATCCTCAACGGCGTTGGTCTGCTTCGTGTTCCCAAGGACATCGAACTGCTTGGTCTCGATATCAAGGGAGATGAAGACTATCAAAGGGCCGTCAATGACGTGCGCGACGCCGAAAAAGCAATCCTGAACGGTTAGAAAGGAACAATCGATGTCTACGATTAAAGGTCTTGACAGTTGGGCCGTTGACTTGGCCGAAGTCGGCGCCGTCTATCCGTTCCAGGGAACGGAAGTCGCGATGGTCATCATCGGCGTCGTCTTGTGGATCGGCTGGCATATCTGGCAGATCAAGTCGGAGAATGCGGAGATCGAGGAAGATCTGCATATGGCCGACAAACGCAAGAAAGCAATCGAAGAGATCGATCGGTACTAGGCCGATCGGTTGAAATTTCCCGGGAGAGTGTCTGCCGATCAAGGCGCTCTCCCGGGTTCACGTCACCCTGACGGGCTCAGGCGCGCCGATTGCGCCTGAGCCCGTCAGGATTATCAAAGAGCACAGCGATGGCATTCGCCCTTTTGAAGTACGGTCTGGGGTTTGGCAAATTTGAACGCCAGTTCCCGAAACAGAAAGACCTCAAGGACTCCTATGACGTCGTCATTGTCGGCGGCGGCGGGCATGGCGCCGCGACGGCCTATTATCTGGCGCGCGACTATGGCATTACCAATGTGGCGATCCTGGAACGGGGCTACCTCGGCGGCGGCAATACGGCGCGCAACACAACCATAATCCGGTCCAACTACCTGACGCCCGAAGGGGTCGCATTCTACGACGAGTCCCTGTCGCTCTATAAAGACCTCTCCAACGACTTCGACATGAACATCATGTATTCCGAGCGCGGTCACTTTACGCTCGCCCACACCGATGCCGCGGTGCGCACATCGCGCTGGCGGGCTGAGGTCAACAAACACCTGGGCGTCGACTCCGAGCTCGTTTTTCCGAACGAAATAAAAAAGATCTGCCCCCAGCTCAATCTTTCGGAAGATGTCCGCTATCCGGTTATGGGCGCGCTCTATCATCCGCCGGGCGCCATTGCCCGCCATGATGCTGTTGCCTGGGGCTATGCCCGCGGCGCCACCATGCGCGGTGTCGAGCTGCACCAGAAAACCGAAGTCACCGGCATCAAGCGCTCCAACGGCAAGGCGGTGGGCGTGGAGACCACGCGGGGCACGGTCAATGCCGGCAAGATCATTCAATGCGTGGCCGGGCGCAGTTCGCTTGTGGCCAAGATGGCCGGCTTCAAGCTGCCGATCAAAACGGTGCCGCTTCAGGCCTGCGTCTCGCAACCGCTGAAGCCGTTTCTCGATGCGATCATCGTCTCCGGCAGCCTGCATGTTTACATCTCACAGAGCTCGCGCGGCGAACTTGTGATGGGCGGATCGACCGACCCTTACGGGGTCTATCAGAACCGCTCTACGCTTGAGTTCAAGGAAGGCCTGATGGCGCATATGCTCGAGCTCTTCCCGTTCCTGGGCGAGGTCAAGATCCTGCGCCAGTGGGCGGGAATGGCCGACATGACGCCGGACTTCTCACCGGTCATGGGCGAAACCCCGGTCGACAACTATTACATCGATGCCGGCTGGGGCACCTGGGGCTTCAAAGCGACGCCCGTGTGCGGCAAGCGTAACGCGGAAATGCTGGCGACCGGGACGGTGCCAGAGGTGCTGAAACCGTTCCGCCTGTCGCGGTTTGAGGAGTTTCATCAGGTCGGTGAAAAAGGCGCCGCCTCGGTCGGTCATTGAGAGACACCGGAGAGTAGTAATGCCAACACCGAAACGGTTGCTGATGATGGCCTTGGTCGCGGGCCCGTTCATGATGATGTACTTCATTCTCAGAGCGGAAGCTTTTCAACACTTCGGCATGACGGAGGATGTGGTGGCGGCCCTGGTCATTGGCGGTGGCAGCGCGCTGCTCGCAGAATATATGTGGCCGCGAAAAAAAGACGACGAGGATCCCTCATGAAGATCTTGAACTGTCCGCTGAACGGGCCGCGCAATATCTCGGAATTTATCTGTGCCGGAGAAGTTGAGGTCGAGCCGGACCCCAACCGCTGCTCCAACGCCGAATGGGCGGAGTACATTTTTCTGCATGATAACGATGCCGGCGTGGTGCAGGAGTGGTGGTGCCATGTCCCGACCGCCTACTGGTTCATCGTGGAGCGCAACAACCTGACCGACGAGATCCTGCGCACCTTCCCGTCGACGGAAATATTCACCAAGCGGCAGGAATATTCCCGGCCCGATCAGGAGGCCTCGTGATGACGACGGCACGAAACAGGCTGCCCGAACGGTCCGGCGAATGGGTCGACCGGTCCAGCACGGTCAACTTTTCATTCGACGGCACGAGCTATCAAGGCTTTGAAGGCGATACCATTGCATCAGCGCTTGCAGCCCATGACCGGTGGATCCTGTCGCGTTCGTTCAAGTACCGCCGTCCGCGCGGGGTCCTCACCATGGCGGGCCAGGACGCGAACACGCTTGTTCAGTTGCCGGACGAACCGAATGTGCTGGCCGATACACGGTTGATATCGAACGGATTGCGCGTCGAGGGCCAGAACTTCGATGGGTCACTGGAGAACGACCGCGGCGCCTATATGGGCCTGTTCTCGAAGTTCCTGCCGGTCGGTTTCTACTACAAGACCTTCTTCCGCCCGCGCGGCGCCTGGAAGCTCTGGGAGCCCATCGTGCGGGCCAGGGCCGGCCTCGGCAAAGTCAACGAGAAGGCCCATCACGGTTATTACGACAAGGCCTATGGCTGGTACGACGTCGTGGTGATCGGCGGAGGACCTGCCGGAATGGCGGCTGCAGCCACCGTCGCCAAAGCCGGCGGCGACGTGCTTCTGGTCGAGGAAAATGTGCAGCTTGGCGGCAGTCTCGCCTATGCCCGGTTCGATGCCGACGGCAAAAAGGCCGATGCGGAACTGAGCCGCCTGAAGGCCGGCCTCGACGGCGTCACCGTGATGACCGGCGCCATCTGCAACGGCTGGTTCCCGGACAACTGGCTGCCGATTATCCAGGGCAACCGGCTTTACAAGATCCGTGCAAAACATGTGGTGCTCGCGACCGGCTCCATCGAACAACCGATGGTTTTTCACAACAACGATCTGCCGGGCATCATGCAGGCCTCCGCCGCACAACGGTTGATCCGGCAATATGGCGTCAAGCCCGGCAACCGCGCGGTGATCGCAACCGCCAATGCAGACGGCTATGCCACCGCCCTCGACCTCAAACAGGCGGGCTGCGAGGTCGCGGCCGTTCTCGACCTGCGCGACCAGCCCACCAATGGCGCAGTGGTTACCGCTGCCCGCGACAACGGCATTCCGGTGTTCGCCGGCTATACCGCTTACGAGGCCCTGGCGACCAAGGGCAACAAACATATACGGGCTGTGAAATCGGCCAAGATCACAGGCCGTGGCGAATGCCGCGACGGCGCCGACACGTTCGAATGCGATCTCTTGTGCATGGCGACCGGCTATTCGCCGACGCACCACCTCTTGAGCCATGCCGGTGGCGAGGTTGGCTATGACGGCCAGTCCTCGATGTTCTGTGTGCGCGAAGTGCCCGACGGCATCACCATCGCAGGCTCGCTCAACGGCTCCTATGATCTCGACGCGGTGATCGCGGAAGGGTGCTTTGCCGGCTGGACAGCGGCAAAGGCCGTCGGCCTTAAATCCGGACGCCAGCCTCGGGTGCCCAATGACCGCGGATCACTCAACCAGTCTCACCCCTGGCCGATCTTCCCGCATCCAAAGGGCAAGGACTTCATCGATTATGACGAAGACCTTCAGGTGCGCGATATCCAGAACGCCATCAAGGAAGGCTATGAGCATATCGAGCTGGTGAAGCGCTATTCGACGGTTGGCATGGGCCCATCCCAGGGCCGGCACTCGGCATTGACGTCGGTGCGCCTGACCGCGGACGAGACCGGGCAGGACATCGAGGAAATCGGCCGCACCACGTCGCGCCCGCCGTTTACGGCGGAAACCTTCGGCGTTCTGGCCGGCCGTGCCTTCGAACCGGTGCGCCACACTGCAATGCATCACCGCCACGCGGAGCTCGGCGCCCAGATGATGCCGGCGGGTCTTTGGATGCGACCGGCCTATTACGGCGCCAAGGCGGACCGTAACGCCGCCATCGAGGCGGAAGCAGTCAACGTGCGCACCAATGTCGGGCTGATCGATGTCTCGACCCTGGGCGGGCTCGAGATCCGCGGACCGGATGCGGCTGAATTCATGAACCGCATGTACACCTTCGCCTATCTAAAGCAGCCGGTCGGGCGCTCGCGCTACGTTCTTCTGACCGATGAAACCGGCGTGATCGCCGATGACGGCGTCGCCTGCCGGTTCGCCGAAAACCATTTCTATGTCACCGCCACCACCGGCGGTGTCGACAATGTCTACCGCTCGATGCTGTGGCGCAATGCCCAGTGGCGGCTCGATGTGGACGTAACCAACGTGACGGCGGCCTATGCGGGTGTGAATATTGCAGGGCCGAAATCGCGCGAAGTGCTCGCAAAGGTCTGCACTGACATCGACCTGAGCGCGGAGGCCTTTGCCTATATGGAAATCCGCACCGGTACGGTTGCAGGCATTCCTGCACGTCTCCTGCGGGTCGGCTTCGTTGGCGAGCTTGGCTACGAAATACATGTTCCCTCTGGTCAGGGGGAAGCCTTGTGGGATGCCATGCTGGAAGCCGGACAAGACGCCGGTATTCGCCCCTTCGGCGTCGAAGCCCAGCGCATGTTGCGGCTGGAGAAGGGCCACATCATCATAAGCCAGGATACCGATGGCCTGACGATCCCGCAGGAAGCCGGTATGGCGTGGGCGATCTCGCGCAAGAAGCCTTACTTCGTGGGCGGCCGCTCAATCGACATTCAGGTGGCCCGCGGCGTCGAACGGGAACTGGTGGGCTTTGAAATCGCAGACACCTCCGTTCCGGCGCCGGAAGAATGCCACCTGACCGTGCGCGGCCAGGAGATTGTCGGCCGGGTGACTTCGGCGGTCCGCTCGCCAAATCTGGGCAAGACCGTGGGTCTCGCCTATGTGGCGCCCGATCAGACAGAACCCGGCACGGAAATTGACATCAAGATCGATGGTGGTCGGATCATCAAGGGCCAGGTGGTCAAACTGCCGTTCTATGATCCCGACGGCGCGCGGCAGGAGATGTGAGCGATGAGTGATGCAACACAAGCCGCTTCCGGCGCAACGGCCACACTGCGCAGGGCATTCCACTACCGCGACCTGGAAAAGGCCGGCGCCACGTTCAAGACCGTTACGGATGCGTCCGTGGCGTGGTCCTACGGCGATGGTCAGAAGGCTGAAACGGCCGCGGCCAGCACGCTGGGGATTGCCGATCTGTCGCCCCTGCCGCGGACCGGCTACAAGGGCCGCGACATCGCCAAGTGGCTGACCAAGCAGAAGCTCAAAGTGGGTGATGCTTCCAATCAGGCCTACCCCTGCGGCAAGGGTTCGCTGGCGGCGAAACTGGCGCCGGGCGAAGTTGTGATCCTGGGCGCCATAGACGGCAGCGACCCGCTGCCCGAAAAACTCGATGCGGCGTGGACCGATAAGAACGGCCTGTGCTTCGCGGTGCCGCGTCGCGATGCGTCCTTCTGGTTCATGATCACGGGCACCAGGACCTCCGATATGTTCGCCAAGATCTGCGGCGTCGACCTGAGGCCCAAATCCTTCGCCAACCATGCGATCGCGCAGACCTCGGTTGCCCGCTCCAATGCCATCATCATTCGCGACGACCTCGGCAAGGTGCCGGCCTTCCACATCTTGAGCGACAGCGCCTCGGCGAGCTATATGTGGATGTGCCTGCTCGATGCCATGCAAGAGTTCGGCGGCAGGCCGGTGGGATTGCAGACGGTTCTGTCGCTGTGCAAGTAATACCAAGGATCGATGATAGTGGCCCATGTGATGGGTCACTATCATCGATCCTTGGTATAACTGCGAATAAGAGGTTGCGATGAAACTCTACTATTTTAAGTCATCTTGTGCGCTGGCACCTCATATCGCCCTTGAATGGGCCGGCGCGGACTATGAGACCGAGGCGCTGAAGCGCAGTGCGACCCGGTCGCCGGAGTTCCTCGAAAACGTCAACCCTTACGGCAAGGTTCCGGTGCTGGAGCTGGATGACGGCCGCAAGCTCTCGCAGGTCAATGCAATCTTGATGTGGATCGCCCGGGCCTATCCTGAGGCCGATCTCGGGCCCGACGATGGGGACGACGGTGAAATCGAGATGGAAGCCATGCTGGCGCACTTCAATTCAGATGTGCACACAGCCTTTACCCCCTATTTCATGACCCACAAGTTCACCACGCAGGAAGACCATCAACAATCGGTCAAGGACGCGGCCTGCATCGAGATCGACTTTCAGGTCGGCGATCTTGAAAAGCGCATGGCGGGCCGCGACTGGATGCTTGGCGACCGCCGTTCGATCCTCGATGCCTATCTCTTTGTGTTCTGCACTTGGGGCCGGTTTGTTCCCGGCCTGCTGGACGCACGCCCGAACCTCAAAGCGTTCTCCAAGCGCATGGCAGCGGACGCCGGTGTCCATTCGGCACTTGAGCAGCAGGGTCTGCTCTAGAGCGCTTCATGTTCATACGGAATCAGTTTGACCGGGTTTTCACGTCTTCTGGCAAGGCACGGTTCACGCCATGGTCTGGCTGACCACAAGTGGATCGTAACGCAGTCAGAAGGCGTGAAAACCCGGCCTTCGGTGATCCAAATCGGCCCGTCGGCCACGTTGCGATGCTTGCCCGATGCACCGCTTCGCGCGGCGCACCGCGCCTTACCGAACGAACCGATTTGGACCATGAAACGGTTCCGTGTAAACATGAAACGCTCTAGGAGCTGAACCATCGCACGTGCCTGTATTTCATTCTGCGCGCTGATTTGTCTGCTTGCTCTTGCCGTCTCTTCCCATGCAGCACCTGATGATCTTCCGCCCTGGGCAATCCCGTTCTCCGCTGCATTGTGCAAAACCGAGAAGATCTCGACCGAAGCCATAGCCACGGCCATGTATGTGCATGGCCTTTCCGAATATGAGATGGACGGTGCGCAGGATGCGCCCGGCGGGCTCGATGTGCGGATCCGGTTTCGATCCGGCGAGCGGGTGGTCATCATCAGCCGCCTGCACGGTACGCCGCAACAACGCCTGCGCCTCATCTACCAGCCTGCCCATGGCGCGCTGCAGCCGGGTTTCTTCTTCCAGCTGACGCCCGACTGCCACGCCAATCTGGCGCGTTTGCTGTACGCGGACGCTAAAGGGCGCCCCGCCCGTCTCGTGCATCTCGATGCAAATCTCGAGGTAACCGAGAGCGAAGACCTGAACCCTCCCGTCCCACCGGGCGCTGATCCCGGAGGCATCGCGGTCGCCCATGTGGACAGCGGCGTGAACTATCTGCTGCCGCAGATTTCAAGCCGCCTGGCGCGGGATACGGAAGGACGGATCCTGGGCTACGACTTCCGCGATGATGATGACCGCCCGGCCGATCTCGATCCCTCGCGACCGGCGTTCTTTCCGATCCGCCACGGCACGACCGTGGCAAGTGTTCTGCTGCGCGAGGCGCCGGACGCCCGTCTCATTCCGATGCGGCACCCTGGCCGTCAGTTTGCATCCTTCGCGAAGATCGTCGAGAAGATTGCCGCCGGCCCGGCGCGGATCGTCCTCATGCCGCTTGGGGGATACCGCGTCGATGACTGGGATGCGTTCCGCGATGCAGCCGATCAGCACCGCAAGCTTCTCTTTATTTTCAGCGCCGGAAATGACGGCCGCGACATTGAGGCCGAACCGGTGTATCCCGCCTCTCTCGGCCTCGTCAACGCCATCGTTGTCACGTCTTCCGACAGTTTCGGGCGGATCGCTGAAGGCTCCAACTGGGGTGCGGAGAGCGTGGATCTGGCTGTCCCCGGCGAACGCATCGAGGTTATGGATCACCGCGGCGCCAAGGGCCGTGCCTCGGGCTCAAGTTTTGCGGCGCCGCGCATCGCCGCTCTCGCCGCGCGGCTTTTGCAGCAAAACCCCAAATGGACGGCTGAGGAGCTCAAGGCAGCCATTGTTGATCTGGGCGCACCGCTGCCCCGCGCCAGGACCCCTGTTACCCGGTATGGCTGGATCGCCAATCCGGCGCTGCTGGCCGTGTCTGAATGAGCAAGAACTTGGTCATCACTTTGACGCAACAGCGCGGCATAACCGGATCACCATGAAAGACATGGGCGCTGCGATCATATAAGCTGGAGCAGAATGCCGCGCGTGACCGTGCGAAACAGAACAATCGGCTCAGTGGCGTAACAACAACGGGGATCCCATGACCGGGACATCGGAAATTTTTCACCTGATCATGATCAGGCCGACGCACTATCATGACAACGGGTACCCGATCCGTTGGTTTTTCGCTCCAATCCCCTCCAATTCGCTGGCATCGGTTTATGGCCTCGGCATGGATTGTGACGACCGCAAGGTGCTGGGCGAAAATGTCAAAATAGAGCTTCACGCGTTCGATGAGACCAACTCACGGGTCAACCAGAAGAAGCTCATCAAGATGGTGCGCCGCGATGGCGGAAGGGCGCTGATCGCCATGATCGGTGTGCAATCCAACCAGTTCCCGCGCGCGGTCGACCTGTCGCAACCCTTTCTCGAAGCCGGCCTGCCGGTCTGTATCGGCGGCTTCCATGTTTCAGGCTGTCTCTCAATGCTGCCGGAAATGCCCGATGACATGAAAGCGGCGCAGGCGCAGGGCTTAAGCTTCTTCGCCGGCGAAGCCGAACACCAGAGGCTGGATGAAGTGCTGCAGGATGCCTATGCGGGCAAACTGAAGCCGCTCTATGATTATTCAAACAAGCTGCCTGACCTGAACGGCCAGCCGATCCCCTTCCTGCCGCACAACAAGGTGGCGCGCACGTTCGGCGAGTATACCAGCTTCGACGTCGGCCGCGGCTGCCCGTTCGAATGCTCGTTCTGCACCATCATCAACGTTCAGGGCCGCAAGAGCCGGTTCCGCACAGCGCAGGATCTGGAAAAGATCGTTCGCGAAAACCGTGCCCAGGGCATCACGAAATTTTTCATCACCGACGACAACCTGGCGCGCAACAAGAACTGGGAAGACCTGTTCGATTGCCTGATCAGGCTGCGCGAAGACGAAGGCATCAAGGTCAAGCTGAACATTCAGGTCGACACAATGTGCCACAAGATCCCCGGCTTCATCGAGAAGGCCTGCCGGGCCGGCGCACGGACCATCTTCATCGGACTTGAAAACATCAATCCGGACAATCTGCTGGCCGCCAAGAAGCGTCAGAACAAGATCACCGAGTACCGTGAGATGCTGCTCGCCTGGAAGGAATGGGGGGTTTCGATCGTCTGCGGCTACATCCTTGGATTCCCCTTTGACACCAAGGCATCGATCATGCGCGACATCGACATCATCAAGGAAGAGCTGCCCATCGATCAGCTCTATTTCACCAACCTGACGCCATTGCCCGGCTCGGAGGATCACAAGCGGCTCTATGATGCCGGGACGTGGATGGATCCGGACATGAACAAATATGACCTCAACCACCGGGTCAGCCACCACGAAAAAATGTCGGATCAGGAGTGGGACGAGGCCTTTGCGGAAGCCTGGGAGCGGTTCTATTCACTCGACCACATGGAAACCATCATCAAGCGGTTGTTCGCGTTCAAGCGCAACAAGAAGAATACGGTGCTGAGACGCCTTGTCTGGTGGCGCTTCTTCCCGGTTTATTTCGGCATCCACCCGCTCGAAGGCGGGTACTTCCCCATCAAGCTGCGCAAGGACCGGCGCCCGACCATGCCAAGGGAGAACCCTTTGGTGTTTTACCCGAAGTATCTCAAGGAAATCGTGTCGTTCCACTACCACTACCTGCGGCTGGAACGTCAGTTGAGGCAGATCGTCAAGAAGGTGACCGCCGATCCGGAACGCGAGAACTACCGCGATATCGCCCTGACGCCACCGGATGCGGATGACTACGACAAGCTCGACCTCTATCAGGCAACCTCCGGCGGCATGGGCGCGGTTGACAAGAAACAGAGGCAGGACGCGATCAAGCAGGCAGCGGTCGCTGCCGAGTAACTTGTTTCGCAGCGCTTGCTATGTGCGGCTGGTGAGCAGCTTGAGGCCGGCAAGCGCGAAAAACGCACCGAGCGTGGCCTGTATCCAGCGCCGCGCCCTGGCATAGGCCCGCACCATGAGCGGCGTTGAGAAGGCGACCGCATATATGCAGTGGATGACGATGGACAATACCGCCGTACCACACACGATCACCACACCGACCCAGAACGGCGCTCCTTCCTGCAGCCCCAGGGAGATAATCGCGATCCACGACAGTGCCGCCTTTGGATTGGTCATCTGGACGATGTAGCCACGGACAAAATACCCAAGCGGACGGCGCGTTTCGCCTGCAAGCGCCGTTGCTTCGATGTCATGCGGTGATGCGGCCGACCGGAATGCCTTGAAGGCCAGCCAAAGCAGGTAACAGCCTCCAGCCACCTTGATCACCATGAGCGCTGCCGAGTACGCGGAGATGACCGCCGAAAGGCCGATGACAGTCAGGACCGCCCAGCACAACGAGCCGGCCGCAACGCCCAGCGCCAGGGCTATCCCTGAGCGCCGGTCGATGCTCATCGAGGTTCCCATAACCGCCAGAATGTTGGGTCCGGGGCTGACGATACTGAGAAGAAAAGCTGAGTAAGCCAGCAGGATGCCTGGCAGGTACAAAGAAATCTGGTCCATTGACGGGTCCTCGGGATTGCGAATTTTTCACAATCTATCACGCAACTTATCGCCGCTCCGGCAGGGTGCTGACAGCGGGTGTCAGCAGGCTTTTCCAAGAGAAGTTTTCCTGAATACGGGGCTGTACTGTTCCACCGGATGGTGACGTGTATAATCCCCGCAGTATGAAGGCGTCCGGAGATATTGAAGAGTTTATTTTGCAAGTCGCCCTGGGCAATCGCTCCGCGTTCCGGGAGCTCTATGTCCGCACATCGGCGAAACTTTTTGGCGTGTGCCTGCGTGTTTTGAAGGACAGGGCAGAAGCCGAAGACGCCTTGCAGGAGGTCTTCATCAAGATCTGGCAGCGGGCGTCTTCTTTTGCCGCCAACGATTACAGCCCGATGTCGTGGCTGATTGTGATCGCCCGCAATCATGCCATCGACCGGATCAGGGCACGCAAGCCGGAGGCCGCGGATATTGATGAGATGGCCGATCTCTCCGATGACCGGCCCAACCCGGAAGCCAGCGCGGTTGAGCTTTCGGAACGGCGCCGGATCGAGGCGTGCCTGGAAGAACTGGACGCGGCGCGGGCCGATGCGGTGCGCGGCGCTTATCTTGACGGGTACAGCTATCAGGAGCTGGCTGTGCGCCATGATGTGCCGGTCAACACCATGCGAACCTGGCTGCGGCGCAGCCTGTTGAAACTGAAAGAATGCCTGACGCGATGAGCACGGACGACAAACGAGACGAACGCGACGAGCTGCTTGCGGCCGAGTACGCGCTCGGCGTCCTGCCGCATGCGGAACGCCAGGCGTTTGCGGCGCGTCTGGAAAAAGAGCCTGATCTGCGCCGAAAGACGGAAAACTGGGATCAACACCTGTTCGAGCTGTCGGATGAGATTGACCCGGCAGCGCCGAGATCGGATCTTCTCGGCACAATCGAAGACCGGCTGTTTACTCCGGCTCCGCAGCCTGTTTCGTGGTGGAGCAGCCTTGGGGTCTGGCGCGGGCTGACCGCAGCATCACTGGCCGTGGCGGTGACGCTTGGCGCGCTCTACATCAATCAACGCCCCGTCGGCCCCGGCGATGCACGCACTTACGTGAGCGAGCTTGCCGGTGAAAACAGCCCCGTCCGCGTGGTCGCACTTTACGAACCGGCGACCGGCATCTTGAAAGTGAACCGCATCCAGGGGGCATCAGCCACCGGGAGAGCGCTTGAGCTATGGCTCATCGAAGGCAGTAACAAGCCGGTGTCGCTGGGTGTGCTGCCAGCGGCGCAATCTGCAAGTCTCTCTGTGGCTAACGATCTGCGCGAACGATTTGAAGACGCCGTCCTCGCAATCAGCGACGAACCGGAGGGCGGTTCACCCACCGGCCAGCCCACAGGCGCGGTGCTGGCGACCGGTAAAATGACAAAAGTCTGAAATTAATTTTGCGTGCGTGAAACTATTCCCGAGCCTGTTGCGTTTCTCCTTGTGTCCGAAGCAGTCGGATGCACCACACTCAAGGAGAAAACTCATGACCCATAACCGCACTCGCACAGTATTCGCCACCGCCGCCCTCGCCCTTGCGATCGGCACCGGATCAGCTCTTGCGGGCAACCCGATGGTCGGCGGCGCACCCATGTATGAAAGCAAGAACATCATCGAGAACGCCGTCAACTCGAAGGACCACACCACGCTGGTCGCCGCCGTCAAGGCCGCCGGCCTGGTGAAGACCCTGCAGGGCGATGGCCCGTTCACGGTGTTCGCACCGACCAACGCCGCCTTTGCCGCACTGCCGGCCGGCACGGTTGAGAACCTTCTCAAGCCGGAAAACAAGGGCCTGTTGACCAAGATCCTGACCTGCCATGTGGTAGCAGCGGACGCCATGTCAGACGCCATCCGGAAAATGGTCGACGACGACAAGGGCGCGCATCCGGTCAAAACGGTCGGTGGCTGCCAGTTCACAGCCACGTATAATGGCGACAAGATCATGATCAAGGATGGTCAGGGTAATGTTGCCAACGTCACGATCGCGGATGTGGATCAGTCGAACGGCGTCATTCACGTCATCGACAAGGTGCTGCTCCCGAGCTCCTGATCGCCTATCGATATCGCCCGCGGTTTGCGCCGCGGGCGATGTCCCCGCCAACGCAAATGATGGATCAGATCTATGAAACGCAGAGATTTAGTACTGGGTGGAACAGGATTTGCCGCTCTATTCGCCGCTTCTTACGGCGGGTTGGGCTGGTGGGCAGCGAAAGCGCCTGATGTCCTGGTCAGCTCTACCGAAGAGACCTTCGAGGTCATGAAAACCGAAGCCGAATGGCGCGCCATTCTCAGCGATGCCGAGTACAAGGTGTTGCGCGAAGAAGCCACCGAGCGGCCTCATTCGAGCCCGCTCAACACTGAAAAGCGCACCGGGACCTTCCACTGCGGTGGCTGTGCCCTGCCGTTATATGCATCCGCAACGAAGTATGACAGCGGCACCGGATGGCCAAGCTTTTATGAATCCCTTCCCAACGCGGTCGCCACCAAGGACGACAACACGCTCTTCGCCGCTCGTACCGAAGTGCATTGCCGGCGCTGCGGCGGCCATCTCGGCCACATCTTCGATGATGGTCCGGAGCCTACCGGAAAGCGTCACTGCCTGAACGGGGCCGCGTTGAAGTTCCGGGAGGTCTGATGAACAGGCCCTAGAGCGGGATGCCCCGCTTCAAACTCACCTTGTCCAGTTTGCCGATCGGCAGGCGCGGCAGTTCGGGCATGGAGGCGGTACTCACCCGGTCCGGCATTCAGTCAGTCCTGGATATGACAGCATGGTCAGCTTATGACTTCGCAGCGTGTCCAGATGACCGGCTCGCCGGGCTCTTCGCTGCGGTAGCGGGTGACGCGGATCATTTCATCGTTCAGTTGTTCCGACCAGATCCGGCTGCCTTCATCCGGTTCGCCGGCAGGCACGTCATAGGTGAATGTGTGACGGGTGTAGGTGCCTATAAGGTTGTTGCCGCCCGGTGTGGTGATCCGCCGGCCCTCAATGGTCATGGACTTGCCGTCGGGCGAACACCATGTGCCGTCGATCTTGTCCGCGTATGCCACGCCCGTGGCCACAAAGAATGAGCCGGCAGCGACAACCAGCCAATATAGAAACCGTGCCATATGTACACTTTATAACGGGTTTTGGCGCACACCAAGCCCTGAGCGGACGGCAATTCAGGCAATC
>JAJFHM010000060.1 GCA_021775625.1 Hyphomicrobiales bacterium | reverse complement strand
CCCCTGTTGAGTGTCGTTCTGACAAGCCTGTTCATGCTCGCCCTTGCATCTCAGCCGCCTGCCTTCGCAGCAAACAACAAGCTCGTAGGCGCCGAAATCAGGGCGATCATCGAAGGCGGCCAGGAAACCATTGGCAATGATGACGAGGATGAGCGCCTGATCCAGGTGATGGTCTACTATGAAAGCCGCAGCTTCAAACCGATCTGGGTACGCGACAACGGGCCGAAATCGAAGGGCAAGAACCTTCTGAAGGTTCTGCAGGATGCCGAGAGCCACGGGCTTGTGGCATCGGACTACCGGGTCAACGACATCGCAGAACGGATTGGCAAGACCGATCACGCCACCTTGGCGGAGCTCGATATTCTCATGTCCCGCGCCATGATCGACTTTGGCCGGGATCTCAATGGGGGACGCGTCGATCCGGCAAAATTCAACCGTGAAATCACCATCTATCCACAACGCCTTGGCGCGGTGGTGCTCCTCGACGGAGCCGAAGCCGCCGATGACATCGGGCCCTACCTCGACAGCCTGGCGCCGCAAAGCCCGCGCTACGCAAGGCTCAAGACGAAGCTTGCAGAATACCGCGCCATCGACAAGTCCGGCGGCTTCCTGGAGATACCGGAGGGCGAAACCCTCAAACCGGATATGGAGGATCCCCGTCTGGACATTTTGCGCAAGCGTCTGGTCCAGATGGACGACCTCAAGTTTGGCGCCCATTCAGGCGACATCTACGATGGCGAACTGGTCGAGGCGGTTAAGCGGTTCCAGTATCGCCACGGCATCGATCAGGATGGTGTCATCGGACCGGCCACATTGGCCCAGTTCAACATTCCCATCGATAACCGCATTGAGCAGATCGAGTTGAACCTGGAGCGCCGGCGCTGGATGCCGCCGCATTTCGGCGACTATTATGTGTTCGTCAATCTGGCTGACCAGTTTCTCAAGGTCGTGCGGCACCCCAAGACCATTCACACGGCGCTTCTGGTTGTGGGCAAACCGTTTCACCGCACACCGGTGTTCAGCGAAGCCATGAAGTACATCGTGTTCAACCCCTACTGGAGAGTGCCCTACTCTATCGCCACGAAGGAATATCTGCCCAAGCTGCAGCGCGATGCCGGCGTGCTTTCACGCCAGAACATCCGTATCTTCGCCGGCAACAACGAAGTCAGCCCCTATTCGGTCGACTGGGCGTCCTACAGCCGCAAGAACTTCCCGTTCCGCCTGCGTCAGGATTCAGGCGCACGCAACGCACTCGGCCGGGTCAAGTTCATGTTCCCCAACCGGCACAGCGTGTACATTCACGACACACCGTCCAAGTCGCTGTTCGCCAAATCAACCCGCGTGTTCAGCCACGGCTGCATGCGCGTCCAGAACCCCGATCAGCTGGCTGAAGTGCTGCTCTCCGAGCAGGGATGGAGCAAGCAGAAAGTGCGCAACACCTTTGCGCAAACCGACCGCAAGATCGTCAAACTCAAAAAGCCGATCCCGGTTCACATCACCTATCTCACCTCCTGGGCGAACAAGGACATGACCGTCCACTTCCGCAAGGATGTCTATGGCCGGGACGGGCTCCTGGCGGAGGCGCTGGCGCGCTCACGGCTGGAATTGCACTAAATCGAGGCATATTTGCCGGCTCCATTACGACCAACCGCGCCAGGAGGAACAGGTTACTGGCTGCCTGGCCCCAATGCGCCGACCACCGTCTGGATTTCGCTCCATTCGGCAGCGGCCCGCTCTTTGCCATCGCGGCGGAGTTTGGCCACCATGGACTTGGCGAAACTCACGGCTTCGCGCCCTTTGGTTTTAAGCAGGGTCAGGGCGGAAAGGCTCACCGCGCCGCGGCAGGCCTGCGGGTCGAACAACCAGTAGGATCGATCCGCCTTGGAACGTTTCACCATTCCACAGCGGCTGGTCGGCGCAGCGTCCCGCCAGAACAAAGACAACATATCCGTCAGCGCAGACGCATGATCGGAGAAGTAATTGTGGCCAAGCATGTCGGAGCCCAATGCTGTCATGTCGACAGAATCGAGACCGTCGGTGAGAAGAATGTCAGCCCCACCCTGCCCGGCGCGTGGCGAATCTCCGTGAACCCGCCGCGATGCAATCAACGCCAGGTCTTTTTGCGATGCATAAAGCGTCATCCGCTTTGCAACCGGACGTATGGTCTTGATCATTTCGGCAAACAGCCCGGCATCAAGGTCCGGGGCTGTGAACAGGATCTGCTCAAAGGCGGGCCCGGCATCAACCTTCGCACGCCGCAGCGCCAGTAGCTCCAGAGCATCGGTGAGCGCCTGGTTGCCCATGGAATGGCCGATCAGATGAATACGCTTGGCGCCCGAAGAGGCCACTACCTGTTCCAGAAATCCGGACAGCCGGCGGCCGCTCAAACGCACAACCGCCGCATCCGCCATATAGTCCAGCACGCTGCCGCGCGACGGCCATGAATAGAGGATCGGCAGGCCCTGGAAGTTGAGATCATATGCCAGTTGTGCTGTACGCCGGGCCGCCCATGAAAACGGCACATTGTATCCATGCACGAATATGAAAGCTTCGTCCGAACCCGCATTGGCCAGATGAGCGCGCATCTCTGCCATAGCCTTATCGCCGTCAAGCGGCGTAATGCTCTGAAGCACGATATGCTTCTGGGCCGTCTCATTGATTTCGAACGTGATCAGGCTGGGAGCTTCCATCACGCCCGGTTTGTGGCTGCGCGGAATGCTGACCTGCGCCATACCGAAACTCAGCTCACCGCGGTCGCCGCCAAAAAAATCATTCGGACGCAGGCTGCCACTGCGTGCCCGGTCGGTGGCGTAAAATATTTTCACCTCGGTGAAGGCGCGTTCCGCGGCCTCATCCGTCCCTCTTGCGGTTTTGTAAGTGCGCCCGCGTTTTTCCGGCTCTAACGCCTTCAGGTCACCGGCCGCAAGCCGCGCGTAGTCCTCGGCAGCCGTGCTGTCGCCAACTTGTGTGCTCAACTTCGCCAAACGCGCATAAAGCGCGACGACCGATGGCGCAGTGCTGCCGTATAGCGGCTGATCGATGGTGAGAGTTCTCTTGAACGCCGATATTGCCAGGGCGGTTTCCCCGGCCCGTTCAAACGCCGCACCGGCGGCCTCGTAGTAACTGGCGCTTTCGGGGTTCGCCTTGCCGAACCGCTTGGCGTGCCGCCGCGCAAGCTTGGCAAAAACATAGGCCGCATCGAAATCCCGGCCGGCCTTGACCAGTGCCTTGCCGAGCTCATCAAGCAGAGCATCCCGGCCGGAGTGGTCTTCCGCATCCGACGCATCGAAGGCACGCTCCAGCAACTCGACCGCGTCATCATGCCGGGCGTCCGACTGCGCCAGACGCACCTGGCTCATAAGAAACGGATCCGTTGCCGCGGCAGCACTTCGCGCCATTCCCACGATGGCAATTGCCACCACGAGAAAAGCGGCAACGGTAACTCTGGAACGGGATGTTTTCATGTTGAACCGATTGAATGCCTCAACGGCATTCCTAAAATACACCAACGGAGAGCATCGCGCATCTTGCGTGCGGCGTCACATTTCAATTTGGGGTCACGGCAACAATTAGCAAGTGATCGAGATCACCCGCCCGTCACAGGCGGGAAGAACGCAACCTCGCTCGCATCGCGAACCGACGCGTCCAGCGGCGCATGCGTCTGGTCGACGGCGGCACGTATCGTCCGCAAGTCCTCAAATGCGTGCGCGTAGCCGGGACCTTGGGTTTTGAGCCACCCGATCAGGTCGGACACCGTTTCAACCTCCGTGGGCGGATCAACCACTTCTTCGCCTATACCGGCCTTCTGCCGCACCCAGGCAAAGTACAACAGCTTCATTGTCCCTGATCCATCAGGTGAAGAATTCCCGCCTTGAAATAATCGTAGCCTGTATAGAGCGTCAGGATTGCGGCCGCCCACAGACCGGCAAGGCCAATATTGGTGGTGTGTTCAAACACCTTGTCGCCGGCCGAACCTGCGAGCAGGAAACCAATCGCCACCAGTTGCAGTGTCGTTTTCCACTTGGCAAGTTCGCTGACCGGTACCGACACCTGCAATTCCGCCAGAAACTCGCGCAGCCCGGATACCAGAATCTCGCGGCACATGATGATCACAGCGGCGACCAGATGCACGCCCCAGATGGTTTCGTCGGACGCCAGCATGAGCAAAGTTGCGGCGACCAGAAGCTTGTCGGCGATCGGGTCGAGCATACGCCCAAGGCTTGATTGCTGCGACCACAACCGCGCCAGATAGCCGTCGAAGAAATCGGTAATTGCGGCAGCGATAAAAATGGCAACTGCGGTCCACCGGGCCATGTCGCCGTCGAAGTAGAAACAGGCAACCAGTGCCGGCACGGCTGCGATGCGGCCATAGGTCAGAATATTCGGCAGATAGGTCGCCTGCTCGCGCGCCGAGGCGCGATTTCGGTGGCTGCCGTTCTTAATGTCCTGATCCGTCGCGTGGGTCATCCCTGACCTTCGTGAAAGTGCTCATATATCGTTTGCGCCAGCGTACTGCTAATTCCGTCAACGGCGGCAAGGTCCTGAACGCTGCCACGCGCTACCGCCTTAGCCGATCCGAAGTGGTGAAGCAACGCTCTCTTTCGTCTTGCGCCGATTCCACCAATCTCGTCCAGTGGCGATGCCCCGATCGCCTTTTTGCGCCGCACCCGGTGGCTTCCGATCGCAAAACGGTGCGCTTCGTCCCGCAATCGTTGCACATAGTAAAGCACAGGATCGCGCCGTTCGAGCATGAATGGTGATTTATCGTGAACGTAAAAATGCTCACGCCCGGCGTTTCTGTCAGGTCCCTTGGCGATGCCGACCACGTTGAGATCGTCGAGCCCGAGATCATTGAGCACACCGAGGACCGCGCTGAGCTGGCCAGGGCCCCCATCGATCAGAACAAGGTCCGGTCGTAACGACGCACCGCTGGCGCCGCCCTCGGCGCTTTGTTCATTGGCGGTCTCTTCCTTCAGCAGCCGGGAAAACCGCCTGGTCATGACCTCGCGCATCATCGCGTAGTCGTCTCCCGCCACAATCGTTTCGTCCTTGATATTGAACTTCCGATACTGGTTCTTGATGAACCCTTCGGGCCCCGCAACGATCATGCCGCCAACCGGATGGGCGCCCTGGATGTGGCTGTTGTCGTAGACTTCGATCCGCTCCGGTGGCTGATCCAGCCCGAAAGTGTCCGCAACCGCGTGCAGGAGTTTGCGCTGTGACGCGGATTCGGCCATACGCCTGCCCAACGCCTCGCGGGCATTGCTCAGCGCATGTGCCACCAGTTCCAGTTTTTCGCCCCGCTTGGGAACATTGACCGTGACCTTGCGGCTGGACTTGATGGTCAAGGCATCGGCCAGCAATAACCTTCCCGTCACATCATGGCTGAGGAGCACTTTCTTCGGGCACGGCTTGTCGTCATAAAACTGCGCCAGAAAGGCTTCCAGCACTTCGGCTTCCGTATGGCTCTTGTCGGCGCGGGGAAAAAATGCCCGGTTGCCCCAGTTCTGGCCGGCCCGGAAGAAAAACACCTGAACGCAGAACTGTCCGCCCTCATGCGCGATCGCGAACACATCGGCTTCGGTTATGGTGTGCGGGTTGATCCCCTGGTGACCCTGGACGTGGCTCAGCGCTGAAATCCTGTCGCGGTAGATCGCGGCTTGTTCAAAGTCGAGTGCGGAGGATGCATGCTCCATCAGAATCGCCAGATGATCCTTTACCTTGTCGCTTTTTCCGCTCAGAAAATCGAGCGCTTCTGAGACCAGTTGCGCGTGGTCCGGTTCGGAAATTTCTCCGGTGCAGGGGCCGCTGCAGCGCTTGATCTGGTAAAGCAGACAGGGGCGCGTGCGGCTTTCATAGACAGAATCCGTGCATGACCGCAGCAGGAATGCCCGCTGCAGGGCATTGATCGTGCGATTGACCGCACCGGCTGACGCAAATGGTCCGAAATACTCGCCATCGCGATTTCGCGCACCGCGATGCTTGACCACGCGGCTCACCGCATGCTCGCGCGAGATCAGAATATAGGGAAACGACTTGTCGTCCCGGAAATTGATGTTGTAGCGCGGCGCCAGCTTTTTGATCAGGTTGGCTTCAAGCAGCAATGCCTCTGCCTCGGACGCCGTTGTGACGATCTCCATCGACACTGTCGAGGCAATCATCCGGGCGATCCGGTTGGTGTGACCGCCAAGCCGGGTGTAGCTCTGTATCCGCTTCTTGACGCTCTTCGCCTTGCCGACATAGAGCACTTCACCGTCGGCCCCGAGCATACGATAAACCCCGGGCTTGTTCGGCGCGGTGCGTGCGACAGAACGGATAATCTCCGGGCCGGCCGTTATGGCAGGCTCTAGAGCTTCTTCATCGACGGTGTGTAAGTTCGCATCGGACATGCGGGCGCTGTCTCAGACACTCCATGAAAATCGAATTCATTTTACCAGCTCTGCGGTGATTCCACATATCATCGCCGCAGGAAATCTAAGCTATGGAGCGGACGCGTTCGATTTCAATGCCGACGCTGGCCGCCTCGGCCATCACATCGGGCTTTTCGATCCGGATCCGCGCACTGATCACGCGTTCATCTTCAAGGCAACGCTGGGCGAACCGCTCCGCCAGGGTTTCCAGCAGATTGACGTGCCCCTCATCGATAATGGCCTGGATCTTTTTAACGACCCGCTCATAATCGACAACGGTCCGGAACACGTCATCCACAACCGGCTCGGATTCATCGGCCATGAGGTCGACATTGATGATGATGCGTTGCGGTGCGATTTTTTCATGATCGTGGATACCAACGAGGGCTTTCAATTCAAGATCGCGGACAAACACATGGCGCACCGCACCAAGGGCGTTTGCCATTTTCGGTATGGGGATCATCGGGCCTTCGTTCATGATGTACTCTAGTATTTTATCATTTCAAGTGATGGTCAAGCATATCGGGTGTCTGCCACAAAAGATGCTGACCGCCGTCCAAAGCTATCATTTGTCCTGTCATGGCCGGTGCGGCAAGGATGAATTTGATGGCTTCGGCAATTTCTTCCGGCGTCGTGCCGCGTTTGAGCAGCATCTCCTGATTTTCCAGCTCGAAATCTTCCAGTGTCAGCTTTTCGTTTGGCAGCGTTGGGCCGGGGCCCACGGCATTGACCCTGATGCGGGGCGCGAATGACTGCGCCAGCGTCCGTGTCGCCGTCCATAGGGCGGACTTTGAGATGGTGTAGGAGAAATGCGTCGGCGCAAGTTTCAATACCCGCTCATCGAGGATGTTGATGATGTTTCCGGTCTGATTTTCGGGAAGCGCGCCGGCAAAGGCCTGAGCCAGAAACACTGGCGCCCGGAGATTAACATCCAGTTGTCGCGCCCATCCTTCCGGCGTGACGGAAACCGCCTCATCATAGTTGAATGTGGAGGCGTTGTTGATGAGACAGGAAAGGCCACCCAGCGCCTGCACGCTCTCTGAAACCAGCCGGACGGGAGAACCCGGATCACAAAGATCGGCTTGCAGCGCAACGGCGGAACCCCCGTCCGCCACTATCTGCGCTACGACTTGATCCGCCTCGTCCACAGACCGGTTGCAGTGCACCGCCACCGCCCACCCGTCGGCGGCGAGATGAAGCGCCAGACGCCGGCCAATTCGGCGTCCCGCGCCGGTGATCAGAACCGATTTTGTCATCGCTCAGAAGTAAGAACCGCTTTGGTGAGATTGCGCGCGCATAAAGCGACACTCAAACGGTATCGCATTCAGAAGGCAAGTGATCAATTCAGGACCATCGCCGTTACATCGCGATCGGGCGCCAGCACGAAGAAGATATAGGTGAAATAGGCGAGCACAAAGCCCATTGCAGGCAGCCGATTGATCAGACAGCGCCTTATGACGAACGGCACCAGGGCGAGTGTCGCAGCCAGCATGATCCACAGATCATAATTCAGAATTGCCTCGGGTATGGGTACCGGCGCCAAAATCGCGGTAAGCCCCATGATCGCCAGCATATTAAAGAGATTGCTGCCCAGGACGTTGCCGATCGCAAGTGCCGAGTGACCGCGAGCCGCCGCCGACATTGTCGTTGCCAGTTCCGGCAGCGACGTACCCAGTGCAATAACGGTCAGACCGATGACCGCTTGAGAGACGTCAAAGGCGCGTGCGATTTCGGTTGCATTTTCGACAATCAACTGAGCGCCGAACGGCAGGCCGATGAGACCGGCAAATACGAACACCGCTATCATCGATGGGGTTCGCGGCAGCCCGGATACACCGTCAACCTCATCAACGTCTTCTTCCGCTTCCGCCCGGGCCAATGCCGATCCCTGGGATGCCCGCCGGCCGGACTCGATCAAGAACACGATAATCAGCGCGAACAGGACCATGCCGTGCCACATTTCCAGCGGCCCCAGATAACACAGCAGCATGAAGATGACGGTCGCCCCCACCACATAACAGGTGTTGCGTCCGATGAATTCCTGATTGCAGTCCGTGGGGCGGATGAGCGCCGGCAATCCGAGCACCAGCAATACGTTCGCGATATTGGAGCCGACAATATTGCCGATCGCGATTCCCGGCGCACCCGTTGTCGCAGCGCGAACCGAGACGACCAGCTCAGGCGCCGACGTGCCGAACGCAACGACAGTCAGCCCGATGACGATGGCCGGAACGCCCAGCTTGACCGCCAGCGAAACCGACCCGCGTACGAGCAGGTCGCCACTCACCAGTAGAATGACAAAACCGGCCAGAAGGCCCAGGTAAATCATATGATGCGTCTCCACCCCGCACCGAATGCATAGCAGA
>JAJFHM010000059.1 GCA_021775625.1 Hyphomicrobiales bacterium | reverse complement strand
GGCCGGTGCCGCCGCCGGTGGGATAGAAGATGACATCCGGCAGTTCCCAGCCGAGCTGTTCGGCCAGTTCCAGACCCATGGTCTTCTTGCCTTCGATCCGGTAGGGCTCCTTGAGCGTTGAGACATCGAACCAGCCGGTCTTGGCCTTCCCCTCGCCGACAATCTTGCCGCAGTCGTTGATCAGACCGTTGACCCGCCAGACCGTTGCCCCTTGCAGTTCAATCTCGCGGACATTCACGTCCGGCGTGTCGGCGGGGCAGAAGATGGTCGTGCGCATGCCGGCCTGTGAGGCATAGGCCGCCATGGCGGCGCCTGCGTTTCCATTCGTCGGCATGGCGAGGTGGTTCAACCCCAGTTCTTTCGCCATGGAGACCGCAAGGGCCAGGCCGCGGGCCTTGAACGATCCGGTGGGCAGGCGCCCTTCGTCCTTGACGATGACGCGTCCCGGCTTGGTGCCGGAATTGGCGAGTGCTATCAGCGGCGTGACCACCTCGCCGAGCGAAACCACGTTTTCCGGCTTCCGTACGGGAAGAAACTCGCGATAACGCCAGAACCCCTCGGTGCGGCGGCCCAGGGTGTCCTTGTCGATGGACCTGGCCAGCTGCTCCAGGTCATAGCGGACCAGAAGCGGCCGGCCGGCGGGCGACAGGCCATGAACCGTGTCGGCATCGAATCGGTCTCCGGTCATCGAACATTCAAGGTGGGTTACAAAAGTTGGCAGATTGTCGTTACGGCTGTTGGTCATGGGGAATGGGTACTCTGTCAGGTTAGAGTTCGTCGCATTTGCGTGGGTTGAGACCGCTTAGAGCGCGGCAGGCGGTGGTGCGGTCGACTTGCGGATGATGAGATGGGTCTCCAGAGGGCGCGGCGGGGCGATCCGGTCGCCCTTGAGCCGCGCCAGCAGATATTTTGCAGCCTCTTGTCCAATTTCACGTTGCGGTGTGCGCACTGTGGTCAGGGCAGGGCTGAGCTGGGAGGCGAGCCAGAGGTCGTCGAACCCGGCAATCGAAACCTGATCGGGAACAGCGATATTGCGCTCCGCTGCCTCGAACACCGCCCCATAGGCGAACGGCTCGGAGCCGCAGATGATGGCTGTCGGCGCCGGATTTTCGGTCATCACCAGCCGGAACATCTCGCGGCCCTCATCGACGCCGAAAGGCCGTTCAAGTATGGCGTTTGCGGGCAGGGGTATTCCGTGGCGGTCCAGACTCCGCCTCACGCCTTCCACCCGGTCCTGGGCGCGGTCGTTGCCGTCCAGTTGGCCGGAAAACATAACGAACCTGCGGTGGCCAAGATCCACGAGGTAGTCGGTCAGGTGTTCCGCGGCCGCGATATTGTCGAAGCCGATGCAGGGATGCTCGGATGTCTGGTCGCTGCGCCAGACGGCGACATAGGGGATCTGCCGTGCTGCGATCAGGCGATAGATGTCAGGTGAGCGCGCGGTGCCCACCAACAAAAGCGCGTCGATGCCGTTCTGCAACAAATTGCGCACGTGACGGGCCTCGAGGTCAGCGTCATATCCGGACGCTGCGACGACGACGGTGTAGCCTTCGTGGGCAAGTTCTTGCTGAAACACTTCAAGCGCGCAGCCGAACAGGGCGTTGTCGACGGCTGGAAAAATGGCGCCGATCATTCTTGACCGCTTTGACGCCAGTGCCCGTGCTGCGCCGTGGGGTACATATCCCAGCTTGCGCACTGCATCCTCGACCCGCTGCCGCTTGTCCGAGCGCACCGCGGCCGGAGTGTTGAGGCAACGCGATACCGTTGCCGGCGATACGCCTGCTTCCTGGGCCACGTCGATCAGGGTGATGGGAGGTCGGTGCTCCAA
Organism: Hyphomicrobiales bacterium; assembly: GCA_021775625.1. Taxonomy (GTDB): domain Bacteria; phylum Pseudomonadota; class Alphaproteobacteria; order Rhizobiales; family JAJFHB01; genus JAJFHM01. The sequence goes on along the minus strand of JAJFHM010000059.1, from coordinate 4,365 downwards.
AATGATAGCGCTTTCAAAAATTAATTGGTTTGAAATCGGCTTATAACACTGCAGTCCGTTGGACGCAAACTGTGTGTTATTATAGCTTAATGGACCAGTCCGTCTATCGCTGTATGCCCATTTGTCCCCAGTTTCGTACCAATTCCATTGACAGCGCTTCCATATAACGCTCTAATTTTGAAAGCGCTTTCAAAAATAATCGACACATGGCGATTGTGTATCCACGATACAGTGGCGCCGAGGCGAAAAGAGGTAGATGTCCGGGGATGGCGGAGACATACATCAAGAAGGCTTCAGTGGAGCCGGCGGCAGCGGACGAAAAGGTGCGCGGCACTGTCGCCGAAATGCTCGCGCGCCTGGAAGCTGGCGGCGAAGAGGAGAGCCGGAAGACGGCATTGCAGCTTGACGGCTGGGATGGCGACATCGTGGTGCCGGCGAACGCCTTTCTGGAGGCGGAGCGCCTGCTGCCGGAAACTCTCAAGGATGATCTTCGGTTTGCCCATCTAAGAGTGCGCGATTTCGCCCAACGGCAACGCGACTCGCAACAAGAGTTCGAAGTCGAACTCATGGAGGGCCTGGTGACCGGCCAGCGCCTGATTCCGGTCGCGACGGCAGGGTGTTATGTGCCCGGCGGGCGTTATGCCCACGCCGCTTCCGCAATCATGAGCGTCTGCACCGCCAAGGTTGCAGGGGTTGAGAATGTCATTGCCACGTCTCCTGCCAAGAAGAACACGCCGATCAACCCTGCAATTCTCTATGCCATGCAGGTCGCAGGCGCCGATCAGGTTCTGGCTCTGGGCGGAGTGCAGGGGATCGCTGCACTGACTTTTGGCCACTTCACCGGATGCCCGGCCGACATCATCGTCGGGCCCGGCAACAGTTTTGTCGCGGAGGCCAAACGGATGCTGTTCGGTCGTGTTGGGATTGATGTCTTTGCCGGGCCGACCGAGACAATGGTTGCAGCCGATGAGACGGCCGATCCGGATATGGTTGCAGCCGATCTCGTAGGGCAGGCCGAACACGGGCCGGATTCGCCGGTCTGGCTCGCAACCACATCGCACGAACTGGGCGCGGAAGTGCTGCAACGTATTCCCGGCGTCATTGATGCCCTGCCGGAACTGGCACGGGCTTCGGCAACCGCGTCCTGGCGTGATTTTGGGGAGATCGTTGTCGCCGACAGCCGCGAAGAGGTTTGCGAGATTTGCGACCGCTATGCGCCGGAGCATCTGCATGTTCAGGCAGCAGATCTCGACTGGTGGCTGGCAAGCCTGCGCAACTATGGTTCGTTGTTTCTGGGAGAAGAAACAACCGTTGCATTCGGCGACAAATGCTCAGGACCCAATCACATTTTGCCGACACGCGGTGCCGGCCGTTATTCCGGTGGGCTGAACGCGCAGAAGTTCATCAAGGTCCTGACCTATCAGCGGATGACGCGGGATGCCGCGCACAGCGTGGCGCAGGTGGCGGCCCGGATCTCGCGCATAGAGGGCATGGAGGGTCATGCCAGAACGGCGGACATCAGGCTGGCCAAATATTTCCCTGACGAGCAATTTGACCTCTCCGCCGGGGAGGCCGCCGAATGAACGATGCTGTCAGAATTGACGCGGCCACGGAGGGAGTGGTCCGCACCCGGTTTCTGGGCGATCTCAGTGCTCCGGACCCGATTCCGGAGGAGGCGATTGAAACCGCCGTCAAGTTGATGCGCGACGGGCGCCTGTTCCGTTACGGGGAAGACCGCAATTCGCTTCCGGAGGCAGCAGTGCTGGAAGAAGAATTCGCGGCCTATGCGGGGCGTAAATATTGCGTCGGTTTGAACTCAGGAGGCTGTGCGCTGTTTGTGGCGCTTCGAGCCGCCGGCGTTGCGCCGGGTGACAAAGTGTTGATGAACGCGTTCACCCTGGCGCCGGTGCCGGGCGCCGTTGAACATGCGGGCGCCGAACACGTGATGGTCGACATTGATGAGCGCACGGTTATCGATGTGGACGATCTCGACCGCAAGGCGGCGGCGACGGGCGCAAAGTTCGTGATGCTGTCCTACATGCGTGGGCACATCCCCGACATGGACCGGGTGATGCAGGTGTGTGAGCGCCATGGGCTCATTGTCATCGAAGATTGCGCCCACACCATGGGGGCTGGCTGGAACGGCAGGCTGACCGGAACCTTCGGAAAGGTCGCGTGTTTCAGTACGCAGACCTTCAAGCACATGAATTCCGGCGAGGGCGGGCTGCTGGTCACCGATGATGAGGATATTGCCGCGCGCGCAATTCTGCTGTCCGGCAGCTACATGCTTTACGAACAACACCGCGCCCGGCCGCCGATGGACGTCTTCGAGCGGCACAAGTTTACCAACCCCAACTGCTCGATGCGCATGTCGAACCTGGTCGCGGCACTCCTGCGGCCGCAGCTCGCCGAGCTGGACAGCCGCAATGCGAAGTGGCGGACCATCTATGGCCAACTGGCACCGCTGCTGGATGAGATCGCTCACATCCAGATGCCGGTCCGCCCGGGGGAAGAAGAATTCGTGCCCAGCTCGCTGCAGTTTTTCCTGCACGATTTGAGCGACATCCAGATTGCGGGTTTTCTGGAGACGGCGTGCGAACATGGTGTCCACGTCAAATGGTTCGGCGTTGATAATCCGGTCGGTTTCACCAGCCGGCACGATCACTGGCGTTATGTGGACGACGTGGCGGCGGTTCCCGCGGCGGACAGAATTTTGCACGGGCTGTGCGATTTGCGCCTGCCGTTGTGGCTTGAAGATCAGGACTGTGCGACGATTGCCAAGGTATTGTCTGAGGCAATGGCGGATGCGATCACGCTCTAAGCCGCGCCAACCTCGCCGTTGAAGTCCCCGATGAGCCCGTCCCATTCGGCGATATTTTTGCGCAGCCCTTTCCAGAACGACTGGTCCTTGCGTTGGTCGAAATCCTCAACGCTGACGCCTTGCTGCTCGACCCAGGTGTAATAGCCAAGGTTGAAGATCCGTTGCCGCTCCCGGTGCGTGAGATCGAGGAGTTCGCTGCCGGCGATGGCGGAGAGATGCGCACCGAATGTTTCGGCGGCATTGAGGGCGTCGAAATCGCCTCCGGAGGTTTCCTCCACCTGGCTCTTGTAAAGCGCTGCATTGTCGGTTGCGATCGTCATTACGACATCATCGGCGCCAAGGCCAAAGTGCCGGGCGTACTTTGCGGCGGCGAGAACATTGGCGATACCGGATAAGCCGAGGCTGGAAAAACTGGCCAGTGTCTTATCGTCGATTGCTTTGCGGTCGGCGAGATAGCGCTGCCCCGCATCGGTGTTGAACAACTGGTAGACCCCGTCGCTGGAGCGGTCAGAAATGCCGATGACGCAATCGGTGTTCATGACATTGTGGATGAGCGGAATGTGCTTGTCACCGATGCCCTGGATGTTGTGCTCACCATAACCGCCCCTCAGCATGGTCGGGCACTCAATGGCCTCGACGGCGACAATTTCAGAACCGTGTGCTGTTTTGAGATGATCGCCGGCAGCGATGGTTCCGGCAGATCCAGTGGCGGAGATAAACGCGGCAAGGCGCGATGCTGCCCGCCCGGCTGTGGCATGTTCATAGATCTTCGAGGCCGCCTGGCCGGTACACAGCAGATGCCCGAGATAATTGCCGAATTCGCAGAACTGATTGATGATGACATTGCCCTCAATGCTCTCTAACTCGGCGCACTTGTCGTAGATCTCCTTGACGTTGCTCTCGGTTCCCGGCGTGCGGACGATGTCGGTGGGATCTGCGGCCCACTTTTCCAGCCACTCGAAGCGCTCGCGGCTCATGCCTTCGGGCAGGACGGCGACGCCACGGCACCCAAGAATGCGGGAAATCGCGATGCCGCCCCGGCAATAATTCCCGGTCGAGGGCCAGATGGCGCGGGCGTGTTCGGGATCGAAGGCGCCGGTGACGAGACGCGGCACCAGACAGGCATAGGCGGCAAGAACCTTATGGGCGCCGATCATCGGAAACCGCTCGCCCAGCATGACGATGATGCGGGCTTCGGTTCCACTAAGCGATGACGGGATTTCGATGTACCCCGGCACCTCCGTGATGCCGCGCCCGTCCGGTCCGTTGAACCAGTGGCAGCGATACAGGTTGAGGGGGTGCGGGGCGTTGGGGTCGACATCCTTGAGCGCTGTCCGCGTCTCGCTGGAAATGCTGCCCGGGTCCGCCAGTTCGGAAAAAGTCGGCAGGACCACATTGTGCTCCTTGAGCTTCGCAACGGCGTTTTTGTAGATCGACTTGTCCAGAATTTGTGTGGTGGGTGCCATTGAAACGTCCTTCGCTGCGGCAAGCGGAAATGCTAAGACAACTTAGGGCACCTAGGGCACAGCTGGCAGCGTTTGGCG
>JAJFHM010000058.1 GCA_021775625.1 Hyphomicrobiales bacterium | reverse complement strand
CGTGGTTTTTCCCCAATTGCGTAATAGACCCGTTTCACAAAGGGACGGACGCGGGCGAGATAAACCGAGCAATAGAGCAGCCCCCAAAGGTTCATGGGAACGACATAGTCCAAAGCGGCGACCGCGCTGTCGCTCCAGTGTTGTTTGAATGCGGAATCAGGGATCATCATGTCGAATTCTGAAAAATGCGCCTCAACGCAGTGCTTCTGGCGCAGATCAAGGTGAACCTTGGTGGGGGACTGGGCCGCCACAGCGGGGTTTTCGGCAATGACTGAACCGTAATAGCGGCTTTTGTAAGTGAACGCGATGTCGATGCAGAGCGGGTTGTCGTTGCGGGACAGGACGCCTGCGGTTATCGCTGAGGGATCAACCTTGCCAATCCTGACAATGACGTCTTCAAACAGGGGATCGCCGATCACATCGGCTTTCAGGCTGCGTTCTTCGAGCCATCGCCGCTTGTAGTCGAGTGCCTGAGCGACGGCGGTGTTGAAGGTATCGGTTCCGCAATGCACATTAAACTCAACAGGGCCGCCGCGTTCCAGCTTCTTGCGCAATTTGGAGCGTTGTGAGCGCTGGTTGCGGCTTAACGCCATGCTGTAGTCGTCAGCTGTCTCGAAGGGCCTGAGATTGAGCTGAGGGGCCAGTTTTTGCTCCGGTAGAACCTGACATTTATCGCTCAGGAAAGCACTAATCCGGGCGTCCGCGCGGACATTTCTCAAGGCTATGCCGTCAATGTCCGGGTCCTGGGTGATCCGCGACCATGCACTCGCCAACCAAGTCTCCGGATCTATGCTTTCGTCGATGAGGACATCGCCGTACTGCCCGATGGGATCAGACAACCATTTCAGGATGGTGACCGGTCCGTGACGTACGACCATGAGCGGCCATATCATGGCGACGGCACCGTTTGTCCGGGCAATCAGTGTCTTCAGGGCGATATTGTTCGCGCCACCAAGGTATACCGATGCCCAAACGCTGCACCAGGTGAAGGACTGGAAGAAGTTCTGAGGCGATGCGGTCGCATCCTCAAGTCTTTGCCAGTCGGATTGCAGGGCCAGCAAGTCGTCCAGTGTCTCGACCCAGTGCAGTTCCACTGTGCGCTGTTGTGCGGCGGTCAGGGAGTGGCCTGGAAGGTCGGCTGCGCGGGCATGCATGTCCGTTTCAGCCGTTGTCGGGCCGTGTAACGTCATCGGTGTCTTCCCGGTCACTGCAACAATCCCATCCAGATGACGGCGCAGATTGCGAGAATCCGATACCGCCTGCCCGGAATCTACCGGGAAAGTGCGAATTTTTGGTTATTGGCCGGCAGTCAGGATGGTATGCGGTTCTATCGAACAAATTCCAACGCCTGCGCAGTGCTGATCACCCGGGCATATTCTCCGTTTATACGCGCCAGAGACAGGGCGTGGACGTCGGCGGCGGGCCAGATGCGGCCGTCGAGATCGGTTGTGTCAACATCCCAGGACGCATCCGAGACGACGCGGACGTCAAACCCCAGATTCCCGCCATGGCGCACCGACATTTCGAGAGAGTTGCTGGTCAAAACCCCGGCCATTACCACACTGTTGTGGCCCGACCGGCGCAACCGTTCCTCGAGGTCCGTGCCGATGAAGGCGCTGTTGGTTGTCTTGGGAACAATCGGCTCGCCCGCGACCGGTGCCGCTTCGGGCTTGAAGGCGTTCCCGGGTTGACCCGGTCTGTAGGGCGATTGCGGTTCCAGAGAGTCATGGCGAACGTGATAGACCGACGCACCGGCATCCCGCCATGCGTCGAGCAGATGCCGCAGCTTGTCCTCGGCGTCCGGGTTGTTGCGTGGACCCCAAACCGGATCGTCAATGGCGATTTGGAGATCAATCAGGATGAGGGCTGGGATGTGTTTTTCCGGTAGCATGACCGGAATACTAAAAGATGCGCAGTGGAAGGCATACGAATTGTTGTTCACGCATCAGTGAGGAAGTTTGAACGATTGCTCCGCACACGGTGCGTTGAATCTCCGCTATGGAGTGCCCTTATGATAGCCGCGCCGAGTAACCGGCCGAGCCAAGCAAGGGGATAGTGCGATGTCGAATGTTTTCAAGCTGCCGTTGGCGGCGGTTGTGGCGGCCATGGGCTCATTTGCAGTCAACCCGGTCGAGGTTTCCGCTGCTGACAGCAATCGCTCCGGCCAGTTCTCGGGTCGCTCCGGCCATACAACAAGCGGCGGCGTCACGGTGGTAAAGCAGGGCAACAAGGTGGTGGTAACGCTGGCTGCGAGTTTTCATCTCGACGGCGCACCGGATCCATATGTGGGATTTGGAAAAGATGGCCGCTTCATTAAATCGACCCAGATCAGCAAGCTCAAAAAACTCAATGGCCAGCAGTCCTACGCCGTGCCTGCGGGTGTCGACATTGATGCCGTCAACGAAGTCTACATCTGGTGTCGAAAGTTTTCCGTCGCGCTGGGCGTTGCGAAGCTGCGTTGACGGGAGGCAGATGTGATGTCCGGCGTCAAACCCGTCAAACTCCTGCTGTTTCGCTGGGCCGGGCAGTGGGGACCCTTCAAAGTCAGCATTCCATGCGGTGAGTGCTCTCTCACTGTGGATGTCATAGAGGACACCATGGCAACCGAGCTTGCCGGTATTCCGGTCGATCTGGAAGTCCGCGAGTGGCTGTCGGAATGGTGGCGTCCACTGCCCAGGGGCGGTTGGCACGCTCCCATCGTCATGGTGGAAGGCAAGCTGGTGAGCCAGGGCCATGCGCTCAATCGCGGCGTTCTGACGGAAGCCGTGATCGCCGCCCATGTGGAGCGTTCAGAGGTGCACGGAACCCATCTGTTCGG
>JAJFHM010000057.1 GCA_021775625.1 Hyphomicrobiales bacterium | reverse complement strand
GTGGCGCCGTTGGCGAGCGGGCCATAGACGATGTAGCTGTGGCCGGTGACCCAGCCGACATCCGCCGTGCACCAGTAGATATCGCCATCGTGATAATCGAAGACATATTGGTGGGTCATGGAGGCGTAGACCAGATAACCGCCGGTGGTGTGCATCACGCCTTTGGGCTGGCCGGTCGAACCGGACGTATAGAGAATGAAGAGCGGGTCTTCGGCGTTCATTTCTTCTGCCGGGCAGTCCGCATCGACGGTTTCCAGCGCCTCATGCAGCCAGATGTCACGATCGCCATTCCATGGAACATCGTTGCCGGTGCGCCGGATTACGAGGACTTTTTCGCCGCCCGGACATTTTTCCAGGGCAGCGTCCGTGTTGGCCTTCAGCGGGATCGGGCGGCCGCCGCGAACGCCTTCATCGGCGGTGATGATGAAGTTGGATTTGCAGTCGATGACGCGGCCGGCCAGAGCGTCCGGCGAAAATCCGCCGAAGACGATGGAATGCACAGCGCCGATGCGCGCGCAGGCCAGCATGGCGTAGGCGGCTTCCGGCACCATGGGCATGTAGATGGTGACGCGGTCACCCTTCTTCACGCCGTTCGCCTTCATGACATTGGCGAACTTGCAGACGTGTTCATGCAGCTGTTTGTAGGTTATGTGCGCATCGTCTGTGGGCTCATCGCCTTCCCAGATGATCGCCACCTGATCGCCACGTGTCGCGAGATGCCGGTCGACGCAGTTGGTGCAAACGTTGAGTGTGCCGTCTTCGTACCACTTGATCGATAGGTTGTCGTAGTCGAAGGACGTGTTCTTGACCTTGGAATAGGGCTTTATCCAGTCGAGGCGTTTGCCGTGCTCACCCCAGAAGCTGTCCGGGTCATCGACGCTCGCCTGATACATTTCGAGGTATTTGGCATTGTCGATATGGGCCTTTTTCGCCCATTCCCCGGTGACTTTGTGAACATGAACTTCAGACATGGCAAACCGCCTCCCGCATAGGTCAATTCATTTGCAGCGCATTATGGTCCGGGCGCGAGAATTCAGCAACCGCGAGCCGGTTCAGACTTTGGTATGGCGGCACAGCGGACGTTTTCGAGATCGAAGGCCATGGCCGTAGGGGGCGGCTCACCCGGCTCGGCAATGCTGCTGTTTTGCCGTCCCGAACAAGTGTGGGGACGTTGTGAGCGGGTAATGTGCGGTGGGTCGACATGGCTTATCTGTGGTTTCGTTGCAGATGCAGCCGGATGCAGCCGTCCTCCAGCCCAAGCTGAATGGGTGCCAGGCGCTTGCCCTTGCACGGCCCGCCGGTGCACAGGCCGTCTGCCGGCTGGAAGCGTGCGCCATGGGTTGAGCAGATCAGTTCCCGTCCGTCGCGAGACAAAAACCTGTCGGGAAAAGTCTCGAGCGGCGTTCCTTGATGCGGACAGCTGTTGATGTAACCGTGAACGCTATCGCCCTGTCGAACCACGATGATGTCCAGGTGTTCGTTGGAACCGGACACTTCAAAGCCGCGGGCGCCGGGATCGTCGATTTCGTCGATGCGGCAAAGCGTTACCGCAGGCGGATGGGTGCCCGGCACGGTCGTCAAACGCCGATCGTCGAGAGCACCACCGCCATGATCATCACGACGCCCAGCCAATGGCCGCAGTCGATCACGGTCAATGAAGGCCTGGCCCCCTGGAAGCGGTGGTTGACCGCCATGGTTGTAACGATGAAACCGATCCAGATGAAAAACGCGGTTATCGCGGCGCCCTTGAGACTGGCATCGCCGAGATGCCCGATCATGCCCGCCAGCATATAGGCGAGCACCAGTTGGGCCACCGCGGCGACAATGTAGGGAACCGGGTTCGACCGGTTGATGTCGTCGGGGTTGAGCCGTGCGGCTGCCATCCACTGCTTGCCGAGGGTGGTGTAGTAGATTGCGCCAAACACAAAACCGGCGGCGGCCGCGGCGAGAACCGCGATATAGTTGATTCCTGCAAACGCCATGGGATCTGCCTCCTGTTGATGTGCGGACTATATCAAAAACTTCAGTACAGCCGCCAGACCGTGGTGTGTTTGATTTCAGCGTCCTCAAGTTCTCTGGTAACCGGCACGGAATAGTCCATGAGCCGGATCAACTGGTCGCGCGGCAGGTAACTGCGGCCGGGATCGCCGATCAGGATATCCGTACCGCATCGTTTGGCCTCCCGGAGCCAGCCCAGGGCCTGTTCCGCCAGTGGTCTTTCGTAGAAGATGTCGCCGGTGACGATAACATCGACAGGAGGTGGAGGGGTATCGAGCAGGCTTTCGCTGCTGATATCGATTGCAACCTGCATGGCTTGCGCGTTGAGACGGGCCGCGGTTGTGGCGAAGGGATCGATGTCGCTGGCGACCACATGACCAGCGCCGGCGCATTTGGCGGCGATGGCGACGAGGCCCGATCCGGAGGCGAAGTCGAGGACGCTCTTGCCGGCCACGCACTGTGGGTGGTCAAGGATGTAGCGGGCAAGCGCCTGGCCTCCAGCCCACGCGAAGGCCCAGAACGGCGGCGGCAGTCCAAGTTCGCCCAGCTCCTCCTCGGTCTTCCGCCATAATGGCAGCGCCTCATGTGCCAGAAGCAGGCTTACCTCGGGCACAAGGGGCACCTGCAATAAGGCGCAGTGATCGGTTATGAATGCAGCCCGGTCATTGATGGGCGCTGATGCGTCCGTCGGCATGGCCGCGTCACGGCGCTGGCGGTGTATCGAACCCGCACATGGTACAGACGATGCGCCATTCCTCGTCCGTCACCGGTTGAACCGACAGGCGCGAATTGTTGACCAGGATCATATCGGCCAGCAACGGCTCACATTTGACATCGTCGAGGGTCACCGGATTGGGCACGTCGCACACTGCTTTGACATCGACACATTCCCATTTGCCAGTGTCGTCGGTGGTATCCGGGTGCGCTTCGGCGGAAATCCTGATAATGCCGACAATGCGTTTTTCGTCAATCGAATGGTAGAAGAAGCCGAGTTCGCCCACCTGCATGGCCCGCATATTGTTACGGGCCTGATAGTTGCGCACGCCGTCCCACTCTTCGCCGGGGGCCTTGGACGCTTTTTGGTCATGCCACCCCCAGGTGTTGGGTTCGGACTTGAACAGCCAATATGCCATGAGTGCGTTATCCTTCCGGATTGCCGACGGTCCATTTCCAGGGGCGGACATCGACGGATTCAAACAGCCCGGCCTGGGCATAAGGGTCCTGTTCGGCGATGGCGCGCACTTCGTCGATGCTGTCGCCCTGCATGACAATGAGACTGCCGTTCATGCCGGATGCGTCTTCCGTGGTGAACGGGCCGCCGAGCACCACCTTGTCCCGGTGGGCGCCAAGAAATTCAAGATGAGCATCGCGGGTGGCGGTTCTGAGATCCTGGGCACCAGGTTTATCGGTACAAATCAAAGCGAATAGCATGGGTTGCGGGCCTCTCTGTTTTCGTGACTGGTTGTGGTTTCAGTTCTCGGCCTTTATCGGTCGGGCAAGCAACTGTTCGATGGCGTCGTCGACACTGGTGATGTCTTCGACAATTTCATGTACCGCCGTGCATATCGGCAATTCGATGCCCATGTCGACGGCCATTTCCGCGACCACCCGGGCGGTATAGGCGCCTTCCGAAATCGACGTGCGGGCATTGAGGACATCGCCGGTTGAGCGGCCTTCGCCCAGCGCCACCCCGAGCGACATGTTGCGCGATTGTGTGCTGGTGCAGGTCAGGATCAGATCGCCAAGCCCCGAAAGTCCGTTGAGGGTCTCCGGTTGGGCGCCCAGGGCGGTGCCGAAGCGGACAAGCTCGACAAACCCGCGCGCGGTGAGTGCAGCGCGGGCACTGGCGCCCAGCCCCTTGCCGTCGACAATCCCGCAGGCGATTGCGAGCACATTCTTCACAGCACCGCCGACCTGTGCACCGACAATGTCACCCGAAAGATAGGGGCGGAACGTCGGGCCGGAGAGGGCTTCCGCAATAGGGCGTGCGCGCTCGACATCACGGCCGGCAAGGGTAACGGCCGTTGGCAGGCCACGTGCGACATCGGCTGCAAAACTCGGACCGGACAGCACCAGGGCTTCGGCATAAGGCGATATTTCCGCCAGGACTTCGGTCATCAACAACCCGGACCCGCGCTCGATGCCCTTTGAACACACCACCAGCGGCAAATGGGTGCCGACTTTCTCGATTACGTCTGTGGCCACATCTCTGAGGGCCTGGGCCGGTGTCACCAATAAGATGGCCTCGCGGTCGACCAGGTCGGTCAAATCGTTGGTTGCGACGATTGCTTCATCGAGGGCAACGCCCTCCAGATAGGTGGTGTTTTCGTGGGATTCATTGATGGCCTCGGCGACGTCCGCCTCATAGGCCCAAAGCTTGACGTCGAGTTCGGCGCGTGCCGCGACGCTCGCCAGCGCGGTGCCCCATGCGCCGGCGCCGACAACACCAATCCTGGTCACTTCGCCCTTAGACATCTGCGCTCACTTGCTGCCGATCCTTCATGCGGTATTGCGTACCATTGGTGGGCACAGTACCTCAACGCCTATATGTCGGGCGTTCACGCCTTGACGCCGGCACCCGGCGCGGGTTCGGCGTCCGGGTCCAGAGGCCAGCGGGCGCGCGGCATAGCGTCGAGGCTGTCCGTGTCGCCCAGGGCCAGATGTTCGGCCCCGGCCCAGGCGATCATCGCGGCGTTGTCGGTGCACAACTGTTGCGGTGGGCAGTGCAGCGTGAACCCGCTTTCTCCAGCGAGGCGCTCCAGCGTCGCCCGCACCGTGGCATTGGCGGCAACGCCACCGGCGACGACGATCACGGGTGTGGCGTGATCTGGATGATGTTCTCGGAATGCGTCCATGGCGCGCCGGGCGCGGTCTTCGATGCAGTCGGCGGCCGCGGACTGGAATCCGGCGCACAGGTCGGCGATGTCCGGCTCACTCAACGAGCCGAGCCCATGGGCCGCATTGCGGAGTGCTGTTTTGAGGCCGGAGAATGAAAAATTGCAGTCCTGGCGCCCGAGCAGGGGCCGCGGCAACGCAAAGCGGTTCGGGTTGCCGGTGGCCGCGGCGCGCTCCACCGCAGCGCCTCCGGGAAACCCCAGTCCGAGCAGTTTCGCGGTTTTGTCGAAGGCCTCGCCCAGAGCATCGTCTATGGTTGTGCCGAGCCGGCGATACCGCCCGACCCCTTCGACGATCTGCAATTGTGTGTGCCCGCCGGACACCAGGAGCAGAAGATAGGGAAACGCCACACCTGCGGTGAGGCGTGCGGTGAGGGCATGGCCTTCCAGGTGGTTGACCGCGATCAGCGGCAGGCCGCGTACCAGGGCGATGGCTTTTGCGGTCATCAGCCCGACGATCACGCCGCCGATGAGACCGGGGCCGGCGGTGGCGGCAACCGCGTCGATGTCATCCCAGTCAAGAGATGCCTCGCGAAGGGCGCGGGCGACCACATTGTCCATCTGGGTGACATGGGCGCGGGCGGCAATTTCCGGCACCACGCCACCGTAGGGCGCGTGGGCGGCATCCTGAGAGAGCACAATATTCGACAGAATCGTGCCGGTGCCGTCCAGGTTGCGATGGACCACGGAAGCGGCTGTTTCGTCACAGGAGGATTCGATGCCCAATATGGTGAGCGGTTTTTTGTTTTGCGTGTTCATGGCGTTGGCGCTACTCAGGCTCCGTCTACCATCAAAAAGACTTTAGGAACAGCGATGCCATCTCTCCCCCTTCGCATCGGTACGCGCGGCAGCAAACTGGCGCTCATTCAGGCTAACGAGGTGAAGAAACGCCTCGTGGCGATGCATGGGTTCGATGACCAAGCGGTCGAAATCGTCGTGATCCGGACAACGGGCGACCGGGTGACGGACCGGCCATTGATGGAAATCGGCGGCAAGGGACTGTTTACAAAAGAGATCGAGCGGGCGCTCTTTGACGGTGAAATCGACCTCGCGGTCCATTCCATGAAAGACATGGCGACGGTGTTGCCGGAGGGGCTTGAAATGGCGGCTTATCTGCCGCGCGAGGATCCGCGCGATGCGTTTTTGAGCTCCAAAGCCGGGTCTATCCGGGAGTTGCCGCATGGCGCTGTCGTCGGCTCATCCTCGATCCGGCGTCAGGCGCAGCTGAAACGGCTGCGGCCCGACCTCGACGTGGTGATGTATCGTGGCAATGTGGACACACGATTGCGCAAGCTCAAGGATGGCGAGGTTGACGCCACCATCCTGGCGTTGTCGGGACTGAAGCGCATGGGGCTTGAAGCCAATGTGACCCAGGCGGTGCCGATGGAAGACATGCTGCCGGCTGTCGCCCAGGGGGCGATCGGCATTCAGCTGCGCCACGACGATGCGCGCGCCCGCGATCTGGTGACGCCGATCAATCATCAACCCACCGAAGCCACCGTCAATGTGGAACGGGCCTTTTTACGGGTGCTGGACGGCTCCTGCCGCACACCCATCGCCGGACACGCGGCGTTCGTGGGCGAGACACGGATATCGTTTGCAGGCATGGTGCTGACGCCGGATGGCGATGACTGCCGTGAAACCTCTCTGGAGGCTGACCAACAGGAGGCAGTGGCGATGGCGGCTGCGGCGGGGGAGGACCTGAAGCGCGATCTTGGGCCCGGATTTCTTGTAACCTGAGCGCGGCCAAGCATATGCACCTGCTCGTCACAAGACCCAGCGAAGATGCGCATGACCTCGAGCAGGTGCTGACGGAACACGGACATGTGGCGCTGCTGGAGCCGCTCTTGAGAATTGAGCCGTTGACGGACGTCGCCTTGCCCGACAAAGCGTATCAGGCGGTGCTGGTCACCAGCGCCAATGGCGTGCGGGCCCTGGCCGAAATGCCAGAGGTCAAGCGGTTACATCATACGCCCTTGCTGGCGGTGGGGCAGGCCTCGGCCCAGGCCGCCGAGACATCCGGGTTTGCGCGGGTCGAAGCCGCCGGCGGCGATCTGGAGGCACTGACACATCTGGTTGCGCAAAGGTGCGCGCCTGCAGCGGGGCCGCTGCTCTATGTGGCCGGCAAAGTGGTTTCCGGTGATCTCAAGGGTCTGCTTGAAGCCAGGGGCTTCGAGGTTGACCGGGCTGTGCTTTATGAGGCCGTCGAAGCCGGGCAATTGTCTGCAGACACCGTGGCGCGTGTTGAGGCCGGGGGCGTCGACGGTGTGTTGCTGTACTCGCCCCGCACCGCGCGTATCTGGATGGCGCTTTGTGAACGCGCCGGAATTGCGGAAGCGGCGAGGCTGACACAACATTACTGCCTGGCGCAGTCGGTTGCGGATGTGCTTCTCGGCCGGACCGCATGGTCAGGGGTGTCGGTGCGGGTGGCGGCGCGGCCGACGCAGCAAGCGTTGCTCGAAATCATTTAAGTATGAAGCGCTCTGGTAACCATTTAGAAACGCTCACCCTTTAGAACTTGGCTCAAGTTTAGGCGGGGCGTACCGGCACGTGAGTGTGTTAGTAGAGTATCGCTGGATTCCACCTAACAAGCGGGCGCGCGCCTTAACAGGCTGCGCGCCCTTTTTGTTGCTCGATGATTGGCGTGGTTGACCCGGTCCCGCTATATGGTAGGTGAACTGAAACGCTCCAAGTTGTGTCTGGGCGCGCATTTTACCGGCGGTTGGCATATGGTTGAGCCGCAAATCAGGGACTGGCCGGTGCTGATAGTGAAGGAAAACAGGACAGACTAGGCATGGCTGCCAGAAAGTCGGGAGATGATGGCCGCCGCAAGCGGCAAGCGGCAAACGGCAGGAGCACGCGCCGGCGAAAACCCAATGTGCCGCCGATCATCGATCTGGAAGCGGTTATCGTTGAGGACAACGAGCCGGCGCCGAACGATGATGCCGCGGCGGCGGACGCAGCCGGGCGTGACCAGGCAGGTGCCTCCCGGAAGGATCAAAACTCTGTCTCCTGGATGGAAGAAATGAAGAGATTTTTTCTAGGTGGTGTGCATATCGGACGCTGGCGGGTGCCGGCGGCGGGATCGCTCATCGTTCTGGCAATATTCATCGCCGGGTTGATCGGCGGATGGTATTTTGGCCCGGAGGCGAGGGTCAGCGGACCCTCTGCTGCTTCCGATCAGCGAATGCCGATTGTCGAAACCGCCCTCAAGGACATCGCGTCAGCCAATACGGCAATCGCGGCCCGGCTCGAGGATCTCTCTGCCAAAGTGGAAACTGTCGGCGAACATGCCCGCCTGGCCCAAACCGCAGCCGACGCGGCCTTAAGTGAAGTGCGCACATTGGATGCCGGACTGGCGGAACTGTCGGCGAATGACAGCACCAGCGCCGCGCCCGCCAACAAGGTTTTGCAAGAGCAGATCGGCAAGCTTGCCGCCAAGATCGATGCGCTGGCGCAAATTCCTTCTGCCACCAACGAACAAGCCCTGCCCAAGGATCTGGACGCGCGGATTGCCGCCCTGTCCACCGCTGTGGCCGACCTGAAGCGCGCCACGGAACAGATGGCGGCCCGGCAAACGCCTGCGCAGGGCGTTGACGGAGTGGACACGGCAGCACTGCTCGATGCGGTGCGTGCGCAGGTCCGGGACAGCATGGCCGATGTGGTTACGCGGCTTGACGCACTGGAAACGGCGCGGGTGCAATCTTCCCAAACTGCACCAAGCCCGGTTGCGCGAGCAGCGTCTGATCTGCAAAAGGCCGTCGATGCCGGCCAGCCCTATCAGCCCCAGCTTGCCGCATTCGCCGCGGTCATGCCCGGCGACCCGGCGATTACGGCGATTGCCGCCCATGCTCCCGGCGGTGTATTTCCGCGCCTTGCGCTGGCAGCCCAGTTTGAGGAAATTGCGCTGGACCTGACAACGTCAAAGCCTGGTTCAGAGGAGACGTCGGATGGTGATGGCAACCTGATCGACAATGTGTGGAGCCGTGTCAATGATCTGGTGGACGTGCGAAAATCCACCGAACCGGGATCGCGCATGCTGGTTGAGGCGGTGACTGCCGCGCGGGAGCATGTTGAACGCGACGAACTGGCGCGGGCCGCGGATGCGTTGTCTGCAGCCGGTGAAGGATTGACGCAGGCAGCTGAAAAGTGGATCAGGGAGGCGCGTGCCCGCAGCAAGGTCGATCGTGAGATGAACGGACTTTTGCGCCGCGCGCTGGCAATGTCGGATAAATCTGGAAGCTAGACGCCAATATGATTCGCATCCTGGCCATATTCGTGATCATCGCAGTTCTCGCCGTCATAATGGCGTGGTTTGCCGATCGCCCGGGCGCCTTGCAGATCACCTGGCTTGGCTATGAAATCCACACCAGCTTCATGATGGGCGTGGGTGCAATATTCCTCGCGGTCGTAGCCCTCACCGTAGTCGGCAGTCTGTTGCGGGGGGCGCTTGGCATGCCCGGTGCCATATCGGAATTCTTCCGCTCAAGACGGCAGATGCGCGGCCTGGAAGCGCTCAGCAAGGGTGTGCTGGCGGCGGGTGCAGGAGATGCCGTAGCTGCCGCCCGCTATTCCACACAGGCCAATCGAATCCTCACCAACGAGCCGCTGGCCCAGCTGCTGAAGGCCCAGGCGGCGCAACTCGGCGGCGACAAGAAGACTGTGAAGCGGGTGTTCGAAGCCATGCTGCAGGACACCGAGACGGAGGCCCTGGGGCGGCGTGGCCTGTTTGTCCAGGCGCGCCAGGAAGGCGACTTCGAGCAGGCCCGGCGGCATGCGGAACGGGCGCTGGAAATATCGCCGCGGCTGAACTGGGCGGCGCGGGCGGTGCTGGCGGTGCAGTCGTCTGAAGGCAACTGGCCGGCGGTGGAAGAGACACTGGAGCTGTGCCGCCGCAACAAACTCATGGAAGCGGCCGAGGCCACGCGCAAGAAGGCGGTGGTCACCACGGCGCAGGCAGCCGACCTTGAAGACAAATCACCTGACCGGGCGCTGGTGCTGGCGCTTGCGGCCCACAAGAGCGCGCCGGATCTGGTGCCGGCCGCAGTGATCGCCGGCCGCGTGCTGGCGGCAACCGGGCAAACCCGCAAGGCCGGCCGGGTGCTTGAAAAGACCTGGCTTGCATCGCCGCATCCCGAGATCGCAGAAGTCTATGCGGCGGCAAAGGCTGGAAGCTCGCCCAAGGAGCGCCTGAAGCGGATGCGGACCCTCACGAGCAAGAGCCCGGGCGGGGTCGAAGGTCCGATCGCACTGGCGCATGCCGCGGCTGCGGCACGGGAATGGGAGGAGGCCAGATCAGCGCTTCGGCCCTTGATCGAAGAGCGCCCCAGCGCACGGGTGTGCGCATTGATGGCGGAAATCGAAGAGGGCGAAAGCGGCGATGACGGCCGCATGCGCGAGTGGCTCGGACGTGCCGTTGTTGCGCCGCGCGATCCAGTGTGGACCGCGGATGGCTTCACATCCGAAGTCTGGCTGCCCTATTCTCCGGTCTCCGGCGAGCTCGATGCCTTTCGATGGAAAATTCCGGTGGAAGGTCTGCAGTACCGCGCCGATGAGGTGGCTGCTACAGCGCCGGACAGCGATCCGCCAGACACCCAGCCGGACGACCCGGGACCGGAAACGCTTCCGGTCGGCAACGAGGTGGTGGCAGATGGCGGTGAAGCCGATGTGCCGCCGGACGCGGCGCTGCCGCAGGAACAGGCGGCGGGCGACGATGCCGACGCTGCACCAGTGCCGGAAGAGCCCAAGGTGTTCGTGCCGCCGCGGGCGCCGGACGACCCCGGCCCCGAGCCGCGCGATGAAGCGCTCTAATTCCTTTGGTGTAACTCGCCAGTTGCAAACTGTGACCTGAAGGAGTATCAGGTCGGCGCGAGACGCCGCGTTGAGCCGTCAGCTCAAAATGCAAGTGTTGATCGCTTGAGTGCCGCTTTAGCTCAGTTGGTAGAGCATCGCATTCGTAATGCGGGGGTCGCGTGTTCGAGTCACGCAAGCGGCAC
>JAJFHM010000056.1 GCA_021775625.1 Hyphomicrobiales bacterium | reverse complement strand
GCCCAGCAGGCTCCAGTCAAACCGGACGCCGTTGCCGCCGGGCAGGGCATTTGCCAGGTCTTCCGGGGCTTTGGCATCGAACAGGATCATCTCGGCGGCGCCGGCAAACTCTGCCGCATGCGCCACATCTCCCTGCCCGCGGACCTTGATCGACTTGATCACCGGCATGCCGAAACGGGCGGCAATATCGCGCACCCGCTGCGGGGATTCAGACCCGTGCACCTGCAGGCAGTCGGGGCCGAGGGCGTCGATAATGGCCGCCAGTTCGGCATCGTCCGCGTCGACTGAAACAGCGACCTTTTTCGCCCGCCCGCCGACCTGCATGCCGAGTTCGCGGGCGCGTTCCAGGGTCACATTGCGCGGGCTTAGCGCATAGAAAATGAAGCCGACGAAATCAGCGCCCGCATCAAGGGCTGTTTCCAGTGTGTCAGGCTCACTGAGCCCGCAGATCTTCACCTGCGTCATGAGACAACCTTCGTTTCCTGTTCAGCTGTCGCGGGCGTCCCGGCACTCGGCCGCGATCGCATCTGCCGCGGCCACCGGATCGTCGGCACGGGTGATCGGACGGCCGATCACGATAATGTCCGCCCCATTCATAACCGCCCAAGAAGGCGTGGCAATTCTTTTCTGATCTCCGCTATCCGCATCGGCTGGCCGGATGCCGGGGACAACGGTGAGAAAATCCTGCCCCAGTTCCGCGCGGATGGCCGCAAGGTCATGCGGCGAGCACACCACGCCTGCCATTCCCGCCGACTTTGAGAGCCGTGCAAGGCTGAGCGCATGGGCTTGTGTCGGCTCCCCGGTGGCTGCTGCATCAAAGCCGATATCTTTCAGATCCTGTGCATCCAGGCTGGTCAGGATGGTGACTGCGATGACCTGGGTGTTTCCCGGTTGCACGGCTTCTGCCGCCGCGCGCAGCATGGCTCTGCCGCCGCCGGCATGGACATTGACGATTGCCGGCTTGAGGGCACTGAGTGCCCGCAAACCGCCGGCGACCGTGTTCGGAATGTCGTGCAGTTTCAGGTCGAGAAACACCGGCAATCCGGCATCCGCCACCCGGCCATAGCCGTCACGGCCGTGGGCGTAATAGAACTCCAGACCGAGCTTGACCCCGCCCACATGGCCACGCAATTCGTGCGCCAGGGCAACCGCCCATTCAAGGTCGGTGGTGTCGAGGGCACAGAAGATCGGGTTGTCGTAGCGTGACATCGAAGGCGTTGCCTGGAGCCGGGAAAATCGATTGAGCTGCCTTATAGCAGAACGCCGCGGCCAGGCAATTATGGTCGGCAGTAGAACCGGGCCCGGTTGGCGATCCCTTGCTCGCCGATGGCCGAAACCCCGCAGGTTGTGATGGTTTGTCGATCTGTATAGACTTTTTGCCGGAGGTTGGTGGGATACCGATGACCAGTGGTGATTTTGGGTACCGCAGAGTGATCGGCGCCATAGTCGTGACGTCGACATGCATTGCGCAAACTGCAACAAGCGGCGGGTATGGCGTTGCAGGCGAGTTGTTGCCGCCTCAATGGTTTCACCTGGCGCAGGCCGACACTTCCATCGACCCCAAGGTGACGGAAGACGAAAGCTGGATCGGGATCGAGTTCAGCGACGTTACCAGCAAAGCCGCCAAACGAAACGGGCTTGAACGCCCTGCCGGAGCGCATGTTTTCGAAGTGGCGCCTCTTGGGGGTGCGGCGAAGGCTGGTATGCGGGTCAATGACATTGTCCTCGCAGTCGACGGCAAGGCAATTCTCGACAGTAATGATCTCGAGAAAAGCCTCGACGAAATCTGGCCCGGACGGACGGTACGGTTTGTTGTCCTCAGATCGGGGCGGAAGACTGAGCTCGATGTGACGCTCGGCAGCCTGATTTCCGATAACCTGCCGGCGGCCAAAGCCGGCGATGCCCGCGCCATGCACATGATCGGCATCGCCTATGCCTATGGCCGGGGAACCAGGCAGAATTTCCGAAAAGCCGCCAAGTGGTACCGAAAATCGGCGGTGCTTGGCAACGCTGCTTCTCAATTGGAGCTCGCCACCCTTTATGTCGATGGCGACGGGGTGCCCAAGGATCACGCAAAAGTGGTCCGCTGGCTGCGCAAGGCCGCGCGCCAGAACTACGGACGGGCACAGACCTATCTGGCGCAGGCCTATCAGTCGGGCCGGGGCGTTGAGCAAAACAACAAAGTGGCCATCACGTGGTATCGCAAAGCGGTACAGAACGGAGACGGGCTGGCGGCAGTGAACCTTGGGCTGGTCTATGCCAAGGGAACTGGCGTAATGCGTGACGACGCCAAGGCCGCAGCCTATTTCCGCCGGGCCATCGAGCACAGCAATGTGGCAGCCCTGCACTATCTCGCCTTCTTTCACTGGCACGGACGCGGCGTCGGAAAGAACAAAAATGAGGCCGCACGCCTGTGGCGCCTGGGGTCGCTCAAGGGTAACAAGAACGCCACAAAAATGCTGGCCAAGTTCAACATCGAAACCTTCGATGCGGCCGAACTACAAAGACTGCTCAAGGTGTTGGGGTATGATCCCGGTGCGATCGACGGAAGACCCGGGCGGAAAACAAAGTCGGCGATCCGGCAGTTCCAGACGAAGCGCGGCCTGGCAGTGAACGGCACACCGTCATTGCAGGTCTACGGCTCCCTGCTGATTGCCGAGCAGGCGCTGCGGCGGGCCGAACTGGTCCGGCGTTATGAGCTGGAGAAAGCTGTAGTGCCTGAACTGAACGATGCAGAACTGGAAGACGATTTGGATCTGCTGGAATGAGGGAGAAATCTCATGGGTTTCGGGTTCGGCGAGCGAGGCATGCGATGACCAGAGCCCGACAATTTTACCTGCCCGTCATATGCACCGCGGCCGCGGTTGTTCTGTGTCTCCAGCTCATATGCATTGGGGATGTAGCATGGGGCGCGGATGACGATGCATTGAGGGACGGAATCAGCGTTATTGAGGGGTTGAAGCGCACCAAAAAGCCGGGGCGCAACAAGATTATCGACAAGGCTGTCGGACTGATGAGACGCGGGAAATCGGAAACACGAACGACAAAAGTCGACGCAAATACCGATCCGAACCTGCTCAAGGACCCTGAATATGTGTTCCTCAAGAACCCGGACAAGTCGATCAGTTATATCCGCAAGGATCGCCTGCGGGAGGCATTTCAGGCGGTTGCCGACGATCTGACGCGAAGGCCGGAAGCGGACGAACTGTGGCAGGACATGAAAGCCCAAATGAACCCCTTGGTATGGCTCGCGGCAACGGCACTGGAAAGGTCGGGCAACCTCATGGACACAATCAGGGCGCAGGGGGCTGGTCTCGCCGTTGACCAACTGGCCGACGATGAAAAATATCGAAGGGCGGCGCGAACCGCCATCCAGAGCGACAAGGACCGGAAAAAGCCGGCATCAACGCAACCCGCCCTGGTGTCAGTGCCAACGGTCAAACCCCCCGACTGCACGCCTGAAAAGGCGCAAGTTTCAGCCGCGCAGCAGAATATTGCGGCAGGCCAACTCGGCACTGCCGAAGCCACTCTCCTTGGCCTGGATCTCGTAAAATGTCCGGGCTTGACCACGCAGGTCGACGCCGCCCTGCAGGCCATCACCAATACGGTCGATGATCTCAACGCGAGAGCGGCCGCAGCTTCGGACAGCTGCAACGCAGCGGAGATCGACAAGGTTGCAAACGACCTCGATAACGTCTCCCACTCCGGACTGACCGGAAGCCCGGCCGATCTCAAGTCCCGCGCGCAAGCAATCGTCAGCGCCAAGACCGAATACACGGCTGCGCAAGCGAACCTCAAAGCCGGTCAGCTGGCAACCGTCCTCAGCCAGCTTCGCAGTCTTGGATCCGCTATGGAGACAGCGGGCCTGCGGGACTGTGAGCCCTATGACAAGGCGCGCCGGGGCATAACGAAA
Source organism: Hyphomicrobiales bacterium (assembly GCA_021775625.1). GTDB lineage: Bacteria > Pseudomonadota > Alphaproteobacteria > Rhizobiales > JAJFHB01 > JAJFHM01. The sequence continues at coordinate 11,592 of JAJFHM010000056.1, read as the reverse complement.
ATCACCGATCTCATCACCACGCGTGTCGATCAAGCCAACGTTGCGGCCAATCGATGCGACATGAATGCCATCACCAGGCTCCTGCGGCACCTGTCGCGGCTCAACCACCCGGATTTCAAGGCGGCGCTGGCGCGGCTGGAAGCGGCCAAGGCAGACTGCCAGGAACCCGATCAGCAAACGGCAGAGCTGACGCCTGCCGACCAGCGCTGCATCGACCAGCACGGCAGCGCAAGCTATTCCAAGGACTCCGGTGCCGATGGGATCAACATCTGCGGCTGCCGGGATCCTTACATCTTCAATTTCGACGGAACCCGGTGCGTCCGCCCGGACCAGCTCATGGCGGACGCCAACACATCCTGCCAGGAGAGTTTTGGTCCCGGCGCCTATGCCAATTCAAGCCAGAGCAGTTACAAGACCTATGTCTGCGAATGTGGCTCGGGCACAACCTGGAACTGCGGCAAACGGCGATGCGTCAAAACGGCGGAGTTCATGAGTGCTCTAAGGACCCATGCCACCGAGATATGCCAGGGCAGGTTCGGAAGCGCATTGCGGCGTGTCCAAGTGAACCCGTCCTGCAAATATTCATGCGTCATCGCCCAGAGGACAGTCCGGCGAACGCCTACCCGCCGTCGCACTCCGGGACAGCGGGCGCCCACCAGAACCCACGACAAAGGGCTGAGCGTCATTATTGGCGTCATCGGCGTCATCAGCCAGATGCCAACATCCTCGCCATCGTCCAGCACCGATTGCCGGGCAAATCCCATGGCTGCAAACTGCTAGGGCCTTTCATGTTCATGCACAATGCTCCACCGGCAGCAACAATAAGAATGTGAGGACGCATGCAGGACTCTCAATCCCGGATCCGTGCCACACAGACGTCATCTGCTTTGTACGCACTCAACGAGCAGGCAAGCCTGCCGCTGAAAGACGCAAGGGCGATGCCGCCGGCGCTCTATGCAGATGAGGCGATCCTCGATCTCGAACTTGAGCACATATTCGCGAAGCAATGGTGCTGCGTCGGCCGGGTGCAGGACTTCGCCAGGACCGGTGCGTATCTGGCAACCGAAATCGCCGGCGAGCCGGTTATCGTTGTCGGAGACGGAGGCGGCACCATCCGCGCATTTTCCAATATCTGCCGCCACCGCTCCGCGCGGTTGCTGGAGGGGTGCGGCGAGACCAAGCGTATCGTCTGCCCCTATCATGCCTGGACCTACGATCTCGAAGGCCAACTCCAGACATTCACCTTCATGGGCGAAAATTTCTCGCCGAACGGGGTTTGCCTGCCCGCATTCCGCACCGAGATCTGGCATGGGTGGGTCTATGTCAATCTCGACGCCGGGGCCGATCCGATCGCACCGCAATTGCAACACCTGGGGGAAATTCTCGGCAACTATCAAATGGCATCTTATCGCCCATTGTTCCGGGTCGACGAGATCTGGGACACCAACTGGAAGATCCTGATCGAGAACTTCACCGAACCCTATCACTTCTTCATTGCCCACAAGGATACGGTCGAGCCGGCACTGCCGACCCGGCTGACACGGCACGACGACGACTGCGGCGATCACTTCACCATGTTCCGGCAATACCGCGTGCCCGGTGTGGCTTACGAGTATGATGACGACATGGCGGTTGCAAACGACCTGTTGAGCGAAGAAGAGCGTGGCATGTATCCGATCGTCAATGTGTTTCCGGCACATATCTATTCGGTCTCACCGGAACGGATTTTCTGGATGTCGCTGCAGCCTTCAGGCACACGGCAGGTTCGGGTGCACTGGGGGCTCGACGCCTACCCCGGATCCATTCCGGACGGAGAAGAGGGCGACAAGCGCATTGCCGATCTGCGGGTGGCCTTTGACAAGATCAACGCGGAAGACAAGGGCATCGTCCAGGACATTCGCCGCAATGCCGCGTCGCAACATGCAAGCCCCGGCGCATTGTCGCCCAAGGAGCGGTGCCTGTGGGACTTTCAGAAATATCTCGCACGCATGCTCTGTGCGCTAAACGAATATTAACGCCGGGCGTCTATCATAATTCGAGAACGGACTTTCGCAACGCGTCGGGCATGTTGGCGCGGGGGCACCCATGTTGACACCTAAAACTGCCGGGCAATCGGTTTCAAGCCTTATCCGGAGCGTCTCGCAGACCCTCACCGGGTCGGTGGGCGATGAGTATTTTCAGCGTTTGACGCGCTTTCTTTCAGAAAGCCTCGGCGCGGAATTCGCACTGGTCGGCGAACTGGTCAGGTTTCCGGAAGAAAAGGTGAGGACCCTCGCGCTGTTCGCCGATGGCAAAGTCCAGGAAAACACGGAATATCTGCTGCGCGACACGCCCTGCCATCACGCCCTGAGCAGTGGCAACACGTTTGTCTGCCGGGACGGGGTCCAGGTGGAATATCCAGACGACCAGATGCTGCAGGACATTGGCGTTTCGGGCTATGTCGGAACCCCACTGATTGGCTCAGACGGGGAAAACCTGGGATTGCTGGCCGTGATGACGCGCACTGCGATCGACGACCCGCAGACGTTTTCCGCTCTGTTCGAACTCGTGGCCTGGCGCACAGCGGCGGAAGTCGAGCGCTCGCGCTCGACAGCGGCGTTCGATAAAGGTGAAAAGCGTTTTCGCGATTTTGCCGAGTGCTCGTCCGACTGGTTCTGGGAAATGGACGAAAATCTCCGGTTTTCGTATTTCTCCGAGCGGTTTACCGAAGTCACAGGCGTCCATGCCGAAAAATTGCTCGGCAAAACGCGCGAAGAAACCGGTATTCCCGGTGTCGATCAGGATACATGGCAGGGGCACCTGGATAACCTCCGCGCTCACCAGCCGTTTCGCAATTTCACACATCCCCGCACCCTGTCGGATGGCACCATCGTCTGGCTTTCGATCAGCGGCCAGCCGCATTTCGATTCGCTTGGGCATTTTTCCGGTTACCGCGGCATCGGAGCGGATGTCACCCGGTTGAAGCGGGCAGAGGCGGAACTGGTCGAGGAGAAAGAAAGAGCCGAAGTTGCGAACGTTGCGAAATCGGACTTCCTCGCCACCATGAGCCATGAGATTCGAACCCCCATGACCGGCGTCATCGGTATGGCCCAGTTGCTCCTTCGGTCTGACCTGTCGAATGAGCAACAACATAAGGTTGAAACCATCATCAGCTCCGGAAATGCGCTTCTCACCATTCTCAATGATGTGCTCGACCTGTCGCGGCTTGAGGCCGGGAAGCTCGAAACCGAGGCGACCGAATTCGATCTTCAGGACATGATCAAAGGGGTCACCGATCTGCTTGTCGGCAAGGCGGAAGAAAAAGGCGTGGACCTTATGTGCACCCTGGCCGCCGGTCTGCCGCAACACATCTGCGCAGACAATGTGCGGGTGCGCCAGGTGCTGATCAACCTGATCGGAAACGCAATCAAGTTTACCGAAAAGGGCGAAGTTAACCTCAACGTTCGCAAAATTCACGTCGATGGGGCGCCGATGGTGCTGCGGTTTGACGTCAGCGACACCGGCGTCGGCATAGAGGCGGACGCATTGGGCCGGTTGTTCTCGAAATTCGTGCAAGCCGACGCGTCCACCAGCAGAGAATTCGGAGGCAGCGGCCTCGGTCTGGCTATTGCCAAGCAGCTTGTCGAAATCATGGGCGGGGAAATCGGCGTCGAAAGCAAAAAGGGGCACGGCAGCCGCTTCTGGTTCACTCTCCCGGTGGAGGTGTCACGGATGCAGCCTGCCCCTTGCGCACCATGTGTGCCGGACATTGCCCCGGATGCGACCCGATCGCTGGCAATTCTGGTTGCCGAGGACAATCATGTAAACCAGCTGATTTTCACCGCCATGCTGGGTCAATTGGGCCACCGTCTGGAGATGGTATCCAACGGCGAGGAGGCCGTAGCAGCAGCACGCCGGGCACACCACGATTTGATTTTGATGGACGTCCGGATGCCAAAGATGGACGGATTGCAGGCAACGCGGGAGATCCGGAGTTTGGACGGCCGGGCGGCGGGCGTTCCCATCATTGCGGTCACCGCGGACGCAATGGTACCAAGCCGCGGCGAGTATTTGCGTGATGATTTCAACGCCGTCGTTACCAAGCCGATTTGCCTGACGCGGTTGCTGCAAGCCATCGACGACGTCCTAGACGAGCCAATTCACGCAAGCTCCCTGGCAGCAGCAGAGCAAGCCGCAAAGCGAGCCTAGATCGTTTCACGTTCATGGCGACCCCGCGCCGCTGCAGCTCCGTGCCGGTTTCCCCGTCCAGCAGGATGACGTCGCCGGCGCGCAATCGGATTTCACCAGCTGCGTAGCTCACAATCGATGCTCCGGTGGCCGGCAATGATGCGGCAATTCATGAATTCCGCCGCGCTCCCGCAAGACCTGGTTCATCGCCGCCGCTCATCCCCTCAGTCTTCAGGCGCTTCGTGCCCTAGGCTGATGGCCATCCGATTGAGTGCGTTCATGTTTGCAACAATCGCGGTTAGTTCAACAATCTGGCGATCTTCGAAATGCTCTCGGAGTGCCCCGTACAAGCTGTCGGAAGGCGCCTCGGTGGCGATTTCGGTCACCGCCTCCGCCCACTCCAATGCGGCGCGTTCCGGGTCATCGAAAAGATCGGCCGAACGCCACGCCGCCAGGGCGGCGATGCGGGCTTCGGCTTCTCCAAGATCGCAAAGCTGTCGCCCATGCAGCCAAATGCAATAGGTGCAACCGTTCATCTGCGAGACCCGCAGCTCGACCAGCCGGCGCAAGACCTGGCCGATGGAACAGTCGTCGAGATAGGTGTTGGTTGCAAACATTCCCCTGACCGCGCCCGGCGCAACTTTGGGGTAATCAATTCTCAGGGATGTCACGTTGCAAACTCCCGCCATCTGGAGCGTTTCATAATTACACGGAATCGAAAGGTAGAGCGCAGCCGCCTGTGATGACATAACCAGTTGCGAAGAAAGGCTGCAGCCCAGTTGATCCTTCGATGCAGAAGTTTGGCGCTTATGCCGCCGGGGGCGCGGTGCCCGAGGGCGACGATGTCAGGGCTGTGGATTGCGCATCGGCGGCCTGGCGCTTCAGGGTTTCACGCTCATGTTTGAGCCTGGTCCCCTCCGCCCGCGCCGCGCGCGCCGCTCGCCGCCATTTTCCCTGCGACAGCCACGAGGCGATGCCGCCGCAAATAATACCCACAAAGACCGCGGCCAGAAGCAGGACAAACAGCGGAACTTCAGTGGCGAACACCGGATCAGACGTGGAGAACGGGTCAATTGAAAATGCAACCATCTGCCGGTTGGCCACCGCCAGCGCGACAACGATAATTGCCGCCGGCAACCCGATCAGCCAGGACAACATCTTTTTCAAGGTGACACCATCGTCAGATCTGTGATGTGAAGGCCGGAACCCAGAAGCAATTGCACGCCAGCCCGTATAAACATGAAGCGCTCTAGTCGTCGTTCAGTTGCTCACGCAATTCTTTGCCGGTCTTGAAGAACGGAACCCGTTTCGCCTGCACGCTCACCGGATCGCCGGTGCGCGGGTTACGCCCGGTGCGGGCCGGACGCTCCTTTACCGAGAACGCCCCGAAGCCACGGAGCTCGACCCGGTCACCACGGGCGAGCGCGGTGCCGATCTCGTTAAAGACGGTGTTGATAATGCGCTCCACGTCGCGCTGATAGAGGTGCGGATTTTCCTGTGCGATCCGCTGAATGAGTTCGGATTTGATCATCTTTGGGTCCCCCAGGGTGCCCTTAGCCGCTGTTTAACTCTGTCCCTCACCGGGCAGGGTGCCAAACAGAGACCAGCCCGTCAAGACTAAGTGTCTCTGATCGCAGTGTTTTTCGCGTTAGCATTATAGTGTCGGCGATACTCTCCAGACCGAAGAGACGCAACGCGGCAATCACCATCGAGCTGCTCCAGGAGAGATCCTCAAGCGAATTTGTGGACCAGTCGAGAATGTCCAGATCGGCACCGATGTTCTTGGCTTCGCGCAACCAGGTAAGGGCCGTCCGCTCGCCGCCGATCGCGTCGACCAGTTGAACTTCAAGCGCCTGCCGGCCGGTATAGACCCGGCCATCCGATAATTCGCGCGCCCGGGTTGCTCCGAACGGCCGGCGCTGCTCAACCAGCGAGACAAACCAGTCATGAGAGTCCCGGATCATCGCCTCGGTTATGGCCCTTGCCTCGGCCGGCATCTCGCCGAACGGCGAGGGCTCGGCCTTGAGCGGGCTGCTCTTGAGCTCTTTCATCTCTACGCCAACCGTTTTCATCAATTCGGTGACCTGCGCCCACTGGAAGATGACGCCGATGGATCCGGTGAGCGTATTGCCGCGGGCAACAATGTAGTCCGTCGCCAGTGCGGCGGCATAACCGCCCGATGCGGCAACCGTACCGAGCACGGCAACCACGGGCTTCTTCCCCGCAGCACGCCGTATGGCGGCAAAAAGAGCTTCAGCCCCGGTGGTGGTTCCGCCGGGGCTGTTGATATGCACGATAATGGCTTTGACCGCATTGGCTTCGACGATCTTGTCAAACATCGCCTGCTGTTTGCGATCGTCTGTAATGACCCCGTCGATGGTGATGCGGGCGATGTGGCTGTTGAAGCTGGACAGGCCCTGCTCGCCCCAGATCCGCAGCCCTCCGGCAATGACCATGACCGCCACCAATATGATGGCGGCAAAGCGCCACAACGACACCCGGCGCTTCAAACGCCTGCGATCAACCAGCAAGTCGGCTTCCAGGGACATGAACCCGCCGTAACGCTTTGTCAGCTGCTATTCGCCCGCACCGGGACGCCTATTTTTCGTCGGCGCCCTCGCTGTCTTCCGGTGCTTCTGTTTCGGCTTCTTCCGCCGGTTCGGCCTCATCCGCCGGTTTGGACTCTTCTGCCGGTTCGTCGCCGGTAGTCTCCTGCGCCCGGGTCAGGGCCGCACCGAGAATATCACCAAGCGAGGCGCCTGAGTCTGTCGATCCATATTGCGCAACCGCTTCTTTTTCTTCAGCGATTTCAAGAGCTTTGATCGAAACCGAGACTTTGCGCGAGGCTTTGTCAAGCTGCGTGATGCGGGCATCGAGCTTGTCGCCAACGGCAAACCGTTCGGGGCGTTGCTCTGAGCGGTCGCGGCTGAGGTCTGATCTGCGGATGAAGGCGGTAAGGCCGGCATCGCCGATTTTGACTTCGACACCATTGTCTTTGACCGCGGATACCTCACAGGTGACGATTGCACCCTTGCGGACATCGCCAGCGGTCTCCAGCGGATCGCCGCCAAGCTGTTTGATGCCCAGCGAGATGCGCTCTTTCTCGGTGTCCACTTCGAGCACCTTTGCCTTCACCACATCACCCTTGGTGTAGTCCTGCAGGGCATCTTCACCGGGGCGGTTCCAGTCAAGATCAGACAGGTGCACCATGCCATCGACGTCACCGTCAAGGCCGATGAACAAACCGAATTCGGTGATGTTCTTGATCTCACCTTCCACTTCGGCACCAACCGGATAGGTATCGGCGAAGCTGAGCCACGGGTTGTCGCCGCATTGCTTGAGGCCAAGCGAAATGCGCCGTTTGAGCGGATCGACCTCGAGCACCATGACTTCCACTTCCTGGGTGGTGGAGACAATCTTGCCCGGATGGACGTTCTTCTTGGTCCAGCTCATTTCGGAAACGTGCACCAGTCCTTCGATGCCGTCTTCCAGCTCCACGAAGGCGCCATAATCGGTAATGTTGGTGACCGTACCCTTGACCTTCATCTGGACCGGATACTTGGCTTCGACGCCGTCCCATGGATCGGCTTCAAGCTGCTTCATGCCAAGCGAGATGCGCTGGGTTTCCGGATTGATCTTGATAATCTGAACGTTCAGGGTCTGGCCGATGCTCAATACATCCGAGGGATGATTGACGCGCCGCCAGGCGATGTCGGTAACGTGCAGCAGGCCATCGATGCCGCCGAGGTCGACGAATGCACCATAATCGGTGATGTTCTTGACCACACCCTCGACCACCTGGCCTTCGGACAGGTTCTGAACCAGCTCGCTGCGCTGTTCGGCGCGGGTCTCTTCCAGGACTGCGCGGCGCGATACAACAATGTTGCCGCGGCGTTTGTCCATCTTGAGGATCTGGAAAGGCTGCGGAATGTTGAACAATGGCGTCACGTCGCGGATCGGGCGGATGTCCACCTGGCTGCCCGGCAGGAACGCAACCGCTCCGCCGAGGTCGACTGTGAAGCCGCCCTTTACGCGGCCGAAGATCTGGCCATCGACGCGGTCGTTGTCTTCGAACGACTTTTCGAGCCGCACCCAGCTTTCCTCGCGGCGCGCCTTGTCACGGCTGAGCACCGCTTCGCCCATGGCGTTTTCGATACGCTCAAGGAAGACTTCAACCTCGGAGCCCACTTCAATCAGGGATTCCTGACCGGGCATCTGGAATTCTTTGAGGGGAACGCGGCCTTCGGTCTTGAGGCCGACATCGATAATCGCCAGGTCGGCCTCGATCGACAGCACCGTGCCTTTGACAACCGTGCCTTCGAGAGATCCGTCCTTGTTGAGTGTTTCGTCCAGGAGAGCTGCGAAATCTTCCCGGGTCGGGTTCATTGAGCTGGTGTTCGGCTCCGTCATGGTTAAGTACCTACAGTATCAAGTTTGCCCGCGGTTATACCCACAGGACATCCCACACCGCGCTGCGACTGCCTGCCTTGAGGCACGTCGACATCCGAGATGTGGGCAACCACGTTCAGGTTTTCGCTCAACAGACACTTGCGTGCGGGTGATCGGCCACCTGGCTCACGTTCCAGCACACCACGGCGCCCGAACGGTTCAAGCGCGTGTCGTACCGTCGACAATCTCGACAGCCGCCTTGAACGCGGCTTCTATATCCAATTTTGTGGTGTCGAGCAAGTGCGCGTGTTCGGAAAGTGTCAATGGTGCATCCGCCCTGGCCTGGTCGCGGGCATCGCGGGCGCTGAGATCATCCATGACCGCGCCCTGTTCGATCATCTGGCCGCCGCCCGTCAGCTCGACATGCCGGCGCTGTGCCCGAACCGCCAGATCGGCGGTCACGAAAAATTTCACGTCCGCATCCGGACACACCACGGTTGCGATGTCGCGGCCGTCGAGAACCGCGCCGGGCGCTGTGGCGGCAACGTCGCGCTGATACTGCAACAACGCTGCGCGCACCTCAGGCTTTGCTGCAACGATCGATGCCGCCTGGCCGACTTCGGTTGTCCGCAGCCTTGGATCGCCGAGGATCGCCGGATCGATGGATGCGGCCGCAGCGACGGCTGCCGCATTATCGTCCGGGTCGATGCCGGCGTCGAGCAGCGCTGCTGCAACGGCGCGATAAAGCGCACCGGTATCGAGATAAACCAGCCCGAAGTGGCGGGCAAGCCGGCGCCCAAGCGTGCCTTTGCCGGATGCGGCAGGGCCATCGATGGCGATGATCATGGCGCCGCCTCCGGAACTTCAGCGAGATCTGCTCCGAGCGTTGCCATCAGGTGCGTGAATTCCGGAAAACTGGTGGCGATCATGGTGCCATCGTCAACGCTGACACCGTTTTGCGATGCCAGGCCGAGGACCAGGAACGCCATGGCGATGCGGTGATCGAGATGGGTTGCAACCGGCCCGCCTCCCGGCACCGGTCCACCGGTGACACTGAGGTCGTCACCGCTGACCCGGTGGCGAACGCCGCACACCGCCAATCCATCGGCCACCGCGGCCAGGCGGTCAGATTCCTTGACCCGCAGTTCTTCCAGACCCTGCATCCTCGTGGTGCCCTCGGCGCAGGCGGCGGCCACCGCGAGCACCGGGTATTCGTCGATCATCGACGGCGCCCTTTCCGGCGGAACCGTAATGGCTTTGAGCCGGCTGGAGCGCACCTGGATATCCGCCACCCGTTCGCCGCCAATGTCGCGCTCATCATGCAGGGCGATGTCACCACCCATTTCCTGCAAGCATGTCAGCAGGCCATTGCGGGTGGGGTTGATCATCACGTTTTCAATTGTGAGGTCTGAGCCCTTGGTGATCAGCGCGGCAACGATGGCAAAGGCTGCAGAACTCGGATCGGCGGGCACATGCAGCGCCTGAGGGCTGAGGACGGGAAAACCGGTGACGCTGATTTCGACGCAACCGTCATCGAGCTCAGAATGCGCGATTTCGGCGCCGAACGCCTTGAACATACGCTCGGTGTGGTCGCGGGTGGGCTTGGTTTCGATCACACTTGTGCGTCCCGGCGTGTTCAATCCGGCGAGCAGCAGGGCGGATTTAACCTGTGCCGAGGCGACCGGCAGGCGGTAAGTGACGGGCATCGGGTCACGTGCCCCGCGCAGGGTCAGCGGCAGACGCCCGCCGTCGCTGGCTTCAACCTCGGCTCCGATCTGCGCCAGCGGGTCGAGCACCCGGCCCATGGGCCGCTTGGTCAATGACGCATCGCCGGTAAAGCGAACCGTGATCGGGTGGCTGGCGACAACACCCATCAAGAGCCGCACGCCGGTTCCGGAGTTACCGAGATCGACGTTCTCCCCGGGGGTCTGCAGCCCGCCGATGCCGACGCCGTGGATATGCCAGCATCCAGCGGCGTCGCGCTCGATGTCCGCGCCCATTGCCCGCAGTGCAGCAGCCGTGGCGAGCACGTCTTCGGCCTCCAGCAAACCGTGAACCGTGGTTTCCCCGATGGTGAGCGCGCCGAGGATCAGGGCGCGGTGAGAGATCGACTTGTCGCCGGGCACCCGTATGCGGCCGGTCAGGGGGCCGGATGGTCGCGCGGCAATCGGTTTGGGACAGTCGGAGGTCACGGGCAACCCGCTGGTTGTGAGCGGAAATGAAGTGGGCGTCTCCTATCACAGGTGCCCGCGCACTGTCACGCGAACGAGATGCCCGTCCGACAGCGCAAGCCGGAGCAAAATGCCGCCATTGCGCGCACCCTTTTGTCTTTGACACGCCCGCGGCGACGTGGCATGGGATGCCGCACTTTTCAAGAGATTCCCACGAGGTTGCACAGTGGCCAAACCTGAACTTGGAACCAAGCGAACCTGCACGAGCTGCGGCGCGAGATTCTACGACCTGGAGAAGATGCCGGTCGTCTGCCCCAAATGCGAGGCAAGCTTTGTTCCTGATATTCTTCTTCCGTCCAAGGAAACCTTTGCTTCGCAGGCCAAGCCTGCCGAGAAGCCGGCCGAGAAGCCGGCTGAAGAGAAGACTGAGGAAGTCAAAAAAGAAGATACCGGCGATGTCGAGGTCGTGAGCCTTGACGAGGTCGAAGAGGCCGTAGACGACGAAGACGACGAAGTCGCGGCCATCGCGGATGTCGATCTCGGTGACGATGATGACGACGACGCCAAGCCCGACGCTGAAGACAACACTTTCCTTGTGACCGACGCGGATGATGATTCCGACGTGACCGGTCTGATCGGCGGCGTTGCCAGCGGCAAAGAGGACACCTGAAGACAACGCCGGCACGATCTTGCTTGATCAATTCCGCCGCGCGTCATAATAGTTTGCTTCGCTGTCAGGAAGACGCAGCCCGCCATGGGCTGAACCGGGCAGCGCCAAGACCTTGTGTGGGGCCATAGCTCAGTTGGGAGAGCGCTTGAATGGCATTCAAGAGGTCGTCGGTTCGATTCCGTCTGGCTCCACCAG
>JAJFHM010000055.1 GCA_021775625.1 Hyphomicrobiales bacterium | reverse complement strand
GGCCACGGCTGAATGCCGGCCATACCGGAGGCTGCGTCCCTGGTGCCGGTCTGCACCAGTGGCGTGTCGATCACGCCGGGCGATACCGAATTCACCCGGATCCGGTCGGGCGCCAGTTCCAGGGCCGTCGTCTGGGTGAAGCTGATGACCGCGGCCTTGGCTGCCGAATAGGCTTGCGGCGCGATGCCGCCGGTAAGACCCGCCACAGATGCGGTATTGACGATGACGCCACCCTGGCCATGCGTCTTGATGGCGCGGACGCCGTGCTTGGTGCCGAGAAAGACGCCGCGCACAAGGACCGCGAATGTGTAGTCCCAATCCTCCACGTCCACATCACTAACAGGCCCGAAAGCACCGCCGATGCCGGCATTGTTCACAATGCAGTCGAGACGCCCGAACGCCTCCACCGCATGGGCGACGGCGGCTGCGACGTCATCTTCTTCCGCGGTGTCCGCGCAGATAAACGTTACGGCATCGGAATGCTGCGCGCAGTGCTGCAGTGCGGCAGCGCCAGTCTCGGCGTTGAAGTCGACGATCGTCACCGCCCAGCCGGATTTAAGCAGCCGCTCTACCGTTGCGCGGCCGATGCCGCTCGCGCCGCCCGTCACCAGGGCGCTTCTGCGGTCTGTCACTCTCAAACCCTCCGGTGGCTCACATGAAATCCGGCGATGGCGTGAAGCCGCCGAGACTGTCTTCAAGGAAGCGCGCCACCTGCAGCGTGGTGTGATCCTCAAGATATCCACCGATGATTTGAACGCCCACCGGCAGGCCGTCATCGGTTCTGCGCACCGGCGCAACCGTCGCCGGCAAATGGGCGAAGGTTGCAAGCGAGGCCCAGTGCAGGACATCGAAGTAATTTGCGTCCTTGCCATTCACGGAGATGCGCCGCCGGGCCGGGCTTTTGTCCGTATCGTGGCGGATTGCCGGGACGGAAACCGGCGGGCAGAGCACGACGTCGAACTCCTGGAAGAACCCATGCCATGCATCCTTGATGCGGCGGCGGCGGCCCTCGAGCGACAGCATTTGGCCGTAACTCATGACCGCTCCGCGCGCCTGCAATGCTGCGTAGCTGATATCGTCTGCTTGCGCTTCTGCCGCCACTGTTGCCAGCTGCTGCAGAACTTTCACCGGAAAGTCTCCTGAAATGATGGCGCTCAACAACATCACATAATCGGTGAGGTTTTCCATGAAGGTAAAGCCCGGCCGCGCCGACCAGTCGAGCTGAGCACCGGCTCGCCCAAGCGCTTCCGCCGCCTCGCGAACGGCGCCATCGACGGTTTCGTCGGTACTGGCGTCAGGCTCATCCAGCCAGACCGCGACCCTCAGGTTCTTCGGGTGCTCCACCCGGGGTTTGCGCAGGGATGGGCGCGGGTATAACACATCGCCGGGCGCGCCCGCCATCATGGCGAGGAGAAGATGCAAGTCGGACACACTGCGGCCGAGCGGCCCGCAGACCGACAAATCGGCCTGACTGTAAGCTGCAGGCGCCGGCGGGATATGGCCCCTCACCGGCACCACACCGTAGCTTGGCTTATGACCGAACAGCCCGCAGAAATGCGCCGGCAGGCGGATCGAGCCGCCGATATCGCTGCCGATGTCGCCGCCGGTCAGCCCGGCCGCGATCGCAGCCGCGGCCCCTCCGGACGAGCCTCCCGGCGTTCGCTCCAGATCCCACGGATTGTTGGTGCGGCCGTAGATCTCGTTATAGCTCTGCCAGTCACCGCTGAAGGCCGGCACATTGGTCTTGCCGACGATCAACGCGCCGGCCTGCCTGAGCCGCGCGACACAGGCGGCATCTTGCTCCGGGAGATGGTCCTTGAGCGCTGTAACCCCGCCGGTCGATACCAGCCCCTTCACCTCGAAAGCGTCCTTGATGGTCATCGGAACCCCGAGCAACGGTTCAGAGACCGGGCCTTTGGCGCGTATCTCATCCATCTTGACTGCTGTGCCGCGGGCGGCATCAAGATCCATCGTGACGATGGCGTTCAGTTTGCCATTGTGGGCGTCAATGCGCGCTGCGTAGAGATCCAGCAGTTCGACGGCGCTGATCTTGCGCGCCTCCAGCATGCGCGCCAGTGCGGTTAAGGGTTGAAATGCGATTTCGGACACGGTTTAAACCTCATGAAACGCCGGTAAAGTGCTCCGACCCATTGTGGGCACCGGGGCGTGGGGATAGAATTCCCGGCAAAGTGGAAAACACGTTCGCCAATCTAGGCGGAAATTTCAAGGTGAGGGAAGTTTCATGGAAGGCTTGATGCAGGACTGGCCGCTGCTGGTTCACACCGTACTCGATCATGCCAGCACATATCACGGCGACCGGGAGATCGTGTCACGCACGGTTGAAGGGCCGATCCACCGTTACACCTACAAGGATCTCGAGCGCCGCTCGCGGAAGCTGGCCAGTGCGTGTTCGAAACTGGGTGTTAAGAACGGCGACATTATCGGCACCATGGCGTGGAACGGCTATCGCCATATGGAGGCCTGGTACGGCATCATGGGGATCGGTGCGGTGGTCCACACGCTCAATCCGCGCCTGTTTGCCGATCAGCTCGACTACATCGTCAATCATGCGGAAGATCAGCATTTTTTCCTTGATCTCTCATTCGTGCCCATCCTCGAGGGGCTGCAGGACAGGCTTCCGAGCATAAAATCCTTCATCATCATGACCGATGAAGAGCACATGCCGGAGACCACTCTGCGCAATGTGACCTGCTTCGAAACACTGGTCGAAGGCGGCGACGACGACTTCAGCTGGCCGAGCTTCGATGAAAACACCGCCTGCGGCATGTGTTACACCTCCGGCACCACCGGTAATCCCAAGGGTGTGCTCTATTCGCACCGCTCCAATGTTCTGCACGCGCTGGCCGCCGGCCAGGGGGATGCGGTCAATCTGAAGAGCCTGGATTGCGTCATGCCGGTCGTGCCCATGTTCCACGCAAATGCGTGGTCCTTCGTTTTCTCCGCACCCATGGCCGGGGCCAAGATGGTGATGCCGGGCCCGCTGATGGATGGGGCCAGTATCTATGAGCTTCTCGACACCGAAGCCGTCAATCTGACCGCAGCAGTACCGACCGTGTGGCTGATGCTGCTGCAGCATCTGGAAGAAACCAAGAAGCCGCTGCCGAAACTGGACCGTGTGGTGATCGGCGGATCCGCCTGCCCGCCCGCCATGATCGAGGCGTTTGAGAAAAACTACGACACTCAGGTCATCCATGCCTGGGGCATGACCGAAATGAGCCCGCTTGGCTCCCTGTGCACCTTCAAGGGCGGGCTCGATCATCTCTCGGAAGACCAACTGTGGGAGATCAAGAAGAAACAGGGCCGGCCGCCTTACATGGTCGAAATGAAGATCACCGACGACGATGGCAATGTGCTGCCGCGCGACGGTGTGGCCTTTGGCCACCTCAGTGTGCGCGGGCCGGCCATCGCACGGGCCTACTTCAAGAGCGAGGGCGGCGAGATCCTCGATGCGGATGGCTTCTTTGATACCGGTGACGTCTCAACGCTGGATGAATACGGCTATATGGGCATCACCGACCGCTCCAAGGATGTGATCAAATCGGGCGGCGAGTGGATTTCCTCCATCGACCTGGAAAACCTTGCGGTGGGTCATCCCGATGTGGCCGAGGCGGCGGTTATCGGCGTCGCCCATCCCAAGTGGGACGAGCGCCCGCTTTTGATCTGCGTCGTCAAGGAGGGCTGCTCGCCGTCCAAGCAGGACATTCTGGAATTCATGACCGGCAAGATCGCGAAATGGTGGATGCCGGACGATGTCGCCTTCATCGACGAAATCCCGCACACGGCAACCGGCAAGATTTCCAAACTTGAGCTGCGCAAGAGCTTTGTCGATTATGAACTGCCGACAGCGCAGGCCGCAGAGTGATCGAAGACGGTGAACTCGTCGTTCAGACCATCTGCGACGGCGATGTCGAAGGCGTCGTGGCGCTGTGGGAGAAATGCGGGCTGACCCGCCCGCAAAACGACCCCTACCGTGATATCGCGTTTGCCCGCGAGCGCCCGGGTTCAGAAGTCCTCGTCGGCCGCGTTGACGGCGCCATCGCCACCAGCGCCATGGTCGGCCACGATGGTCATCGCGGTACGGTCTACTACGTCGCCTGCGACCCGGACCAGCAGGCTCTCGGGCTCGGGCGCCAAACCATGCAGATTGCCGAGGCCTGGCTGGTCTC
>JAJFHM010000054.1 GCA_021775625.1 Hyphomicrobiales bacterium | reverse complement strand
CTTCCAGGAGGAGAGCAAAGATGCGTGAACACAAGGCCTGTTACGGAACAATGTTCCACGACACGCTGCATTCCAACATCAACAAGGAGATGAAAGGCAAGGTCTTCAGCTTTGAGCTCGAAGCTTTGGGCCTGGTACGTTCCAACCGTTTGGTCAATGCGGACATCTCAGAGTGGGATGATTGCCTGGCCTGCCCCGAGTTTGATCATTGTTACAAATTTTGCCTGGCCAAGTTGACCTTGGAGGCGGCGATTTCGGAGGGCTAGAGCATGATCCGTTCACATGGAATTGATACGATGATACGTACTTCGCCGAACCGGCAGCCGCGAGCCTGGAACCCTCACGTTGCGCTTCTTTTCTGCGTTTTGTTTGCAGGCACAATTGGCGGGCTCAGCGTATCCGCCGCACAGACGGACCATGCCTCTATTGAAAGAGGTGATGATCTTGCACGGTTGCTGTGTGCGAAATGTCATACCCTTGCGGCCCGCGGCAAAAGTCCGAATGCGAAGGCAACGCCGTTTCGCAACCTGCTTCAAAAGCTAACTTTAGAGGGCATCGAAGACGAACTGGCCGAAGGCATTCTGCTTGGCCACCGGCCGATGCCCCAATGGGAGTTCAGCGGCCAGCAAATCTACGACCTGTCGAACTTCATCATTTCGCTTGGGGAATAGGGCGCTTCATGTTCATTCAGCGGCGTCAGCGAGCCATGGCGCCACCACTGGCTCGCCGTCCACCCGCACTTCGCCTTTTACATTGTCCAACACAACCGGGTTGTCGAACAGCGTCAGAGTTGGACGAACGCCAAAGCGTCCCTCCATCCAATCGGCCCATCCATCGTGAAACCACGCTTCGGCATCTTCACGTGTGGCAAACTCGTAAATTCCACCTCCACCGGCATCGCTGTTGAGGTAGTACTTTCGGCGCAACCCTTTTACGTCATGGAAAATTTTGGTCGACTCAAGTGACTGATCGATAACCAATTGGTGTGCCCGCTTGGGACTGTCGAGAGGGATTTGTACCAGTGCGATAATCATGGGCTTTCCTTAAGTCAGATGAGGAGCCGAATGGGTTCGCAAGATCGCGATTGCTCACCAGCATATCACAGGCTCACGGCCTGACCGGATATCAATCCCCCTCGACTTCCGCTCCCGGCGCTATGAAGAGCTTTCCAGCGAAGCTTTCAATCGTCAACGCCTGCGCCCCGTGTAGCGGACCACTTGGGCCAGACCCTGATGCCTGTCGCCTTCGTCGAGCCGCGTGCGGCCCTCGAACGCGTCGAGGGCTGTCAAGTCAGGCGTCAACCGCTCTATTTCTTCAAGGCTGTAAAGAACGGACCCGTCCCTCGGGCCGAGCGCGACCTCAAGTCCAGCACCCCGGGCAAAGGCTTCGATCACCAGCCAGCCGCCGGGGCGCAGGGCGTTAGAGGCCAGCTGCAGGGCGCATTGGCGGGTCCCGGGATCCGATTGCAGGTAAATCAGGAAAACAGCGTTCCAGCGCTGGCCGCCGGGCGGGGTCCACTCAAGGATGTCCGCCGTGATGCGGTCAACCTGGAGACCGGCGGCGGTGTCTCTGCGCCTTGCCTTCTGCGTTGCCACGCGAGAGATATCCACGGCGGTTACCTCCAATCCCAGGGAGGCCAGCCAGGTGCCGTTGCGGCCATCTCCATCCGCCAGGCACAATACCGGCCCGCCGGGAAAATCCGAACGGGTTGCCATGCAGCGCACATAATCGTTGGGCGCTGCGCCGAACAGATCATCGCGCGCGGCGTATTTTGCGTCCCAGTCAGGCATTGAAGTGGATGCGGCCGAAGCCTGAGATGTCATAGCCGGGCAGCGATGCGGCCTTGTCCAGGAACGCCCTGGTCCGGCAGAACGCCAGAAAGATCTGCAGCGGTGGGTCAAACCAGGCGCGCCGGTCGATCAGGAGATCGAACCGCTCCGCCACCAGCGGCACGAAGCCCAAGCGGTATTGATGCGCCAGCGCCTCAAGGCCAAAGGCGATGTCGGCCTCGCCTTCAAGCACCGCCACCGCCGCATCGCCTTCAGTGAGCGCGGGCGGGCGCTGTTGCAGGTCCGACGCTGTGATGCCGGCTTTGCCGCTGAGATATTCAAACAGGTGCTGGCTGCCGGCATCCGCCTGGCGAGGCACGAATGACCTGCCTCGGACATCTTCGATTGACCTGACGGCGGAGGCCTCATCGGCACGGACGATCAGGCCGCGGCGGCGTTGCGCCCATTCCATCAACACCACATCCTGGCCCGGGACATGCTGCCTCACCACGGGCACATTCCAGTCTGCTGTTTCAGGGTCAAACACATGCAGGCCGGCGGCAATGCCCCGGCCGTCCGAAAACCGCTTCAGGCCGTCCATGGAGCTGTCGAAAAATGTCGCCACATCGCAGTGCGACTGGCGCAGGGCCCATTCCAGCAACGGGTCGTGGCTGCCGAGAAACACGGCAGGGCGCTCCTGTGCTGTCGCGGCAGACGGCCCCGAAGAATTGGCGCTGAGCCAGGCATCGATCTCCTTGCGCGGAAACAGCAGCTTTCCCATGGCGCGCGAGCACGGCACCTCGCCCGAGGCGGCCAGATCATAGACTTTGCGCTCCTTGATGCGCAGGAGTTCGGCAAGTTCCTTGGTGGTGAGATACTGACTCATTGATGCATGGGCCTCCCTGCAAACTCTTGCAGATCTCTGCATTCTCTGCAAGCAGGCTACTAACGCCCGTTGTGCTCTGTTCGGGGAGTGATACTGCCGCGCCGGTCCAGGTTGATGGACTTGACAATGACGAAGACCTCGCGGCCGGGCTCGATTTCAAGCCGCTTGCGCGATCGGTGGGTGATGCGGGCGAGCAGCAGGGTTTCACCGCACGCCACCTGGACGTCGACAAAGGTGCCGGCATCGTGGCGCAATTCCTTCACCACGCCGCGCAGGATATTGTTGGCGCTGGTCATGTGCGGTTCTGCAAGCGCCAGGATGACGTCGCGGGCGCGCACCCTGAAGCGCACCGCGGTGCCGGGTTCAGCCTCAAGCGCCGGCAGCCACAAGCGGCCACCATCGAACGCGACCTCAGACAGATGGTCTTCAGCATCGTGACGGGTGATCCTGCCGTCCACCACCGCGCCGGCCTCAAACCGTCCGGTGAGCGGGAAGAGATCGAGCCGCGCCATGATGTCCGCCACGTCGCCCTGGGCTGCAACCCCGCCCTTGTTGAGCACGACGATGCGGTCCGCCAGACGGGTGACTTCATCGATCGAGTGACTGACATAGACGATGGGCATCGCCGCTGCATCCGCAAGCCGTTCGAGATAGGGCAGAACCTCGTTCTTGCGCGGGCCGTCGAGAGACGCCAGGGGCTCATCGAGCAGCAACATGCGCGGACCGGACAGGAGCGCGCGGGCCATGGCCACGCGCTGGCGCTCACCGCCGGAGAGATTTGCCGGATAACGCTGCAGCAAAGGGGTCAAGTCCAACAAGGCGATGATGTCCTTGATCATCTGCGGCGACGGTGTATCCGCCGTGCGCTTTGCCCCGAACAGGATATTGGCCTCGACCTTGCGGTGCGGAAACAGCCGGGCGTCCTGAAACACGTAGCCGAGCCGCCGCTTGTGAACGGGAACCGAGACCTGGGCCTCGGTGTCAAGCAAGGTGACGCCGCCGAGTTCAATATGGCCGCGCGCCGGTTTCATGAGCCCGGCGATGGCATTGACGGTGGCGGTTTTGCCTGAGCCCGACGGCCCGAACAGCGCGGTGACCCCTCGAGCTTCGACGGTGAAGGCAATGTCGAGCGCAAACTCGCCGAGCCGGTGGGCATAGGACACAGCAAGGGTCATTGCCGGCTCCACCGTTTGAGCCGCCGTGCTGCGACCTCGGAGAGCATCAGCCCGCCGAGCGCCAGGGCGATGGCCAATGCCGCAAGGCGTGCGGCGGCAGCCTCGCCATCAGGGGTCTGAATGGCGGAATAGATCGCCAGCGGCAAGGTGCGGGTCTCGCCGGGCACGTTGGAAACGAAGGTGATGATGGCGCCAAACTGGCCGAGGCTCGCAGCAAAGGCGGTGATGGCGCCGGCGATGAGCCCCGGCAGGGCGAGCGGCAGGGTGACGTTGAACAGGCAATCCAGCGGACCGGCGCCGAGGGTCCGCGCGGCCTGCTCAAGCCCCGGATCTATGGCATCCAGGGCGAGCCGGATGGCGCGGACCTGAAACGGGAAGGTGACGATGGCGGAGGCGAGTGCTGCCCCGGTCCACGAAAACACGAACCGGATACCCAATGTTTCATTGAGCCAGGAGCCGATTGGCCCGTTCACCCCCAACACGACCAGCAGCAGATAACCCATGACTACGGGCGGCAGGACGAGCGGCAGGTGGACGAGGCCGTCGACCAGGGTTTTGGCCGGGAACTCCTTGCGCGCCAGCAGCAGGGCTGCGGCGAAGGCTACGGGCAGCGCCACGAGCACCGCCACGCCCGATACTTTCAGACTCAGGCCCAGCGCCTGCAATTCCGCCTCGGACAACCCCAACCACATGTATCAGTTCTTCACAAATCCAAAGCTTTCGAAGATTTCGATTGCTTCGGGCCCGGTTAGATAATCAAACAGATTTCGCACGTCGGGCCTGTCATGGCCAGCCGTGATCGCGAAGGGATAAACGATGGGATCGTGGGTGCCGGAGGGGAACTCGCCGACGGTTCGGATTGTTTTCGAGATAAGCGCGTCGGTGCGGTAAACAATTCCAAGCGCCGCCTCACCCCGGGCCACGAGCGCCAAAGCGGATCGCACACTGTCGCTTAAGGCCAGACGGGATTGGAGTGCCTCCCACTGACCAATGTGTTCAAGTGCCTGTTTGGCGTAGAGGCCCGCCGGCACATGTGCTGGATCGCCGATGACCAGCCAACCCTGAAAGCCATATTTCGACAGGGTCTCAAGTGTCAGGGTCAGCGTCAAAGGTTCCGAGAAGATAAAGCCCTTTGACTCAATGAGAACCAACGCATTGGAAATCACAGCTCTTCGGCGATCATCAGCCAACAGGGAACGGCTTTGGAGATAGTCCATCCACAGGACGTTGGCGGACAGGAAGATTTCCGCGCCCGCGCCCGCCTCGATCTGACGGGCGAGTGTCGACGAAGACGCAAAGGAAAGCCGCACCCGGACACCGGACTTCGCGGTGTAGGCCTCGACGATGCGGGTTACAGCATCAGTGAGGCTGGCGGCGGCGAAGACCGTGACGACTGGTTCAGCACGGGCTTGCGGTGCTTGAATGAGTGTAAAGATGCAAAAAAGTGCAACAAGGCAAAACCTCGTGGTCCACACGTGATGCGGAGAGGCGGAAATCTCCGTCGAGGCAGACACTCCCCTCACCACACACCCTCCTCGATCGCCACCTGCTTCAACAGGCTTGGCCGGTCGGACATGATACCGTTGACGCCGAGCCGGATCAGCCGCCGCATGTCTTCTGCCACATTGATGGTCCAGACATGGACCGCAATGCCCTGACGGGCGCACTGGCGCAAGAAGCGGGGTGTCACCAGCGCAATGCCATAGGCTCTCATCGGCACCTGAGCGCAATCGACCGCCAGCCTCCGGGCGGGAGCCCCCCATGAGGCGAATTTGAGCGCCGTTACATCTTTCGGGCCGGCGCCGATGCAAGCTTTGTCATCGGCAAGCGCGCGGAGCCGGTTCAAGCGTTTGTCGGAGAAGGCCGCCAGGCACACCCGGTCGAAAGCATCCATACTGCGAATGATATCGAGGGTCGGCTCGACCGCATGGTCGGTCTTAACGTCGATGTTGAAATGGGTCTCGGGAAAAGTTTCAAGCGCCTGTTCAAGCCGCATCACCGGGTCGGTGCCGCCGGTCTTCGCGTTGCGCACCTCGGAAAACAGGAGCTGCGACACCACACCTGCGCCATCGGTCAGATTATCGAGTGCATCATCATGGAAGATCACCACGTTGCCATCCGCTGTCGCCTGGACGTCGGTTTCGATGTAGCGGTAGCCCATCGCAACCGCACCCGCAAAGGCGCGCTCGGTATTTTCCGGATATTCCAGTGCGCCGCCGCGATGCGCGAAGCAAACGAAGCTCCTGTGTGCCAGATAGGGGTGTTGGAAGGGCATCGGATGAGGGTGGAGGCCGGCTACGCTGTTTCGCCGGACATGCTCGCA
>JAJFHM010000053.1 GCA_021775625.1 Hyphomicrobiales bacterium | reverse complement strand
AATGCCGTTTCAACATGGCGGTTGAACTTGAACTCGGAAGGACGGCCGTCGGGTGCGATGGCAACGCTGGTGAACTCACCGCGGCGGTGCAGCGGTGAGACGCCGAACAATATGCGTTCGGTCGGCGACAATTGAAGATTGAGAAACAGATCCAGGCGATGTGCCCACTCAGCACTGGTAAAGCGGCCGGGCGGATTGAAATAGCCGATAGAAGTGCGGTAGTCGCCGAACAGCCATAGAGATGGCGTCCAAACGGCCCCGGTCGGCAGTTCGTATCCGCGCGGCAGGTTTCCGATGTTCAGAAATTCCGGACCGATTTCCAATGGCGGTGCAGCGCGCGGGCCAACTTCGTCGTCTGGCGGGTTGATTTTGACCACATCCTGTTCTTTGACCATGGGAATAGGATCGTAGGTCAGTGCACTCTCTTCGGCCGCCTGAACGACCGGCACACCAAGCGCCAGGCCAAGGGCAATTGGCGCCAAATACCGAAAATTTTTGAGACGCCACTTCACGGCTTTAGCACTCGCATGATTTCGTGGTGCGGAACGTGCCGCCCAACGCTGTTGCGCAATGCCCGCTTGGGGCCGGCCACGGGATTATTGCAAACCATCAATTCTGACCTTCGTGGTTCGCGTCCATACCGTCGCGGCGCCGGCAACAACCCTGTCTGCAATGCCCTTGGGGCTCATGCCGTAGTCAAACCCGGCCATCATGATTGCGCCGATGAGATTGACCGGCACCATTTGCGCGATCAGTTTGACTTTGACCTTGTAGGTGCCGTTGACAGTCAATTCGTCCGCGTCCACGTCGTAGGAAGCAGTTCTTGATGCCAGCGGTCCGATCGTCTGCTTGTGCTTGCGGGCGCCGCGCGGGCGTCCGTAAATAATTGCTGCACGCCGGTCCGGCCGCACGAATGGCAGTGCCGCGGCAGACGTGTTGACCGCCAGAATTTGTTCGCGCTCACCGCCGCGCACCTGACGCACGATGAATTTGGACTGCAGGTTGAACAGGTCATCATCCAGGTCCAGTTCGCCATTGTGAACGTAGCGTGAATGTGTATCGCGCACGTCGCCGTTGGGATCGCGGTCACCGGATTTGTAGACGACCTTGCCGTTGGGGTCGGTTACCGTGACCTGCAAAAAGATCAGCCGCTCTGCATCGAAGCCCGTCGGCACGCCATGGCCGTCGGTGCCATTTGAAACGTCGATATCGAAGGACAGGCCCCGACGGTCGGCCCCGGTCACGTTGATCTCGCCAAGTTTAAACCCGTTCCGGAGCACCTGAAGCCGCAACCGTCTGGCTTCGGCCAGGCGCTTGAACTGCTTTTCAATGATCTTTCTGGCGTCATACCTTCGGTCGGCCACCTGCCAATGCTTGGGAAACCGGTGGTTTTCGGAGATGGCGTCTTCGAATGCATTGGTGCCCCACCCTGCGCGGTAATTGAACTGCAACCACTGGCGTGGTGTCGCCAGGTCCGCTGCCTTGACGCTGTGCGGGAAGATCCCGGGGTGAATGATGGAATAATCCGGGCCGGAGAACACATGATTGGTCAGCTTGCGGTTGCGTGTCGCCACATCGTCGACCATCGCCGCCGGGCCCCACTGGTAACCGGATTTCTTGCCCTGGACGAGACCCATATGGCAGTCTTGGCAAGTTACGCCCCGCTTGGCCGCGGGCGATCGCTGCCACTCGGCGAAGGCTTCTTCAAGACGGAACCCATTCGGCAACGTCACATCATGACAGGTGCCGCAGAAGTTCGGTTTGGTCAGCGCGAAGAATTTTTTTGCCTTGGCGTGAATGCTGATGCCTCTTTTGCCCGGGGCAGTGCTGACCTGATAGTCCGCCGGTGTGTTGATCACCCGGTTGAGCTCGGCATTTCCGGTGGGACCATAGACGGTGCTGAACAAATCGCCCTGCTCCAACGCTATGCGGCCGCTGACCTTGCCATAGTCCTGGTTGACCCGGTGGCAGACCACGCAGGTTATGCCTTCGCGTGAGGTTGGACTGCGGTCCAAATTGGACATGTAGATCGATTCATTCAGGTTCATGCCAACCTGATTGTGACAACGGATACAGAAGTCGCCGGTGGTTGAACTGGTCTTCATGTTGATGGTGATCTGCATCGCCATGTAAACCGGGCTCAACTGGGCGTAGGAGTGGGATGAAATTGCCCACTCTTCATAGTGCTTGGGGTGACACCCGGAGCATGTGTTGGCGGATGGATACTTGCTTTCAACGAACAGGCGTGCGTGCTCTTCCGCTGCTGTCAGTGTGCTGCCGTCGTCTGTGTCTTCGACCGACGGCTCTTCAGTCTTCGAAGCGGTCTCTTCCAGCAGCAACGTGTCGGTGTCGTCATCGTCGTCGCCAGCCAGAAGTTCGTCCTTTGAATCGCTTGCGTCATCAAGCAGAAGATCGTCGCCGGAACCATCTGTATCGTCGGCCAGAAGCTCATCTTTTTGCTCTTCGGTGTCGTCCAACAGAAGCTCGTCTTTGGCCTTTTCGGAGTCGTCGAGCAGCAGATCGTCACTGGCGATCACGGTGCCGTCGGTGGCTGGTTTTTCCACCTTGTGCGGCGTTTCATTCGTCAGCTGCAGCAGGTCGCCCTTCTTGACGGATTTCAGGTATTCTATGAGCTGATCAGTGGTTCTCTTGCGGTATTGGGTCAGCAGGTCGCTCTTGTGCACCTCGCTGCGCTGACCTTCCGCTGCAGCCCGGTCGCCCAGGAGTGTTCCCGGGCCGAACACCATCGCGGCAGCGCCGAAAAACAGCCCCGTCCAGGCCGTACAGGCAATCAGCCACCTCACCTCAGAAAACTCCCCTTAACTCGCCAAACTGCACCACGGAGTGATTCTTCCGTGTACGAATGTGTCGGACTACGGTATTTCAACGGCCGCCCGTTGGCAACATCAGTTAGTTTAGATTCTGTCCAATATCCGGGAAGTTTTGTACTATTTACCGGAACCAGGATGGATGCATCAGTAAAGAGTTTTCAGAGTGCTGAAAATGACGTGTATTGACCTGATCACAATAAGGCTTCGAGGCGGCCGCCGTGCGCTGTCATGCCGGTACTCCGGATGTGTGGCAAGCTGCGTGACCGCTATCATGCTTATGCTGGTTATGCTCTTTCAAGGCAGTTCTGCCAATGCCGCATCCGGTGACGTTTTGTTCGTCAAAGGCAGCAGTGTAAATGTGCGTGCGGGTCCCGGAACCGATACAGATATTGTTGCCAAACTGAACGCTGGCTACGAGGTCAGCGAAATCGCCCGCAAAGGCCGGTGGGTAAACGTTCTGCTGTCGGGTTCGACGCAAAAGAAGGGCTGGGTGCGCGAGGATCTTCTGTCCCGCACCAGCCTTCCGCCGGCAAATGGGACCGCGCGGCCGAAACGCCCAGACGCGGCGCAACTTGCAACACCGCATGGGGTTGCAGCAGCACTGAAGGCGGCACCGCGCGGACGGGTGCTTGCGGGCTTCAAGGTGGCGGTCGAGACAGCGGGTTATTCCTGCCGCGGAGGCGTGACCCGCCTGACAGAAATCAAGACAGAGGCGGCAGGCGTTTATTATCTGGTCACGTGCAAAATGAAGCTGCGCTATTCAGTCCTGGTCAGACCGGATGGAAAGATGGGAACGCGTGTTGTCTCCTGCGAAGGCGTCGAACGGTTGACCGGAGTTGATCCCTGCTCGCGGGGCCAGCAATAAGCCCCTACAAACTGCCGGGCACGGAGCGATCACTCATCATCGTCTTTTGCGGCCGCCTTCAGCTCTGCAATCTCTTTGTCGAGGGCGGTGATCCAGGCTGCCAATGCCCTGTTCTTCTTGAGCTGCGCGTTCAGCTCACTCTGTGCAGTCGCCAATTTTTCGCTCAAGACCTTGGTGTCAGATGACAGCGCTGAGGCGCGCATCGACTTCTCAACGATGCTTGCATCAAGCACTGCTACCCGTTCCGTCAGGGACGTGACTTGTGTTTGCCGTTCCTCCAGCGCGCGCTGCACCGAAGCAAGTTCTGCGCTCAGTGATGTGTTTTGAGTGGTCAGCGCTTCGCCACCGGCCTTGAGTTCTGCCAACACCGCATCCACAGTTGTAATGCGTGTCGTCAAGGATGCGTTGCGGGATTTCTGTTCATCCAGTTCACTTTTCGCCTGGGCGAGCTCTGCGCTCAGTGACGTGTTTTGGGTGGTCAGCGTTTCGCCACCGGCCTTGAGTTTCGCAAGCTCCGCATCAAAAGCTTTAATGCGGGCGGTCAACGATGCATTGGCGGATGTCTGCTCTTCCAGGTCACTCTTTGCCTTGGTGAGTGCCACTTTGATCGCAGTGTTTTCGACGGCCAGGGTGGCAGAACCGGCGTCCTGTTCGGCAATTTTTGCATCGCGGCTCGCAAGGCGTTCCGTCAACGCGGTGATTTCGGCAGTGCGGGCGTTGAGTTCGCCTTGCGTCGAAGCGAGTTGCTGCTCTAATTCTTCACCCTGAGTTGTTACAGTGGCAGCGTTCGCCTGAAGACTTGTCAGTTCTGCGGTCAGCTCTTCAAGGCGCTCTGATTTGGACGCAACATCCTTTTGCTGTTCGTTCAATTTGCCTTGCACTGAAACAAGACTGTCATTCAGGGATTTGTTCTGCGTGGCCAGTTCCGCAGCATCAGCATCGCGTTTTGCAATTTCCGCGGTGAGATCTGCAATCTGATCCGCTGCGCCGAAGTTCATGGCCTGCGAAGCGAAATAGCCAATGACAATTCCGACGATCAGTACAATCAAATAGTAGAACGTCCACTTGCGGTCTGTCGTTTCCAATTCCGCCTCCCGATTTTCAGCACGCGATGGTGGGGTCACAGTGACAGATATGACGTTGCCGTTCAGCGTAGCAGGTGTCCAATCCGAGGCAAACCGTCATCTGTCCGGATCATGCATTTTTCGAGCTCGCAGATAAACGGCCAGGCAACGCGAAGCCGCTTCACTAAGCGATAATATTATGGCAAAAGCCCGCAAGGAGTGATGCCGTTCGGCGCCGGTTGTGCGCAGGTGACATGATCCCGGCTTGGCGAAGGCATGCTAAGCCCTTGAAAACACAAGACGGAAGGGTGGCCGAGTGGTTGAAGGCACCGGTCTTGAAAACCGGCAGGCGGGAGACCGTCTCGAGGGTTCGAATCCCTCCCCTTCCGCCAATTTCCCAAGGTTCGCTCCGGACATTTGGTTCACATTTTATTCCTGAGACATGAGAAACTGTTTTTCGTCGGAGTTGATTTCGACGGGTTCGAGCCTGCGTGCCCTGCTGTGATGTTCGGGGCAATA
>JAJFHM010000052.1 GCA_021775625.1 Hyphomicrobiales bacterium | reverse complement strand
ATGCAACGCGGACCCCTGGCAGCAGTGCCGCCTTGGTCCATAATGTTCCTCCCTTTTGATCCGCGGTCGGAGGAGCCGGCCGCTTCTCAGTGTGTTGAAACGTACCTGAGGCTGACGCTTGTTGGTCTTGTTACATCCGCCTTGCCCGCATGGTTTCAAGCTTGGGCATAAGTTGCAAGCCCTCGCTGACAATTAAATGTCGCATGGCTCTCTGCCCGCAGCAACGCGACGGGATTCAGCATGGCGGCAGCACTGTTTAGGCGGATTAACCCTAATGTTAAACGTAAACGGCCCGGGGCCACTCTCTTTGAGCGGTCCCGGGCCGGGAATGACCGAATGTCAGTCGGGCGTGATTATCTGGCACGCAGTGTCAGCCGTGCCAGACCGCCGGCAACGTTAAGGCCGGTCTGTCCCTGAATGCTCAGGGGCTGCAGGGTGAAGGAATCGCTCAATCCGCCCACCAGAGCGTTGGCGCCAACGCCGACACCTGCAGTCGCTTCCGCTGAGGCACCGACATAAGTACCCGCCAGCGCACCGTGCGGCACATCGCTGGTCGCCGCCAACACGGTCCAGATAATTTTGGACTTGTTGGTGAATCCTATATCCACGCCAAGCTTGCCGATGGAACCCGTGTAGCTCTGGCGCGGGCCTTGACCGGCCGGACTAAAGACACATTTCACGCCCTTGCTCGACCCGACAATAAAACCAATGCCGCCTTCGACCGTGCAGTTCAATGTACCGACTTCAATGCCGGCGGCTTTTGTTTCAACACTTTGTCCGCTGACCGCTGCAAACGTGAGTGCTGCTGCGGCGACGAGGAAACTCTTCTTCATGTTTCGTCCTCCAATGCCATCCCCAAATTCGGGACGAGGCCAGTCTAACATAATCCGTGCGCAAACTGCACTGAACCACCGAAATTTGGCAATTTCAGGTTAATGCATACGTTTAATAGGTGGCAACGCTTTCACGCAAGTCAAGGGCAAGGCGAACACGCGCACACCATACAAGCCAACGGGCGCTCAGGCGTGCGCCGGAGTGAAGGCATCCAGTGTCGCGGGGATTTCGATGTCCACCGTCAATGTCGAGACCACCTCGCCGCAATTCATGCGGACGTCGACATTGTCGAACTCCACTTTGACCCGGCGCGCGATGACCGCGAGGATCTCCTCCCGCAGAACCACCACGAGATCGGATTCGCTGGCAACCGTGCGCTCGTGCGACAACAGCACCTGCAGCCTTTCCCGTGCGACCGGCGCGGTGCCCTGGACGCTGCGTTTGAACATGCCGAAAAAGCTCATGCCGCCCTCCC
Source organism: Hyphomicrobiales bacterium (assembly GCA_021775625.1). GTDB lineage: Bacteria > Pseudomonadota > Alphaproteobacteria > Rhizobiales > JAJFHB01 > JAJFHM01. The sequence goes on along the minus strand of JAJFHM010000052.1, from coordinate 13,652 downwards.
GCCAAAGAGCATGCCGAACAGATTGCGCTTGTCGGACGGGATCGTCATGGTCACGGTTTCACCGGTCAGGCGGCGGGCTGCATCCTTGTAGGCCCGCGCCGGCGCGCTCACCGGGCTTGCAACCGTCACCGGTGCGCCGAGATTGGAGGCCTTCAGCACATCGCGGCTTTCCGGGATGACACCGAGCAGCGGCAGGGACAAGATCTCGAGCACATCGTCTATGGCGAGCATTTCGCCCCGGGCGGCGCGGTCCGGATCGTACCGGGCGAGCAGGACGTGTTTTTCGATTTCCTCGTCTTTTTCGGCCTTCACCGTCTTGGCATCGAGCAGTCCGACCATGCGATCTGAATCGCGCACCGACGAGATCTCGGGGTTGGTGACGATCACGGCAATATCCGCATGCCGCATGGCGAGCAGCGCGCCACGCTCGATGCCTGCCGGGCTGTCGCAGATCACCCAGTCGAACTTGTCGCGCAGTTCCTTCATCACCCGTGCAACGCCTTTTTCAGTCAGTGCATCCTTGTCGCGGGTCTGCGAGGCAGCCAGCAGGGACAACGTCCCCACCCGTTTGTCGCGGATCAGCGCCTGATTGAGTTTGGCATTGCCCTGGATGACATTGACGAAGTCGTAGACCACCCGGCGTTCCGCACCCATGATCAGGTCGAGGTTCCGCAAGCCCACATCGAAATCCACCACGGCGACGTTCTGGCCTGCCTGCGCCAGCGCGGCGCCGAGAGCAGCGGTTGTCGTCGTCTTGCCAACACCGCCCTTGCCGGAAGTCACCACAATTACCTTTGCCACCATGTCCCTTGTCTCCTAGTTCTGGGGTGTCATCATCAAAATCTCGCCGTCGAGCCATGCCTGGACCGGACGGCCACGCAGCTCGGGCTCAATCGAATCCGCCGTCTTGTAGAGGCCGCCGATGGCCAGCAATTCGGCTTCGAATATGTTGCAGAATATGCGCGCCTGCGGGTTTCCGGCTGAGCCGGCAATGGCGCGGCCCCTCAGGGTTCCATAGATGTGGATCGAACCGCCGGCGATAATTTCAGCGCCTGACGCAACGGAACCTGCAACCGTCACGTCGCCATTCGGGAAAATGATGGACTGGCCGGAGCGCACCGGAAAATCGAGCACCAGGGCGGTCGGATCGGACTTCGACCGGTCCTCCTTGCCCTCTTCGGCCGTGTTTTCCACATCCGCGAGTTCGATGACGCGGGCGCCGTTTCCACCGGAAGGCAGCGGCCCGAGGCCGGGTCCGAGCCAGTCCGGATCGACGCCCTCAACACCGATGATCCGCATGCCGCGGGCCTGCAGCTGGGCAAGAAAGCCCGCGACATCCGGCTTGGCGAGCTGGACACGGGAGAGATCGACCATGATCGGACGGCTGTCGAAAAAGCCTTTCGAACGTCCGATCCAGGCGTCGAGTTCTTCGATCCAACTGTCGAGAGGAGTTTCCGGCGCCAGCACAAATGCAAGAAATGAGCGGCCGACCAAACGGAACATAGGCTGAGACTGTACAGCTACTGACACAACATACCACCACTTTCCCCAGCCCGTCGATTTGGTCCCGATTCCGTTAACAGAACCTTAACGAACTGTGACCATCGCACGGCAGAACCGGGGCGATGTGGGGATTGACGTGAACGGCCGAGTGGCGCCAGAGCTTGTCACGCGCGGACGTGATCCGCGGTTGTCCGAATTACATTTTTCAGCCCCGTGCGAGATGTCGAGAGGTATGCGCTGGTTTCTCGTCAGGTTGCGAAACCATCAGAATTGTCTTCGCACGGCTTGACCGGGCGACCCAGTAATCGCTGCGGGTACCATTTGTGGCGCTGCAGAATATCCAGGTGAATTCATGGGGTTACTGGATCCCCGATCAAGTCGGGGATGACACCTGTGGGTGTGGCAACGCCTGCACAAATTCTCCACTTCAAAACCAACCATACAACAATGATCTTGATCCGCGCCTATCTCAGGCCGGCGCAGAACTTCTGTATGCGCTGGCAGGCGGTCTCCAGCGCTTCGGTAGAGGTCGCATAGGAGATGCGGAAAAACGGCGAGAGGCCGAATGCCGTGCCGTGCACGCAGGCCACGCCTTCTTCTTCCAGCAGCGCTGTCACGAAGTCCTCGTCGTTTTCGATGAGGGTGCCGCCTTCGCTCGTCTTGCCGATGCAGCCAGCGCAGCTTGGATAGACGTAGAACGCCCCTTCCGGCATCGGGCAGTCGATGCCGTTGGCCTGGTTCAGCATGGAGACAACCAGATCGCGGCGTGATTTGAACACCTCGGCGCGCTCTGCAATGAAGTCCTGGGTGCCGTTCAAGGCCTCGACCGCTGCCCACTGGCTGACGCTCGACGGATTGGACGTCGATTGCGACTGGATCTTGCGCATGGCGTTGATCAGGACCTCGGGTCCGGCTCCATAGCCGATCCTCCAGCCGGTCATGGCATAGGCCTTGGAGACGCCGTTCATGGTGAGCGTACGGTCATAGAGGCGGGGCTCGACCTGGGCCGGGGTCACGAACTGAAAACCGTCATAGGTCAGATGCTCATACATATCGTCCGACATCACCCAGACATGCTCGTGCCGCATCAAGACGTCGGTCAGACCTTTCAGTTCATCGCGGCTGTAGGCGGCACCGGTCGGGTTCGACGGCGAGTTGAAGATCAGCCATTTGGTCTTCGGCGTAATGGCTGCTTCAAGCGCTTCCGGCGTGAGCTTGAAGTTGGTTTCGATGGTGGCTTCCGCGATCACCGGCTCACCGCCCGCAAGCAAGGTCATGTCCGGATAGCTGACCCAGTAGGGTGCCGGGATAACCACCTCGTCACCAGGGTTCAAGGTTGCCACCAAGGCATTGTAAATAACCTGCTTTCCGCCGGTTCCCACACTCACCTGACTGAGTGCGTAATCGAGCCCGTTTTCACGCTTGAGCTTGTCCACAATAGCCTGTTTCAGCTCCAGAATTCCGTCGGCGGCGGTGTATTTCGTCTCGCCGCGGTTGATCGCATCGATGGCGGCCTGCTTGATGTTGTCGGGCGTATCGAAATCAGGCTCCCCCGCTCCCAGTCCGATGACGTCCTTGCCGGCCGCTTTAAGCTCGCGCGCCTTGGTGGAAACGGCAATTGTGGCAGACGGTTTTACCCGCGACAGAGCATCCGCGATGAAACCCATTTCGATGGTCCTTAAACTTGAGGAATTCGGCGCGCAGATTATGCCGAGGTGCCCGCAATGGCAAGGGCAGAGCGCGGCGGCGGCATGTTTCCACAACGCAAAAACAGGCTCCACAAAGGCGCAGTCCCGAACTATTTTAGGCGCTACCTTGCAGCGGAAGGCCAGTAGAAAACCCATGAAAACCGTCGACGTCTTCTGGTCCCACCAAAGCCCCTATTGCTACTTCGCGCTTGACCGCATTCTGGCCCTCAGGGCCGAGCCCGGGGTAGAGGTTGTGCTGCGTATCGTCCTGCCCGGTGTTCTGCGCATCCCGGAATTCTACGCCGGCAGGTCCGATCTGGAACGCGACTATTTCGATCTCGATGTCATGCGCACTGCCGCTTATCTGGGCGTACCTTACGGCATGGCAAGGCCGAGCCCGGTGGAAATGCGGCCGGGCACCGTCTTTCAGGCCGAAGCAGACCAGCCTCGCATCGCATACCTCAATCGCCTCACCGCAGCCGCCAACGATCAGGGCATGGGCTGGGCCTTCCTTGACCAGGTCGCGCGGCTGCTCTGGGATGGCACGAAAGGCGACTGGGACAAGGACCGTGCCCTGCAGGACGCGATTGAGCGGGCCGGCCTCAATTTTCGCAATCTCGATGCCCAGGCCGAACGGCGGGCAGAAGAGTTCGACGAAAGCTTTCTGCACAACCACAAAATGCTGATCTCTTCAGGACATTGGGGCGTGCCCGCCTTCGTCTATAACGGTGAGCCGTTCTACGGCCAGGACCGCTTCGATCAGTTGATTTGGGCGATGGGACTGGGAGCCGATTAGCCCTGCGCCTGCACGAACTTGCGCGCCTGTTTCATGGTTCGGCGCATGTGCTTCTTCTTGGCCGGCTCATGTACGTAACGGTTCATAGCAGCAAGCGCCACCGGCACCCATTTGGCATCGGGTGACCGTGCGATCTCTTCCTTCAGGGCGGTCGCAAGCTTCAACGTGTGAACGGGGTAGATGTAAAGCGGTTCGCCATGGTCCAGCAGGCCTTCAAAGACTTCCTCGAAGAAGCCTTCCGGATCCTCAACCCGCCATTCAGAGATATCCTGGTCCCAGTCGACGAACGCGGCATTGCGGCCGAGGAAACACCCGGTCTGCAGCAGCGCATTCGGCCACAGTTCGGGACGGCCCTGGCAGATCTTCCGCGAAGCGTTGAGGTGCGTCGCCGCATGGGTGAAATCGAGCCAGTCGACATTCTGCTGGATCGGCTTGTCCGTATGAACCCGGTAATCCGCATTGAAGTGCAACATGGCATCGGCTGCGGCGTATAAAAGTTCATCGTAAAGCGCATCAATCCTGCCGCCGGATCTGGCGATCATATCAAGGCACTTGCGCACGCCCTTGCCGCGGAAGCTGTCACCATCCGGCACCTGATCGCCATCGCTCTTCCAGACATCCAGCGCAGGCGCATAGGACTTGAACTCCGGGATCAGATCTTCCCGCGCCCCCATGCACAAGGTCCGCACGAGAGGCAGCAACAAGGCCGGCGCGGTTTCCGGCGCCAGCAGACCCAAAAGTTCATATGTTTTTTCGAGATAGATCGGCGTATGACCGAAATTCTGATAATGCCGCAACGATGCCCGCTCCAGCGGCGCCCGCAACGCCTGCGGTCCCACATCGCGCAGGGCAGCCCGGGTCAGCGCGACCGCGCTGGCCTCGTCTTCCCGCTCGATCGCATCTTCCAGCGCGTCCGCATCGAAGTCATCCACCACGTCTTGTGTAAAAGGGTAACGTCCCGGCTGCATCAAGGCATCCCATGAGAGATGCCCGACGATTTCGAGAACCGGGATCAGGCGTTCCGCCGCCCGGCGGCTGCCGAGACGGTCGCGCAGGGCCAGCCAGTCCGGCGCCCCGGCCTGGGCATGGGTCATGCCGAATTCATAGCGCTCCGCGGCCCAGGCAAAGGCATGATTGAGCACATCGACGGGATTTCCGCCGGCCTCTTCGAAGCGCACGATCTCCCGCGCCATACGCTCATAATCGTGTTCCCGGAAAGCATCCGCCAGGCCGGAAATCGACTTATCGCGGATCTCTTCTGCCGGCGGGTCGGTCAGGTCGAGCAGGATACGGCCGGCCTCTTCGCGCAGCGGATAGAGCCTGAGGACGTCACCGCCAATCAGCGTCTCACCGGTTTCCAGGTCGAATTTCCAGTTGTGCCAGTTGCACGTCAGAACGCAGCCATCGGACATGGTGCCTTCCGCCAGGGGATAACCCTCATGAGGACACCGGTTGTTGCAGGCATAGGTCTCACCACCTGACCGCCACAACAGGATCTGCTTGCCGTCCAGTTTGACAACCATTTTGCCTTTTTCAGCGAGTTCACTGGAAGAAATTGCATCTACCCAGGGAGAGGATGAGAGTGCTGTGGCTGTCGACATGGCTCACCTTTTTAAAAGCGATTGCTTGCGAAACTATAATTACTGCCCTTGAATAAAACAAGGAATATCTTTACTAATTCACATCCACTGTAGCAGGAAATGACAATGGACACCGGCACCCGCCGAAAAATCATCGAGACGCTCAAGCAGAATGGACCGCAGGAAGCTGCCACCATGGCCGGCGCATTCGCCATCTCGGCAATGGCCGTGCGCCAGCATCTTTATGTCCTCGCAGAGGAAGGCCTGGTTGTGGCGGAAAGCATCGCCAAAGGCGTGGGCCGGCCATCGAAACTGTGGCGTCTGACCAAAGCAGCGGACGACTTCTTCCCGCAAGGCTATGCTGAACTGACCGCAGGTTTGATGTCATCGGTCGAAGAAGCCTTCGGCGAGGCTGGTCTCGAGCGGCTCATTGCCATCCGCACCCGCGAGCAGATTGCCGTCTACGGCAAACGCCTGGCCGGTGCAAAGAACCTGAAAGCACGTCTCACCGCCCTGGCAAAAATCCGCACCGAAGAAGGCTACATGGCGGATGTTCAGCGCGAGAACGGGGCATATCTCCTGACCGAAAACCATTGCCCCATTTGTGCCGTGGCCAAATCCTGTACCGGCTTGTGCGCGTCGGAGCTGGAGCTGTTTCAAGCGGTTCTGGGACAAGGCGTAAGCGTCGAGCGCACGGAACACATTTTGGCCGGCGCAAGGCGATGCGCCTATCGGATAACGCCCAGCTAAGCCTTGCGGTTACGAAACCGCGCTCAACTGCACGCCTGCCCGCTCCAGCAACATCACCTTGTTCAGGAGTTTGACGCAGGCGTAAACCGCCTGGATGGCCGGCGCTTGCGTTCCTGTAACCCTCCCGATCTCCAGGACCGCACCAATAAGAGCCTCGGTTTCCAGAGATCTGCCGTGTTCCACATCCTGCAGCATCGACGTCTTGTGTTTGCCCACAGAGGCCGCGCCCTCAATGCGCTTTTCAATGGTGTGCCGGAACGTCACGCCAAGCTTTTCAGCGATGGTCTGCGCCTCCTGCATCATGGTCGCTGCAAGCTCGCGTGTTTCGGCGAACTCGCAGATATCGACGAGGGTTGCATGGGTGAGCGCACTGATCGGGTTGAACGACAGATTGCCCCAGGCCTTGAGCCAGATCTCGGAACGGATGTCGTCCAGCACCCGTGACCGGAAACCCGCGTCCTCCAGCACGTCATGCACGCTTTGAACCCGCTCGCTCATGCAACCGTCGAGTTCGCCCAACGGAAACCGGTCGCCCTCCACATGGTGGATCACCCCGGGTTCTGTGACCGCGGCTGCCGGATAAACAACACACCCGATGATGCGCTCGGCTGGAATATGCCGCGTTAACAATCCGGTGGGGTCGAGGCTGTCCAGTTTTTGCCCGTCATGCGGTCCGCCATGGCGCTGGAAATACCACCAGGGAATGCCGTTCTGGGTGGTAAGAACCATGGTGTCTTCGTCGAACAGCGCGTCAATATCCCTCGCCACCTGATCGAGAAAATGCGCTTTGAGGGACAAGATGACCAGATCCTGAGGCCCCGCCTCTGCAACACCAGCCACCGCGTTGAGCTGCGCCACATGCTCTGAGCCGTCTTCCCACACGAGCTTGAGCCCATTGTCCTGGATCGCCTTGAGATGTACGCCCTGGTCGACCACAGTCACCTCATTGCCGGCCAGAGAAAGCTTCGCTGCCAGCAACCCGCCAATGGCGCCAGCTCCGACCACACAAATCCGCATGTTCACCTCCTGCAAATATTAGGCACCACCAGACCCTTGATCGGCGCGCCCTTGAAAGCATAGGCGGCGTCCCCGCCGATGTGAAACATCCAGCGATCATCTTTCGCAATGTGGAACCGGCGGCCTGCGGCACGCGACCGATTTGCCCATGGCACGCAATCGGCGCGGGCGATAATATGATCGCATGAATGCGCCAGCGCTCCCGAAAACTTCCGCCGGGCCCGTCCTGGTCGCCGGAGGCGGCATCGGCGGTCTCATGACGGCGCTGACGCTTGCGAGATCGGGCTATGCGGTCCATCTGCTTGAGCAGGCGGGCAAGTTCGAAGAAGCCGGCGCAGGAGTCCAGCTTGGCCCCAATGCAACACGCATCCTGCAAGAGTGGAACCTGCTCGAAAATCTCGGGACCACCTTGGTCCGGCCGGATGAGGTCCGCATTCTCGACGCCGTTCAGGATCGCCTGGTCGGACGAATGCCGCTCGGAGAGACCGTCCGTGACCGCTTCGGAGCGCCCTATGCTGTCATCCATCGTGGTGACCTGCACACAGCCTTGCTGGATGCCTGTTTGGCGGAAGCCGGTATCACCATCGAAACCGGCCAAACTATCGCCGGGTACGAGCAGTCCTCAAACGTCGTCGAACTGCAGACCGACGAAGGCCGGAAGATCTCGGGCGCAGCACTGGTGGGAGCCGACGGTCTGTGGTCGACCGTGCGCCGCCAGATGCTCAGCGACGACACGCCTGATTATGCCGGCCATACGGCCTACCGCGCACTGGTTGAACCAGCCGCCATGCCGGCCCACTGCACGGCGAACGCCACCACCTTGTGGGCAGGACCCGGCATGCATTTGGTCCACTACCCGGTGAGCGGCGGCCGGCGTCACAACGTGGTCGCGATCTGTGAGAACACCTGGCGCGACGACGGCTGGCACGGCACCGGCGCGCGTGAAGAGGTGGTGCTGCAATTTAAGCACTGCTGCGACCGACTGATCGGAATTCTCGAAGCAAGCCCGGACTACGGAAAATGGGCCCTGGCCGACCGCCCACCCGCCAGGATCTGGTCTGACGGTCGTGTGACACTGCTGGGCGACGCCGCCCACCCGGTCCTGCCCTATCTCGCGCAAGGCGCGGCCATGGCCATAGAAGACGCACACATCCTGGCGCGTTGCCTCCAGGATACCGGCGGACACTTCGAAACGGCATTCGGGAACTACCAGACCACGCGGCAACCCAGAACGGCCAGGCTCTACCGCGAAAGCCGGCGGCAGGGCAGCATCTACCACGCCCGTGGGGTAAAGCGGTTCGCGCGCAATCAGGTGATGAAGCGCCTGACCGCAGAACAGTGGTACAAGCGGGTAAAGTGGATTTATGACGGCCCGTAGCTCCAACCGGCACACACCATGGCGAACGCCCCGATGCACACTCTTTATTCCATGCAGGACTCCGGCAACTGCTACAAGATCCGCCTGGTTCTGGCGCTGCTCGGCATCCCGTTCAAACTCCACGACATCGATATCCTGAAGGGTGAAAGCCGCACACCGGAGTTTCTCGCGATCAATCCGAACGGGCGGGTTCCAACGTTCAAACTCGACGACGGCCGGATCATACCGGAGTCGAATGCTGCAATGTGGTACCTTGCAGAAGGGACCGATCTCCTGTCGGATGACCGCTACACCCGCGCCCAGATATTGCAATGGATGTTCTTCGAACAATACAGCCATGAACCCTACATCGCCGTTGCCCGCTTCTGGCTGCACATCATGCCGGGTGGCCGGGCGGAAAAAACCAACGACGACATTGCCGGCTGGATGGAGCGGGGCAATCAGGCCCTTCAGGTGATGGAGACGCATCTTACGGACACAGACTTTTTCGCCGGCAACCGTTACTCGATCGCCGATGTGGCGCTTTATGCCTATACCCACATGGCGGACCACGGCGGTTTTGACCTTGCCCCCTACCCGGCCATTGGCGCCTGGCTTGACCGGGTGCGGACGCAATCCGGACATGTCACCATCGACTGGCGTCCCGACGTCAGTTGACGTCGTGCAGGGCTGCGCCACAAAGTCGACATCAAATGACCTGAAAGACCCCAAACTTCCTCACAACTCTGGCCGCAAAAACGGGCTCAACTTGGACTCGCCCGCTTCTGCGGCCTGTAGGGAAGCAGTATGTCCAGTATGCGTACACTCACAGTCACAAGCCTTGAGGACCGCCGCGCCCAGCGCCGGTCTGATCGCCCATTCGAAGAGCAAGCCATGAGCCTGGTCGAAACCCACGTATCGCGGCTCGACGTGCACCGCCGCTCGGTATTGCTGTTCTATCTTCTGTTCGGATTGCTGGCCGGTTTCTTCCTCGGCATCGCCGGTGCCAAAGGCGTTCTGGCCAGCACCTTGGACACGCAACAGATCACATGGTCAAAGCATGATGCGCAAACCCGGCTGAACCCGGGCCTGCCACCCGGCTTGACCGGCAACTGGCCGCCACATGCTGACAGTTTGGCACCAGAGGCCGAACACCCACCGCTTGTCCGCTATGCAGGCATTCTCCGGGCGGGTTCGATTTACACTTACGCCGGATTGGGTGTCGAACCTCAAGGCGCCGGCCTGTCGGCGGCCATCCCAGCCCCCAACAGAAGTTGGTATGTGGGTTTGCTGAGCCTGATTCTTGCCGTTACCGCGAGCCTCACCTTCATGTTCTGGCGTCACCTTTCGGACGCCTACGTCCCGCGCAGGAAACTCCACGTCGAATGGGGACCACGCCGGCCACCACCGACATCAATTTCTCACTGAGGTTTCGCCCGCCATCGCGACTGCAACGCTTGCAGCACGCCTTGAGGGTCCGCCAGATCCGGCATAACCGTGTGATCGCCATTGCGGTCGGTGATCACCAGTGAGCCGACGTCCAGCGCCCGGCCGATAAGGCCGCGGCGCAGCTTGACATCGGCTATATGAGCATAGGCGACATGCCGCTCACGGCGCACCGGCCATCCCGGCCGCGCGATAAGTTCCTTCGAGCCCAGCTCAAGCCGGCCATTTGCGAACCGCAGACCGGCATGGACAATGAGCAGGGGCACGCCCACGGCAAGAACCAGAAGGGCCGCGCGCGCCATGCCGCCGGACGTTCCGTCGACGTCGCCGAACCACAGCCACAGAACGCCATAAAGACAGGCGATCACACCAGTCGGCAAAAAGACCGCCCAATGAACGCCGTAGACTACGGCGGCAGACGGATCGGCCTGCTCGTCTTCTGCCTGATGCAACCCCATGGTCGCCGAGTTTAGAGATTAGGCGTCAACATGCCCAGAGCTACTCTGCGTTCAACCGCGCCAGGACCTGTTGGATATCCTGCAGAGATGCCGACGTCTTGGCGGCATCCACCGCGTGGACGAAACGCCAGACTTCCCGCCCGTCGCGGTCATAGACGATCAGGGTCGGGATGCGTTCCACATTGCCAAACACTCGCAGGATTTCACCTGTCGCCTCGACCATGGGAAAGGCAGGCTTTGTCCGATCAAGGAAGCGCGCCATCCGCGCCGGGTTTTTCTTTCCGCCCCAGGCTTCGAACGCATTTATGGCGACAATGCTCAATCTCTCACTAGGATACCTGTCGCGGACCTGATTAAGAGTAATGAACTCATCCGTACATGGTGGGCACCACGAGGCGAAGAATGTCACGATCACCGGCTTTCCGGTGAGCACATCCGGGCCAAGTGCCGGACCATCGACAGGCGCCGCCGCCAAAAGCAAAGCGCGCGCGCCATCGAGGCCGCCAGCCAGTGCCGAGGTTGCAATCCCCCACCCAAGACAAAGCGCAAACAGCCCGCACACCAGTCGTGAACCACATGCTTTCATGGCGCCACCGTTTCAAAGATCCTGCCCGCATGCAAATCACACTTGCGCAAGGGTCTGTTGAGTATCATTGTTGTAGCGTCGGCGTGGCCCATTTGGCCTCTGGAAAGGCGCGAAAGGCGCCGTAGTGTTTGCCACTTCAAGCCTTGAGCAACGCTGTCCAGCGGCCAAATGGTCCGCGTTCCTGCGGGATTTGGCCAGATTGGCCCGGTTTCGCGACATCCGTCGTCGAATATGCCCGGCATGTCCTTCCTCCTCACATCACCAAACCGGACCAATCTGGTCAAACCGACACTGCAACTATGATACTCAACAGGCCCTAGACCGGTATTAGCGTTCTTGTATGCAACGCCTGATTGGAGTGCGACCATGAAACCTGCCCTTCTCATCACCGGCGCCAGCCGCGGGATCGGTGCCGCAACCGCACGGCTTGCGGCCCACCGCGGGCACCCCGTCCTCATCAACTACCGGACCGGCGCCGACGAAGCCGCGTTGTTGGCCAAGGAGATCTCGGACGATGGCGGCCGCGCCGCAACCTTTGAAGCAGACATGGCAAGAGAAGAAGACATCCTTGCCATGTTCGACGCGTTTGACCGGGAGTTCGGCGCGCTTGGCGGCCTGGTCAACAATGCCGGCATCACCGGCCGCATCACCCGGGTTGAGGACATGGACGCCGCGACCCTGCAGCAGATCATGGCCGTCAATGTCATTGCTCCGTTTCTCTGCGCCCGCGAGGCAGTCAAGCGAATGTCGACAAAGCACGGCGGGCAAGGCGGCACCATCGTCAACGTTTCATCCCGCGCATCAGAACTGGGCAGCCCCAACGAATTCGTTCACTATGCCGCCTCCAAGGGCGCCGTCGACAGTTTCACGATCGGGCTTGCCAGGGAAGTCGCCGCGGAAGGCATCAGGGTCAACGCGGTGAATCCAGGACTGATCGACACGGAAATCCATGCCCGCGCCGGCAGCCCGGAGCGGCTCGAGCGTCTTCTGCCGGGGGTTCCCATGGGCCGGATCGGCACTCCTGAAGAAGTCGCGGAAACCATCTTGTGGCTGATGTCCGATGCGGCAAGCTATGTCAGCGCGGTGCTGGTGCCGATTTCGGGAGGACGTTGAGCAAACACAGTGGATGCTATTTGTGAATTCATCGCCTAGAGTCGAAACACGGATTCGGACAATCCAAGGAGATGTCGCCATGAACCTCAGCGCCCCCACCATGCCAATTTTCATCATTGCCGTCGTTCTTGCCGCTTTGGCCGTCATCGGCAAATTCAGCGCCCTTCCGTTTGTCACCGAGAACGGTTTCTGGGTCGCCGTCGTGGCCTTCGTCGTCCTCGCACTTGGCAATATACTCAAAGGCGTCTAGAGCCACGCGAAATATCGCAGGCGCGGCGGTTCACCGTCGCGTTTTGCTTTTGGTTTGGCGTGAAATCTGATAGCCGGTGCTCATGACAGCTAGGGTCAGGACTCACTAATTCCATACAATTCTGTTCGGCAGGGAGGGTTCGAATGCTGATAAACAAGCGCAAGATCAGGCTTTTCGCCTTATCGAGCATTGTTTGCCAGAAGGCGGGCCCTCCCCGCCAAACCCTTCGGGCGCGCCGGATTTGCCCTCTGAGTGCGTTAGGCAGGCTTGAATACCGGGCGGTTACCTGCGCCTGCCTGCTCAGACGGCAAATCCGGCGGCGCAGAATGGATGGAATTAATGGGTCCTGACCCTAGTGAACCAGCGGGCAACCGCCGTGGTAATCCGCACGCTCCGCCGGAAGACATCCCGCACCTGGCAGCTCCCGTCCTGACGGCACGCCATGCGCTTGCCGCCCACTTCCTGCGCGGCTGCGAGCACATTGTCGAGATCGGTGGGTACAAGTTGCCGATCACCGGATTTCTGACCCATCATCCCAAATCCGTTCTCAGCGTCGACCCGAAAATGAAGCCGCTGGAAGAAGCAGAGCTGAAGGGTGCACCGTGCCGCGTGCGCCACCTGGCGCAGAAATTTCAGCAGGTAAGTTTCGACCTTGAGCCTTTTTCCTACGGTCTGGTCATTCTCGGCTATTCACTCAAACCCTACGGTGAGCGTCAACCCGACAGCGATCAGCTGTTCGATCTGATCGACAACGCCGCCCGGTCGGTCATCGATTACATGATTGATCTGGAGCGGCCGGAAGCCCAGCTGCCGCAATTGCTGGGACGCGGAACCCTGCGCGAAGTGCACCGCATCGACATGCAGTTCCACGACAAGGACATTGGCGGTCAGCCGCCTGCGAACCGGCGCCTGCTTGTGCTCGAACCTGTTGGCGCTCTCAAATAGAACAATTCCGGCCAGACGCACTTGCCCGGCCCATATCAGCGGATGTAGATCGTTACACGTTCATATGGAACCGTTTGATGGCGCCAAATCGGTTCGCCCGGTAAGGCGCGGTGCGTGAGCCACGATGTGGTGCATCGGGCAAGCGCCGCAACGCTGCCGGAGG
>JAJFHM010000051.1 GCA_021775625.1 Hyphomicrobiales bacterium | reverse complement strand
ATCCCGTTCGATACGGAAGAAGACGCCATCGCCATCGGCAACGATATCGACTTCGGACTGGCCGCGGGCGTGTGGACGCAGAATATCGGGCGTGCCCTCCGCATGTCGGAGAAGCTTCGGGTCGGTACGGTCTGGGTCAATACCTATCGTGCGGTCAGCTTCACCTCGCCGTTCGGCGGCTACAAGCGCAGCGGCATTGGCCGGGAAAGCGGCATGGATGCGATCAAGCAGTATATGCAGGTGAAATCGGTCTGGATCGCCCAGGAAACCACCGTGGCCAACCCGTTCGTCATGCGGTGACGGCCGGGCGCCCTGGAGCAGAAAATATCAGGTGATATGTGAACTACGAACTGGATCACCAAGACATCCGTGAAAGCGTGGTGCGGCTGTGTGCCGATTTTCCCGGCGAGTACTGGCGCAAGTGCGACCGGGAACAGGCTTATCCGACGGAGTTTGTCCAGGCTTTGACTGATGCGGGGTATCTCGGCGCATTGATCCCGGAAGACTATGGCGGCTCCGGCCTGCCGATTTCGGCGGCGGCGGCAGTGCTCGAAGAGGTGCACCGCGCCGGCTGCAACGCGGCCGCCTGCCATGCTCAGATGTATACAATGGGAACCGTGTTGCGGCACGGATCGGAGGCCCAGAAGCAGAAGTATCTGCCCGGCATTGCAGAAGGCAGTCTGCGGCTGCAGGCGTTCGGGGTGACGGAGCCGACCAGCGGCACCGACACTACGGCACTGCGCACAACAGCACGGCGCGATGGTGACCGCTATATAGTCAATGGCCAGAAAATCTGGACGTCGAGAGCCGAACATTCGGACTTATTATTGCTCTTGTGCCGCACCACGCCGCGCGATCAGGTGGCAAAAAAGACCGACGGCCTTTCGGTTTTTCTGGTCGATATGCGCGAGGTTCTGGGCAAATCCCTCACCATCCGCCCGATCCGCACCATGATGAACCACGCCACGACGGAAGTGTTTTTCGATGACATGCCGGTGCCGGCGGGGAACCTCATTGGCGAAGAAGGCAAGGGCTTTCGCTACATACTCGGAGGCATGAACGCGGAGCGGATCCTGGTCGCCTCCGAATGCATTGGCGATGCCAAATGGTTCATCGAGAAGGCGTCGTCTTATGCCCAGGAGCGCTCGGTGTTCGGCCGGCCCATCGGTCAGAACCAGGGCATCCAGTTTCCGATTGCGAAAGCCTATGGCCAGATGCGGTCCGCGGAGTTGATGCTGCGCGAGGCGATCAGGTTGTTTGAAGACGGGCACAACCCGGGCGAAGAGGCAAACCTTGCCAAGCTGCTGGCAGCGGACGCCTCGTGGGCGGCGGGCGAAGCCTGTCTCCAGACCCATGGCGGCTTCGGGTTCGCCGAGGAATATGACGTGGAGCGCAAGTTCCGCGAGACCCGGCTTTATCAGGTGGCGCCGATCTCGACCAACCTGATCCTGTCCTATGTCGCCGAGCATGTGCTCGGCATGCCACGGTCTTACTGAGAACTAACGCGGCTCAGATTGCGAGATGCAGTTACGGCTTCCAGAACGGACGGAACAGTTCAATCTTCGGACAGCGGTTCATCACCACTTTGAGGCCGGCATCTTCCGCCATCCGGGCGGCATCCTTGTGAGTGACGCCGATCTGGCCCCACAGCACTTTGGCGCCGACGTCGATGGCTTCCTTTGCGACGCCGGGCAGGTCCTCGGCGCGGCGGAACACCTGCACCATGTCGATGGGCCGGCCGATCGAAGCGAGCGTCGGGTAAACCTTGATGCCGCGTATTTCGGTGACATCGGGACGCGGATTGACCGGGATCATGTCGTAGCCGGTCTCGTGCAGTACCCGCAGCACGCCGTATGAGAACTTGGTCTTGTCCGGACTGGCACCGACCATGGCAATGGTTTTTACAGATTTCAGAATGCCCTGCAGATAGTCATCCGCATAGGGCTGATCGTGGTCCATGTGCGTGGCTTGGGTCATGTCGGTTCCTTGAGCGGGGTGGCGATGTCCGCCTTCAGTTCATGGGGTTTTAGCGGATCGAGAAACGGATTGCGGTAGAGCTTGTCGTGGCTGTCGACGCCGATCTCCAGCGTGCAGTCGCCGGTCGGCCGGGCGACGCACAAAATGACGTAGCCGTCGTTGATTTGCCGGTTGTTGAGGGCGACCTGGGCTTTCTGGTTGACGCTGCCCTGCGTCAGCTTGGCGGCACAGGTGATGCAGCCGCCATACTGGCAGCCATAAGGCAAATCAACGCCTTGATCGCGCAAGCTGTCGAGCAGCGGGCGGTGTGCTGCAACCCGGTACGACGCGCCATCCCGATTTGCGAGGGTGATGGTGTAGGTGGTCATAGCCAGATGTCGCTTGTGCAGTCGCCGCCCGGGTAACGGGTCTCGTGGCAGCGTGACGGACCGTTCGGTTCCTTGCCGAAATCGACCACGAAGTCCGGATCGATCTGCATGCCGCCCTTATCCGAATCGCAGTTGACCATCAACATGCAGCCGCCATTGGTGCGGATTTCCGGATAGAACTGATTGTCCCAGGTGGAGAACAACGATGTTGTGACATAGAGCCGCTTGCCGTCGAGCGAGAGCTGGATCATCTGCGGCCCACCGGTGACCTTGACGCCGTTGACCTCCGGGGCGCGGCCGAGAAGGCCGCCCATCCAGACCTGCCCGGTGAGTTTCGCATTGTGCGGATCGGATATGTCGTATTGGCGGATGTCGCCATGCAGCCAGTTGCAGAGATACAGGAACTGGTCATCCATGGAGAGCAGGATCACCGAAATCACGCCGGGTACGGGGATCGGCCATTCCGGGTGGGGCTCGTTTTCCACATCCACGATCTTTTCCCACTGCCACTCCCCGCCCTCATCCTTCCACCAGTGAATGATGTTGGCTGAAAGTGCGGCACCGACAAACCCGTGACTTGAGGCAGGGTCATGGTGGAAGCGGACTTCCAGCGGGATCAGCCCGTCCTCGCCGAGATAAAAAGTCTGCTTGGGCTCTTTCTTTTCAAAGTCCCAGAAGTGAAGCTCCCGGCCATATTTGAGATGGCCCACTTCTTCCAGATCAAAGCCTGGCATGAAGGTGTTGGGTGCGGCCCATTCACTGGAGACCATCACGTTATGGCGCGGCTGGTACCAGAAGTCGTAGCCGAACTTGATGTCACCCATGGAGTTTTCCCAGCGGCCGACAATTTCGAAGTCCTTGTTGAGGTGAAGGTAGCCGCCGGGTGCGTTGCCCTGGGCGTCGCCGAGCATGGAGATGATGATGTCGGAGCCGAGACAATGCACGGTGTGCGGGGCGGAGAGGTTGGTCTTCGCCTTGATCTTGGATCCTTCGATGACCTTGTGGAGCCTTGGATTGCGGGGGTCGGTGGCGCAATCGACGATATGCAGGTTGGTAGACCGCACGCCGGGCACAATGAGATACTTGCGCTCCATGTCGGCATCGCCATGACAGGACGAACAGGCGTTCCAACCCATGTGGTGCAGCTCGTCTCCGATCCCCGGCATCTCGAGCCGCGAAATCACCTGACTGTAGGCCGGGCTATCGGGATCAGCGTCGATGGTGACGAGATAGTCCGGCTTCTGGATGCCGGTGCCGGTGTAGATCGCGATGGAGTAGAGCAGCTTTTCGCGTGGCGCCTTCATGGCGTCCGCCGGAGAGGCATAGCCCGGACCGCAACACTCCGACATTCCGTTTCCCGCCATGTTTTGCACATCTCCAGCCTTGTGTGGTCACCGATTGCGGCGCTTGATCCGCAGAAGGTTATTTATTAATATATGAGACAAACGTCTGTAAAGTGAGAAAAATGCATCTGGATCGACTAATTTCCGTGCTGGAAACGGTTGCTGCCGCCGGGCGGCCGGTCTCTGCATCCGAATTGCAGCAGGTCACCGGCCTGCCGCGGCCGACGTGCTACCGCTTGCTGCAGACCCTGGCGGAACATCGCCTGCTGGATGACCCGCAAGGCTCGTCGCGCTATCTGATTGGAGAACGGCTGATCCGTATTGCCCTGCTCGGTCACTCGGATGTGGACGTGCGCCATGCCGCGGCGCCGACTTTGAAGCAGGCGGCCATCGACTTCGGCGAGGCCGTGTTCCTCTCACGGTTCCGCAACAAGGGCGTTGAAATCATTCATGTGGAAACTCCGGCGGATGCGACACGCTCCTTCATTCATCCAGGGCTCGGGCACCGGCCCATGCATGCGTGTTCCTGTTCAAAGGCGATCGCGGCATTTGCCGAGGAAAGTTTCCAGGAGGACATCCTGAACGGACCCTTGCGCGCCTATACGAAACACACCAAGATCGACCGGGACGCGCTGGAACGGGAGTTTGCCGAAATTCGCGACCTCGGCTTTGCCGAATGTGTCGAGGAAATCGAGGTCGGCGTATCGAGTGTCGCCGCTCCGATCCGCATCGGCAACATCGGCGCTACCTTCAGCATCGGCGCGACCGGCCCGATCCGCCGCTTCACGCAAACCTATCGCCGCAAGATCGGCGAAGACCTCAAGCAGGTTTCATTGAAGGTCGCGGCAGCCATCCAGCTCTATGGGGTCACAGAGCCAAGTTGACCGGTTGCCTAACCCGCCACCCGGTCGGCGATGGCGAGAATGCGGTGCATGTCCCGCAGCACCGGCTTTTCGATCAGTTTTCCATCTATGACCACCAGACCGGTATCCGCCTCGGCGAAGGCATCGATGATGCGACGGGCGCGGGCGATGGTTGCCACGTCGGGCGTGAACACCTTGTTCAAAGTGGCGATCTGCCTGGGGTGGACCGAGCCTTTGCCGCTGAACCCCAGGTCGCGCGCCAGGGTGGCTTCGCGCTCCATGCCGTCGAGATCTTCGAGATCGAGATAGGGCACATCGATAACGTCGAGCCCGGCCCCGGCGGCGGCATGGACGATGCGGGAGCGGGCATAGAGCAGGTTGTCCCAGGTATTCTTGCAGCGCAGTTCCGCGGCCATGTCCACACCGCCGAAAAACAGGGCATCCGTACGTTGGCTGGCGCGGGCGATGTCGTGGACCGCCTCAAGGCCGGCATTGGTCTCGATGATGATGTGGAGGCGGGTTGCATGGCCGCGTTCGGTGAGGAGGTCGTCGAGCCAGACCACTTCGTCGGGCGTCATCACCTTGGGCAGCATCAGGGCGGGCGGCGGCGTGTCGGTGTCGAGCACGGCCTGAACGTCAGCCAGGCCAAAGGCTGAGCGCAGACAGTTTATGCGGACGATGCGCTCAACCCCGTCGTCGGCCCGGGGTTCTGCGAACAACGCCATGGCATGCTTGCGGGCCTGCTCCTTGTCCTTTGGCGCAATGCCGTCTTCAAGCTCGACGCAGACAATATCGGTGCCGCAGGCGAGCGCCTTGGGGAACATCTCCGGCTTGAGGCCGGGGGAAAAGATGAAGCTGCGCCGCGGTGTCGCCGCACGGTTTCCGCCCATTGATTGTGAACTCCCTTCGGATCCCGCGGGTTTACATGGCTGGCGGTTTGTCTTCGCCCGCCTGAGCGGCATAAATCGAGGTATAGCCGCGCGACCAGTCCGGTGGCAACTGGCAAGGGCGCGGATCATGATGCGCCCATTTAACCTCTTCGCCGCGCACGATCTGATAGGTGTGCGATGTGGGCTGGGGATGTGCCGTATAGGCCTTGGCATCGGCAGACGTGTAGCAGTTCAACAGCAACGGACGCGGCAGGGGCGATTTCGACGACGGCGAATAATGCAAAGCGCGTGCATTGTGAACGGTGATCGATCCGGCCGGACCGGTCAGATAGTCCGCGCGGCTCATATCGACGCCGGCGGCGTCTTCGTCGCAGAGCATGCCGGTCCAGTTGCCGTTTGCGTCATATTGATCGTAAAGGTCCTCGTTGTGCGAGCCCTTCAACACCGCGAGCGGACCGTTGGCCATGTCGGTGTCGGCGAGGTAACAGCCGATGGTGAAGACGTTGTAGTTGGTATGCGGGAAGAACTGAATGTCCTGGTGCCACTTGACCGTGTCGCTTTCATCGAACCATTTGAAGTTCAGTTTCGAATGATGGAACGTGACGTTGGGCCCTGCCAGGTCGGCGGCAACGTCCGCCATCAGGCCGGTCGTGAAGTTCCAATAGGTGTCATGCTGTTCGTCAGGGCTTTTCAGCCTGCGCAACAGTGGTGACGTGGCGCTGTGGCCGGGGCCGATGTCGAACACCTCGCCGGACACCGTCTCGGCGCAGCTTTTTTCGAAGAATGCATCGGTGACGGCGATCAGCTCATCCAGGGTGTCTTTCGGCACCAGGCTCTGGACGCCGATATAGCCGTGCTCGAAATAGTGCTCGCGCTGGGACTGGGTCAGAACCCGTGCGGGGTATGAGAGTATCTGATCAGGGGTCATGTTGGCTCTCCCTTGGTCGTTTGGCGCGTCAGGCGCGCAGCTCGGTTTTATCGGTGCCTTCGTAGACCGCTGCAAGCAACCTTTCACTGGCGTTAGCATGCGCGGCAGCACGCAAATCGGGGATCGTCAGTTTCTTGCGCAGTTCAGACCCCCGGCGCCTCCGGCCTGTCACAATCCGAAATGTTGTTCCATATGGAACATTATGGTCAAGATGGAAGATTTCTGCAAGACTGGAAATCGACGCAACCGTTGCAGGATCTGATTATGCCGGAGAAGCACACAGCGGAAAACCGCGACCTGACGGTGATCTTCGACCGTATCGAGGTCCGCGGCACCTACCGGATCTCGTTTCTGGCCAATTCCCTTGTGCTGCCGGTCTATGACGAGATCAAACGGAATTTCGGCCTTAACCGTGGAGAGTATCTGCTGTTGCTGTGTCTGGCGCACCTGCCGCAACTGACGGCACAGGACGTCGCCAACATGACCGGCCGGCCGCGCAATTCAATTTCGCGCGCGGTTCATCGCATGTTGTCTGTGGGATATCTCGACCGGACGCCGGATCCCGATGATGGGCGTCAGGCGATGCTCAAGATCACGCGCCGGGGGCGGGAGTTGCACGAGCGGATCATCAAGCTCTTCATTGCGCGCGAAAACGAAATTCTCGCGGCGTTGAGCGAAGAGGAATCAGCCTGCCTCGACCGCATCCTGCAAAAGCTCGTTCTGCACACATCGCGCGAAGCGTTATAGGTTCTGCGTTACCGTGCCAGATCGGGCCGAATGCCGATATCGGAGGAAACAGCCGCTGGCTCCGTGGTGAAATTGGTGGTCGTTGTCGGTGCCGAGACCGGCGTGTTTTCGACAGGCGCCGGGACCGGAATGATGTTCACGGGTTCGGCGCGGCTGGTAACAACCTTTACCGTGGGCGCGGCGACCGGGGTCTTGATGGTTTCTTTTACCGGGGCCACGATGGCGGTTTCGGTATCAGCCTCAATGTCGATTTCGGCCGTCTCCAGAGCGTCCGGGAACGGTAGCGGATCGGATGGGGTGATGTCGCTTCCGCGCAGGATCGCCAGGGTGATTTCGAGCGCGTCGGACTTGCCGTCGCGCACCACCTGTTGATGCTCCGCACCGGAGGACACACGATCCGATTTCGGATCGCTGCCGGCTTCAACGACAAGCCGGTCGGTCTTTGTCTCGGAGACTGATACCGGTTCGGAGATTGAAGATACCGCGGTCGTCAGGACAATAGCACCGCTCAGCGCAATTCCTACGGCAACGCCGGCAAACAGTAATTTGGACAGGTTTTGAGTTTTCATCATATCGACGCTTTTCTGCCTGTCGCCGCTCGACGACATGCGAATGATTGCATGAACAATCCCCATGTAAGCTCGCCCACCTATGGATATAGGCAGCGGCGAAGTAAATTCAATATGGCGAAACGGTGACTTGCAGGCGGCTTTATACCAAAGGAACTGACTATTGACTCAATTCATGGGCCAATAGTCAGTTCCTTTGGTGTTACTCTGCCGTCCAGTTCAGCTCATGCACCTGAAAGCCGACTGCGGCATGCAGTGCGGTGACTTCTTCCCATGCTTTTTGAGCGGCCTCCTTGGTCGGCAGCGGGCGGGCCATGCCCAGTCCGCCCGGCAGATCATACGGCAGATGCGCATTGGTCACCGCCTGTTCCACGGTTTGCGCGTTGCCCTTGGCGTCGGGGCCGAGGAAGAAGTTGCGCACCTGCATGTAGGCCTGACGGGCCTCGTCCTCAGTTTGAATCTGCGCCGGTGAGGTAATGAACAATCGCGGCTTCACATTGGCCGTGTCGGTGGCGACGAACTCGCCCTGCAGGTTGCAGCGACAGCGCCAGGCGGCAAAGCGCCAACCGGTGGTGCCGTGCGATTGAAAGCCGAAGTAAGACGAACCGTACTCTTTCACGGCAGCACTGGCCTGCGCATTCCAGCGGCTGCCGAGCTGAGAGACATGTGCCCAGGCGGAGGACAATTGCACTTTCATTGGCCCTTCGGGAACACTCCATGTGCCACCGCCCAACCAGCGCCCGCCGGCTTGCGCCAGCATGTAGCGAAAACTGCTCACCAAATCGACGGACTGGATTTTGGCGCACTCAACGAAGGCCGAGACTTCAGTCCAGTTGGAGGCGGCAATATCGGCAGGAGCAGTGCACAAAGAGGCGTCGGTTTCGATGATAACCTTGTAGAAGCGGTCGAGCGGGGTTGAAGGCACCTCGCCTGCGGTTTCGGTCCCGGGGTCATCACTTGGGGCTTGCGGGCTGGATGCGGGTTCTGTTGCCGTGTCGCTCTTGAGCAAGGCGGAAACATCCGGCAGCTTGAACCATTCGGGCTTGAGCACATAAGCAGCGCTCACGCCGCCGGCCAGCAAACCAATGATGAGGACGGCCGCGATCAGTGGGCCGCGCCGGCGCTTGGGCGGAGCCTGCCGCCCGTCTTCCATATTAAGCGGGATGGGCCGGGGCTCATGTTCTTCATGCCGCTGCAGCGCACGGGGATCACGGTCCGGCCTGTGCGCCTCATGTCGCGGCGGCGGGGCTGGTTGCGGTCTGGGATCGTGCGGATGCCGGTCGTGATGTGGCGGAGGAGCCGGGTGTGGCGGCCGTTGTTGCTGCGGCGGCCGTTGTTGCTGCTGCTGCCGGTGCTGCTGTGGTGGCCGGTGGCGCACGTTGGCTGCCATTTGCGCGCTGCGCTCGGGTCTTTGCGGTGTCGGGATAGTCGGCGCAACAGGAGTGGGCAACGTGGATGTTCTGAACACTGAGGCCGAACCGGACGCAAACGCGGTCGCGTAATCCAGCACCAGAACATAGGTTTCATACGCGTCGGCCGGATCCGCCTGTTGTGCATGAGGGTGAATTTCGGCGCGGATGCGGCGGCGCTCTGCGGCGAGGGCGGCGCGTTCCTGGGTTGAACCCTCACTGTTGTAGAACGGCGCCAGAAACTCCATCACCGTGTCGTCGGCGTCCCGCCGCAACACATCGCGTTCGGCCCCCAGCATCTTTGCGATGGTCGGCCGCCGCTCTGCTGCGGCGATATGTTCTTCCTGCCCGACAATCAGCTGATTGAGATGCTCCAGCGATTCCGGTGCATACTCAAGCGCTTCAAGCACCATTGACCAATACCGCGCCCACCGAACCTCGAAGGGCTGGTTGCGCAGGGTGACAAGAGTGCTTTCGAAATTACTGCGGAGGTCCGCCATCTGTACCCAGCGGTTGAAAGTAAGAAGATTGACGGTCCGATTAACACAACATTCTGGCGCGGTCGAGATGTGCTGTCGGTTATCTCACCCATCGCCCGGCCGTGTGGCAAAAATTTGGTAGCCGTAACCAAATTTTCAATAGGACTTCGGCAGACCCAGCGCCTTTTCGGCGATGTAACAGAGGATCATCTGGGCACTGACCGGTGCGAGACGCGGGATCATGGCTTCGCGCATCAGGCGTTCGACATGATATTCCTTGGCGTACCCCATGCCGCCATGAGTGAGAACCGCCTGTTCCGCCGCCGTGTAGCCGGCTTCAGCGGCCAGATACTTGGCCGCGTTGGCGTATAATCCGGCGGGTTCGCCTGCGTCATAGGCGCAGGCCGCCCGCATCGTTATGAGGTCGGCGGCTTCGAGCTCGGCCCAGCACAGCGCCAACGGGTGTTGAATGGCCTGGTTCTGACCAATGGGGCGGCCGAAGACAACCCGTTCGCGGGCATAATCGGCGGCCCGCTTGAGAGCATTGCGGCCAATCCCGACGGCTTCCGCGGCGACCAGGATGCGTTCCGGGTTGAGGCCGTGCAGAAGGTATTGAAAGCCCTTGCCCTCCTCGCCGATGAGATGGTCGGCCGGGACCGGCAGCGCATCGATGAAGATCATGTTGGAATCGACCGCCTTGCGGCCCATCTTGGGGATTTCCCGCACTTCGGCGTAAGAGCGGTCAAGGTCGGTGTAGAACAGGGACAGACCATCGGTGGAAGATGTGCAGAGGTCTTTTTCGGTGGTGCGCGCCAGCAGCAGGATCTTATCCGCGCGCTGGGCTGTGGAGGTCCAGATCTTGCGGCCGTTGATGACGTAGCCATTGCCCTGGCGCGCCGCGAAAGTGGTGATGGCGCCGGTTTCAAGCCCGGCGTCCGGTTCGGTCACGCCAAAACAGCATTTGTTGCGACCCTCAATGAGAGCGGGAAGCCACTCTGCCTTTTGTTCCGGGGTCCCGAACACGACGATTGGATGGGGGCCGAAAATATTCATGTGGATCGAAGATGCGGCGGCCATGCCGCCTGCGGAATCGGCAACTGTGCGCATCATCAAGGCTGCCTCCGTGACGCCGAGCCCGGCGCCGCCCACGTCCTGCGGCATGGCGATACCAAGCCAGCCACCGGACATCATTGCTTCATAGAACGCGTCGGGGAAAATTCCGGTGGTGTCGAGATCGAGCCAGTAGTCGTCGCCGAACCCGGCCACAATGGCGCTGACAGCGTCGATGATCGCGGTTTGATCGTCGCTGAGTGTGAACTCCATAAGGCGTCGGGCTCCGGCTCACGTTGTCGAAGTGGCGTTGGGTCCGGCGCATTGAGACATGGATGGGACCCCGCCCGCAACTAGATCGTTTCCATATGAATGTGAAGCGATCTTAGATCAGGCGACTTTCAAGTTTTCCTGTTGCAATGTTTGTGGCTATAGTTTTTTCCCATGGCAGGCTCGCATGACATCTTTGCGGACGATTTCAGGTTCGAACCCTACTGGTGGACTGCGGCGCCGCGGCCGGAAGAAGATTTGGGCTACGTGCCGGACAAGGCCGACGCGGTTGTGGTCGGCTCCGGTTACACCGGCCTTTCCGCCGCCCTGACCCTGACCCGCGAGGGACGTCACGTGGTTGTGTTTGAAGCGGGACCGGCCGGATATGGTGCGAGTTCCCGCAATGCCGGCTTTGTCGGCAAGTCCCTCAAGTACAGTTTCGGCCATCTTCTCGAGACCAAGGGGGAAGCTTATGCGGTCGAGGTCTACCGGGAAATGCAGGACGCATTCGACTGTGTCACCGGGCTGATCGAACAAGAACAGATCACCTGTCATTACCGGCAATGCGGTCGCTACATGGCAGCCAACTCTCCGGTGCATTACGAAGGCATGGCGCGGGAATACGAGCTGCGGCGGAAATATCTCGGCGATGAATCGGAAATGGTGTCGAAACAGGACCAGCACACAGCGCTGGGGTCCGACATCTATCACGGGGGGGCGATCTTGCCGGGGCTTGGCGGGCTGCATCCGGGGCTCTATCACCTGGGCCTCCTGCAAAGGGCGCGAAATGCAGGCGCAAACGTTCTTGGCCATACGCCGGTTACGAAAATTGTGCGTGACGGCTCTGAATTCACGGTGACAACGAGCCGGGGTGCAACCCGCACGCGCGACGTACTGATCGCAACCAACGGCTACACACCGAAAGCGACACCGTGGCTGCGGCGGCGGGTGATACCCTTCCGCGGTTTGATGATCGCGACGGAAGAACTGCCGAAAGAAAAGCTCGACCAGATTGTTCCCGTCGACCGCACGATACATGATTTCAACAACAACCTGACCTATCTGCGGCGGGCGCCGGACAGCTCGCGGCTGCTGTTCGGCGGGCGAACCGGCCTGATGAGCGATGACGGCGAAAAGATCGCCCGCGCCATTCATGGCCGGATGACAAAAATCCTGCCCGACATGGAAAATGTGAAAGTGTCGCGCGCGTGGAATGGATTCGGCGCCGGAACGTTCGATCTCTACCCCCACGTGGGCACACATGACGGCATGCATTATGCCCTGGGATACTGCTTTGCCGGCGTGCCCATGGGCACGTACCTTGGCCGCAAGATGGCAATGCGGGTCTTGCAAAAAGACCGTGACGCGAAAACCGTATTTGCCGACCGGCCTTTCCCGACCAAATGGTGGTATGGCGGAACGCCATGGTTCACCCCTGCGGTTGTTGCGCGTTTCAACTGGCTTGATGCCCGCGGCCGCTAACTGAGAGTTCGGTTCTTCGCTTATGACTTCATCCGTAACACTGGGCGTCGATGTCGGCGGCACCTTCACCGACCTCTTGTCGCTTGATCTGGAAACCGGCGCATTCAGTGTTGCCAAGGTTCCGTCCACGCCGGCCAATCAGGCGGAAGGCTTCATGGCAGGCGTTAATGCACTGGGTCTGTCGCTCAACGGCACTGAATCCATCGTTCACGGCACCACCATCGCCACCAACGCAATTCTCGAACGCAAGGGCGTCAAGTGCGGCCTGATCACCACCGAGGGCTTCCGCGATACGCTTGAACTGGGCCGCCGCACCCGGCCCAACGCCTGGGGCATGACCGGTCATTTTGAACCGCTGATTTCCCGCGACATGCGCATCGAGGTGCCCGAGCGGATTGACGCTTCGGGCAATGTGCTTGTTCCGCTTGACGAAGCGGCGGTTGCAAAAGCGGCCCACAGGCTTGCGGGCATGGGGGCCGAGGCGCTGGTCATCCATTTTGTGCATGCCTATGTGAATTCGGGGCCCGAAGAACGGGCGCGGGAAATTGTCCGCGCCGAACTGCCCGATATGCCGGTTTCCATCGGATCCGAGGTATTGCGCGAGATCCGTGAGTTCGAACGCGCCACCGCTGCCACGCTGAACGGCCAGATCCAGCCGATCATGCAGCGCTACCTGGCGCGCCTGGCGGGCGATCTGAAACAGGGCGGCTACGGGCACGAGTTGTTGGTGATGCAGGGCAATGGCGGCATGATGACCGCCGAGACCGCCGGGGGGCATGCTGCGCAAACGGTTATGTCCGGACCGGCCGCGGGCGCCATTGCGGCTGCTCACATTGCCATGGCTGCGGGATTTCCCAACGTCATCGGCTGCGACATGGGGGGCACCAGTTTCGATCTCTCGGTGATCCGGTCCGGCGCGCCGGCCATCACCACGGAAAAGGAAATGGACTATGCGGTGCCGCTCGGTGTGCCCATGGTCGATATCCATACCATCGGATCGGGCGGCGGCAGCATTGCGAAAGTGAACGCCGGCGGCCTCCTGGAAGTAGGACCGCAGAGCGCCGGCGCCCTGCCGGGACCGATCGCCTATGGCCGCGGCGGCATGGCGCCGACGGTTACCGATGCGAATGTCCTGCTGGGGCGGATCAATCCGCACTCGATCACCGGATCGGATGATCCCGCCGATCTCGATCTGGTGCGCCGCCGGATGGAAGAAGAGGTGGGCGCCCCACTCGGGCTTGATGCCACCCAGGCCGCGGCGGCAGTGCTCGAGGTGGCGAACAACCAGATGGCCCATGCCACCCGCATGGTTTCGATCGAAAAAGGCCACGATCCGCGCGAATTCGCACTTTTTGCATTTGGCGGTGCGGGGCCGCTGCACGCCAATGAGATCGCCCGCGAACTGGGCGTCCCGAAAGTGATCGTGCCGCGTCATCCGGGGATCACGTCTGCCATGGGCTGCGTGCTGGCGGATGTGCGCCACGATTTCACCCAGTCGATCCACAAGCCGCTGATGGGCGTGGAGGCGGATGATATGGAAAAGATCCTCGCTGGACATGCAGATGCAGGCCAGAAACTGATCACGAAGGAAGGCGTGCGGGTCGAACGGGTGGAGGTTCGCCATCAGGCCGATCTGCTCTATCGCGGGCAATCGCATGTCTTCCGGGTGTCGCTTGAAGGCGAAACATTTGACCCGGCGATGGTCGCTGAGGCGTTTGCGAGGCTCTATCGCGAGCGTTTTGAAATAGCGTTGCCGGAAATGATGCCCATGCTCATCAACCTGCGCACCACCGTGACCGGGGTGCGGACCCGCCCGCAGATGCGCATCGAGGAGGTGACCAACAGCGGTTCCCCAAAACCGGTTGCCACGCGGCAAGTGTGGTTTGCCGGCGCCTGGCATGAAACCAGTATTTTCGACCGTGAAACCATCGCTCCGGGGGCTGTGATCGAAGGCCCGGCGATCATCGAGCAACTGGACACAACCATTCCCGTTGATCCGGGCACACGGGCCGCAGCCGACGCCCATGGCAATCTCATCATCGAGGTCGGCGAAGCCCTTGCCCGCGATGGGGCGTCTAAAATCGATGCGGTGACCCTGGCAGTGGTGCAGAATGGTCTCAACCAGATCGCCAGCGAGATGGACCTGGTGCACCAGCTCACCTCGTTCTCGCCGATCATTTCGGAATCCTATGACCGCTCAAACGGTATTTATGACCGCACCACCGGCCGCATCATTGCCCAGGGTGAACTGGGCCTGCCGATCTTTCTCGGCGTGATGCAGGAAACCACCAAGGCGGTGATCGATCATATTTCCGATCTTGATCCCGGTGATGTGGTGATCGTCAATGATCCTTATTTCGGTGGCACCCATCTGATGGACGTGAAGATGATGCGGCCGTTCTTTTACGGGGGCAAACTGTGGGCCTATCTCGCCAAT
>JAJFHM010000006.1 GCA_021775625.1 Hyphomicrobiales bacterium | reverse complement strand
ATCCGTTGCCATTTGCAGCCCGAACTTGGCCCAACCGTCTCCGAAGAAGAACGCAACATACCGTTTTCGGAGAAGCTGAGATTGCTGAGGGCCGGCATTCTTCCCTTCCTGATTTTCTTCTTCATGACCGGCTTGTTCCTGATGGGCATCACCAGTCTGGTGGAAAGCTCTGCGGTTGGGGCGACGTCGGCAACACTTGCGGCACTGGTCAAGCGACGCCTGACACGGCACGTCATTGAGGAAACGCTACGCAAGACGCTCGGCGTCTCCTGCATGTTCTTGTGGATCATCCTGGCAGCGCTCTGCTTCGGCGCGGTGTTCGACGGCATCGGCGCCGTCAAGGCCATTGAATCCCTCTTTATCACCAACTGGAACCTGACCCCCTGGGAAGTCCTCATCATGATGCAATTGTCTTACATCGTGATGGGCATGTTCCTTGATGACACCGCCATGCTGGTGATCGTCGCGCCGCTCTATGTACCGCTCATCGTAGCGCTCGGGTTCAATCCCATCTGGTACGGCGTTCTTTACACGATCACCTGCCAGATCGCCTATATGACCCCGCCCTTCGGATACAATCTGTTCTTGATGCGGGCGATGGCTCCAAAGGAAATTACTTTAGCCGACATCTATCGATCCATAGTTCCGTTCGTGCTCGTCATGACGCTTGGATTGATACTTGTGATCGTCTTTCCCCAACTCGCACTCTGGCTGCCGAACTACGTGTATGGCAAATGATGCGGACGGATAAGGACGGTGCTTTTCACGTAAACAGGAGGACGAAATGACAAAAGCTAAAACGCCAAAAAAGAATGAGGCGAGCAACCGTCGCGGATTTCTGAAAAAGGCTGGTGGCGCCGCCGTCGGCACAGGCGCCCTGATCACAGGTGCGCCCTACGCCTATTCGGCAACAAACCCGATCAAATGGCGGCTTCAGACCTATTCAGGCGCCCCGCTCGGCGCACACGTCATCAAGCCTCAGATCGAAGCCTTCAACCGGGCAGCACACGGCGAAATGGAAATCGAGCTCTATTACGCCGACCAGCTGGTTGCGACGGACGAGTTGTTCCGCTCCATGCAGAACGGCACCATCGACGCGGTGCAGAGCGACGATGCCACCATGGCATCTCCGGTCGACATCAATGTCTTCGGCGGCTACTTCCCGTTCTCAACCCGTTACAGCCTCGATTTGCCGGTGTTGTTCAAATATTACGGTCTGGATCAGATCTGGGCGGAAGCTTATGGCGAGATCGAGGGCGTGGAATGGCTTGGCGCAGGCGCCTGGGATCCGCTTCACATCTTCACCAAGGACCCCATCCGCAGCCTTGCGGACATGAAGGGCAAGCGCGTATTCGGCGTGCCGACCGCCGGCCGCTTCCTGTCACGCTACGGCCTGGTTCCAGTGACCCTGCCGTGGGATGACATCGAAGTCGCGATCCAGACCGGCGAACTCGACGGCGTGGCCTGGTGTGGCTTCACCGAAGCCTACGAGGTCGGTTGGGCGGATGTCTGCAATTACGCCCTCCTTAACAACGTCACCGGCGCATGGTGCGGTTCCTACTTCGCCAACACCGACAGCTGGAACAAGGTGCCGCCGCACCTGCAGGAACTGTTCAAGCTCTCCATGGACAGCTCGCACTACTACCGTCAGGTCTGGTACTGGGGCGGTGAAGCCAAGCTTCGCGTCGAAGGCAAGAAGATGGAACTGACAACGATCCCGGCGGAAGAATGGGATCAGGTGGTGAAGGACTCATCCGAGTTCTGGGATGAGCTGGCAGCCGCCAGCCCGCGTGCGGCCAAGGTTGTCCAGATCTTCAAGGACTATTCCGCGGTTATGGAAAAAACCGGCGTCCCGTATCGTTATTCATAAACACTCCAGCACGGTCCCCCGGGCGGCATGAGCCGCTCGGGGGCTTTTTTGCCCGGAGATTGGGAAACGCTCAGCTGGTTCCGAGTTTCAGCCCGCTGCCCGGCGACAGGAACCAGAGCACCACAGCCACCAGCAGCAGCGCCGGCACATCGCCGATCAGATGGCCCGTTTCACGCGCATCGCCCATTGCCTGCACGCCCATGATCACCGCGTGAACGACACTCGACCAAACCGTGAAGGAAATCAGGCTGCGGTTTGCCGACGGGTTTTTCGAGGCGAGGATCAGGAAGATGCCCAACGTGGCGTAAACCCCACAGATCATCTGAAAGTAATAGCTGCCTCCCCCGCCATGCCATTGCCAGCCGGACGGCCAGACAACACTGAGCGGATACACCAGGCAAAAGATAACGCCGAAAACCACAAGCACCAGTTTGAGGTACTTTTCTTTGTCGCCATCGGTCATGTTCAAAGCTCTCCATTGCGGCACTTATCAGCCTACCGTGTATCAGCACGAGCAATCAACAACCGGTCGCAAAGGCCAGCAGGTCCAGCACGAAACGCTCGGGGCGTTCCATCGGTATGAGATGACCTGCGTCGCGGTAGAGTTTCTCGTCTACGTCGCGAATGCGGCCCTTCATTTCCGCCACATCCTCTTCGATACGAAACAGCCGGTCATGGGCGCCGGTAAGGATCAGCACCGGCAGGTCAAGCTTCTCATACGGCAGATCCCAGTCCGTGCCCAGGGAGCCCGCCATGAGACGCAAGAGCCCGTCTGTCGCGGCTGGGGCTTCGTAAGGCGCATCGGAAAACGTTGCATCCCACATTCGGGCCAGAAGATCGGGTGATCCCAGCACCGGCATGTTCGCCATCATGACCATGCGACCGCCGCCAAGCCCGGCAAGCCGCACCATCGCCTGATTGATCCAGTCGAGGCGCTGGGACGGTTTGCGCAGCGTGTTGATCAGCACCAGACCAGTGGCGTGTGCGCCGTTAAGACAAGCTTGCGCGGCGAACAGGCCGCCAATTGAAAGCCCGACCAGGATCGGGTTTTGCGGTTGAACCTCTCGAAGCAGAAAACACAGATCATCGACGATCAGTCCTGGCGTCAGGGCCGTATCATCGCCAAATTGTGTTTTCGCCTGTCCGCGGAAATTATAGACCAGCGTGCCGTAGCCAGCCTCCTGCAGCCGCGCGCAGATCTCGCCTGACCACATGTCCGTACTGCCCGTCAGGGCGTTCACGAAGACGAATGTGTTTGTCTCACTGGTCGGACGCACGTGCTCATAGTAGAGCGCTTCACCAGTGGTAATGTGCAATATCGACATAGCCCGCCTATTCGGTGTTCTCATTTGCAGCAGGGATTTCCGGCGCAACCAGAAATAACGCCAGCACCGCGCACGACAGAGGGATCAGCGCCAAAAGACGCAGCGCCCCGTCATAGGCAGCGAATTGATCGAACGCTATACCCAGCGGCAGCGGTCCGAGTGACGCGCCCACCACACCGATCGTCTGCCCGATGCCCTGGATCGATCCCAGATGTCTGCGTCCAAAATACCGCGCCCACATAAACCCAAAGAAGGTCATGTTGGCGGCGGTGTTGAGTCCGAAGATGATGGCGTAGATCGTCGCGGTCAGGGGGCTTGTGACAAATGTGACGTTGACGAGCGATGCTGCCAGCAGCACCAGCGAAAAAGAGAACACATACTTTGGATCGCAGCGATCAAGAAACCAGCCGACCACTGGCATGGAGATCGCCATGGCGAGGGCCGACACAGTGAACATGCTTGCGGCCAAAGCCCGCGTCAGCCCGTGGTGTTCGAAGATCGATACCTGATAGAAGAACAAGGTGGTGATCAACATCGCAGGGGCAAACAATCCTGCAGCGATGATCCAGAACGCCGGCGTTTTCATGGCGTCTGCCCGTGACAAGCCGGTCAGCACGGGCTCGGCGCCGGCAGCGTATTCCCGATCCTCCGGCAGCTTCTCGCCGTCTGGCCGCAAACCCAGAGGTTCCGGCTTGTCCTGCACCAGGAAATACAGAACCGGCAACATGAGAGCCCACGTCATCACGCCCAGCCAGATCCAGGCCTCGCGCCATCCCACCTGCTCGATCAACCATTGAGCCAGTGCCGGGTGAAACGCAATCGACGCGGAAAACCCCAGCATCAATATGCTCATGGCAAAGCCGCGACGGGCACTGAACCATTGGGCAACCAGATTGCTGGAGCCCAGCATCATTGAGCCCTGCCCAAGAAACCGCAAAGCCATGAAACCGAGCGACAGGGAGACAGCCCCCGCAACAGCGCCAAAAGCAAGACAGGCGAACCCGAGCAACACGGCCACCACAAGCAGGACACAGCGCGCACCGAAGCGGTCGACAAGTTGCCCCATACGCGACAGACCAACAGCCGCTATCAGCGTGGCAAACGCGTAGGATGATGCGATGGTCGTGGTGGATATACCGAGATCCGCGGCGATTAGATCAACAAAAATGCTGAATGTATGCGACTGCCCGGGGCCGCTTGCAAACATTGCCAGGGTCGCAACGCCCAACACCACCCACCCGTAGAAAACGCGGGATTGAAGCTTTTCGAATATGACTGCACGCAATTGCATCGCAAAACACCGTATCCGACCGCGAGGCGGACCAAATACGCGCAAACATGGACGTTAAATTGGAGAGCCCCGCCACGTATCATAAAATCGAATGCGTCCGATGCAATGCGCAATTGCACCTTAGCGATGTAGTTCCCGCAAGGTGGAGCCTTTAAAGGAGCTCCAAAAACTGTGCGGCCGCCGTGAACTCAACACGCCTGGACGCCCTCTGGCGCTCGGCTTCTGGGTCATGGCCCCACAGCTCAATCTGCCAGTCCTCATCGACATTCGCTGCCGCCCAGACGGCGTCCGGCGACATTTGGTCTTCTGCGAGCGCCAGCGCCAGCAGCGCCGATCCGGTCAGCGCAGTTAGCGTTTGCAACCCGGTGAGCCGAAACGGATCAAACGGTGAAACATGTCCACGCAATGCATCAAGCGCTGCTTCGGGTTGTGCCTGATGGATGACCCCTACTGTCACCACAAGCGCTGCATCGAGTTCACTTTCCGCCCAGGCCAGAACCGGGTCCCAGTGTTCGCACTGCCGCGCCGCCAGCTTTTCAGGCGTGTCCGCGCGGTAGCAGACAAGATCGCTACCGGCATAGGACACAAACTCGTCCACAATCGCGGTAGATTTGGGTGAGGCGTGATCGATACTGGTGTGCGCCAGCTTTGAAACCGGCATGGACGCCGGCACGATGTGCTCCTCCTGGGCTGACCATTCATCGGCAATGGTGGACGCCAGACCCGGAGTTGGGAGAACCAAAGGGTTCTTAAGCGGTGTGCGAACCCCGCGACCGTCCAACAGGATCGTGTGACCTTCGCCGCTTTGTTCGACTGTCACGGTCTCATAAAACCGCTTCGGCAGTTGCGGTGTCCATTGATCCGATATCATTGCGGCCCTCAGCCTGCTCCAGCGGCATCGTCAGCCTGCCATAAAGTATCAAGCAATGGTTCCAGCTCGCTGAAGTGACTCACTATTTGCCGTGCACCGGCGTCCCACAGATTGGGTTCCGGGTGATATCCCCACCTCACCCCGATCGGGTGCACGTTCGCATTGACGGCCATTTCAATGTCGAACACCGTGTCGCCGATCATGACCGCGGCGTCAGCACCGGAACCGGTTTCCGCA
>JAJFHM010000050.1 GCA_021775625.1 Hyphomicrobiales bacterium | reverse complement strand
TTGTGTCCAAGGAACCTCAAAAGTGTCAGAACCAGCCCGCGCCGTTGCGCCCGACCACACCAACACCTTCATGGATCAGGCAGCACAGATCTGTGCCGAAATCGACCGCGATGCGGTTGAGCGCATTGCCTCGGGCCTTGCCGATGTCCGCGCCCGTGGCGGCAGGCTTTTCGTGCTGGGGGTCGGCGGCAGTGCGGCCAATGCGAGCCATGCGGTGAACGATTTCCGCAAGCTGTGCGATATCGAGACCTATGCGCCGACCGACAATGTGTCGGAACTCACTGCCCGCACCAATGATGAGGGCTGGGACACGGTGTTTGCGGCCTGGCTGCGCACGTCCAAGGCCAACGACAAGGATGCGATCCTGGTGTTCTCCGTTGGCGGCGGCAATGCGGAACACAATGTTTCGATGAATCTGGTGTCGGCCCTGAAAGAGGCGAAGACGCGCGGTTGCAGTGTCTACGGCATCGTCGGCCGCGATGGCGGCTACACCGGCCAGGTGGCGGATGCGGTGGTGATCGTGCCGACCGTGGATGAAAAACACATCACACCGCACACTGAAGCGTTCCAGGCGGTGGTCTGGCATTGCCTCGTCTCGCACCCGGTGCTGCAGACCCAGGATACCAAGTGGTAGGAGCCACCGTCGCCCATGGCGGAACCCCGCTCCAGAGCCGTTTTTCTTGACCGTGACGGCGTGATTTCCGTGCCCGAATTTCGCGATGGCCGGTCTTTTGCACCGAGGCGGCTGGAAGACTTTTCACTTTATCCCGATGCGGTCCAGGCAGTCTGTGACCTCAAGGCGATGGGGTTTGTCGTCATCGTTGCCACCAACCAGCCGGATGTCGGCAAGGGCGAGGTGGACGCGGCGGTGATCGAGGCCATGCACAAGGTCTTGCGCGATGCCATGCCGGTCGACGATATCGAGGTTTGTTATGACACGCGCGAGGCCGCGACGCAGCGCAGAAAACCCGGAGCTGGCATGCTCAACGATGCTGCGCGCAATTGGAACATTGACCTTGAGGTCAGTTATGTCGTAGGCGATCGCGCGACCGATATTCAAGCGGGTGAGCGGGCAGGTTGCACAACGATTTTCATCGATCGCGGGTATGAGGCGGAATTGAAGCCGACCACGCAATCGGCGAGCGTGCTGGAGCTTGGCGAAGCGGTTCGCTGGATTGCCGCGCGAGAACAGATGAAACAGGCCGCAGAGCTCCAGTAAGGGGCCGTGAGCGTGCCGCAAGACAGGGCCAGGATATGGTGAGCGCCGACAATTTGAGCATTAAACTCTTCGCCGACGGCGCGGACATCAACGGCATCATGGAGATGTACGCCAATCCGTTGATCCAGGGCTTCACCACCAATCCAACGTTGATGCGCAAGGTGGGCATCGAGAACTACGAGGCTTTCGGCCGCGAGGTGCTGGGAATGGTCACCGACCGCCCGGTGTCGCTCGAGGTGTTCGCCGACGACTTCGACGAGATGGAACGCCAGGCGCTCAAGATCGCGACCTGGGGCGACAATGTGAACGTCAAGATCCCGATCACCAACACAAAAGGCGAAACCGCCGCGCCGCTGATCGAGCGGCTTTCCGCACAAGGGGTGACCCTCAACGTGACCGCGATGATGACGCTGGAACAGGTGCAAACGGTCGCCGATGCGTTGTCTTCCGATACGCCGGCCATTGTTTCGGTTTTTGCCGGACGCATTGCGGATACAGGGGTCGATCCGATCCCGCATATGGCCAAGGCGCTCGAAATCCTGAAAGTCAGGCCCAAGGCCGAGTTGCTCTGGGCCTCGCCGCGCGAATTCCTCAATCTCTTTCAGGCCAATGATGTTGGCTGCCACATTATCACGATGACCAATGACCTCCTCGCCAAGCTCGGCGGGACGGGCAAGGATCTCAACCAGTTTTCACTTGAGACGGTGCAGATGTTTTACCGTGACGCCTCAAGTGCCGGATACACGCTGTAAACCAAGGTCATGACCTAGGCTTCTGACGGACAAGGTGGATTTGATACAATGACGCATATCTGTGTTTTAGGTGGAGCGGGCTATGTCGGCAGTCTTTTGTGCCAGCAACTGCTCGACGATGGCCACAAGGTAACGGCCTTTGATATCGGCTTTTTCGGCGATCACTTCCTGCCGCACGACAGCGCGGACTTCAATTATATCCAGGGCGATATTCGTGTTGTGGATCAGTTGAAGCCGGCGTTTGAGGGGGCGGAAGTGGTGATCAATCTGGCCTGCATCTCTAACGATGCGAGTTTTGTTCTCGACGAGAACCTGAGCACGTCGATCAACCTCGAGGCGTTTGAGCCCATGGTGGTGGCAGCCAAGGAGGCAGGCGTCCGCCGGTTTATCTACGCGTCGTCAAGCTCGGTTTACGGCGTTTCCGAAGAGCCGGATGTGAAGGAAGACCATCCTTTGGTGCCGCTGACCCTTTACAACAAGTACAAGGGCATGTGCGAGCCGGTGTTGTTCAAGCATCAGTCCGACGATTTCGTCTGTGTGGTGATCCGGCCGGCGACGCTGTGTGGCTACGCGCCGCGCCAACGGCTTGATGTTTCCGTGAACATTTTGACCAACCATGCGGTCACCAACGGCAAGATTACCGTCTTCGGCGGCTCGCAGCTCCGCCCCAACCTGCATGTTCAGGATATGTGCGACCTCTACCGCCTGCTGGTCGGTATCGATGCTGAAAAAATCGCCGGTCAGACCTTCAACTGCGGTTTCCAGAATATGTCCATCATGGATATCGCGCTGGCGGTTAAGGCGATCGTGGAAGAGGAAATGCCCGAGCTCGGCGACATCGACATCGTCACCACGCCGACCGACGACATCCGCTCCTACCACATCAATTCCGACAAGATCCAGGAGGTGATCGGTTTCAAGCCGAACCACTCGATCGAAGATGCGGTGCGCGATCTGTGCAAGGCGTTCAAGGCCGACAAGCTGCCCGACAGCATGACCAATGATTGGTATTACAACGTCAAGACACTGCAGAAACTGAACGCGGCCTGATCGGCGGGTGTAGTCGTCCGACAATGGAATGACCGATCCAGCTGCAATCGTCAAAGCCTCGCGCCCCGCACTTGATGCGGGGCCCAGGGCAGCATGGCACGGCGTTGCTGTTTCGCTCTGGGTCCCGCACAAAGTGCGGGACACGATGTTTAAGCAAAGGGCGCCGCTGTGACGACCAAGGAAACCATCCTCATCACCGGTGGCGCCGGGTTCATCGGCAGCCACATGGTGGATTGCGCCCTCAATGCCGGCTATGCGGTGCGCGTGGTCGACAATCTCTCCGGCGGGCGTGAGGCCAACCTGGCCCATCTGGGCGGCAATCAGGATCTTGACTGCGAATGGGTCGACATTCGCGAGCTTGCGCCCGATGCCAAGGTGTTCAAGGGCGTCGACCGGGTGGTTCATTTTGCCGGCATCGGCGACATCGTGCCCTCCATCGAGCGGCCAACGGACTATATGTCGGTCAATGTGCAGGGCACCGTTCATGCACTGGAATGCGCCCGCGAGGCCGGGGTCTCCAAGTTCGTCTATGCGGCCTCGTCATCGTGTTACGGCCTCGCCGATGTGCCGACCCGCGAGGATCATCCGATCCAGCCGCAATATCCTTATGCGCTGTCCAAATATATGGGCGAGCAGTCGGCCTTTCACTGGCATCAGGTCTATGGATTGCCGGTCAATTCGGTGCGTATCTTCAACGCCTATGGCACCCGGGTGCGCACCACCGGTGCCTATGGTGCTGTGTTCGGTGTGTTTTTCAAGCAAAAGCTTGAAGGCAGGCCTTATACCGTGGTGGGCGATGGCACCCAGTCGCGCGACTTTCTCTATGTCACCGACGTGGCGGCGGCCTTCCTGGCAGCGGCTGAAAGCGGCATGACCGGCCAGGTATGGAACCTGGGGGCGGGCAATCCGCAGTCCATCAACCGCCTCATCGAACTTTTGGGCGGCGACAAGGTGCACGTGCCCAAACGGCCCGGCGAACCCGATTGCACCTGGGCCGACATAACCGCCATCGGCCGCGATCTCGGCTGGTCGCCGAGAGTGTCGTTCGAGGACGGCGTGGCGATGATGATGAAAGAGATCGATGTCTGGAAGGATGCCCCCTTGTGGGACCCTGCATCGATCGCCGAGGCGACCAAGACGTGGTTTGAGCATATGGACAAGGAACGCGCGCAATGATGGTTTCGCTGACAGCGCAGTTCGGCCACAAGATCAAGACCGTCGAAGAATTATGCGAGCTGGTCGGGCCGCGCCCCCGCGACAAGAAAGTCATCATGTGCCACGGGGTGTTCGATGTGGTGCATCCGGGCCACATGCGCCATTTGATCTACGCCAAAAGCAAGGGCGACATTTTGGTGGCGAGCCTGACCGCCGACCGTCATATCGACAAGGGTGTCTATCGCCCGCACGTGCCGCAGGAGATCCGCGCGGCGAATTTGGCGGCCTTCGAAGTAGTCGATTATGTGGTCATCGACAAGAACGCCAAGCCGCTTGAGAACATTTCAACGATCCAGCCTGATTTCTTCGCCAAGGGCTTTGAATATGTCGAAGGCGGCATGAGCCCGAAGACGGCGGAAGAAAGCGAAGTGCTCGACGCCTATGGCGGTGAGATCGTGTTCACGCCGGGGGACGTGGTCTATTCCTCGTCAAAGCTGATCGAGATGGCGGCGCCGGAACTGCAGACCCAAAAGTTGCTCTCGGTGATGGAGCGCGACAACATCACCTTCGGTGATCTGCGCAATACGCTTAGCGCAATGGCCGGCAAGAAGGTGCACGTTGTGGGCGACACCATCGTCGACAGCCTGACCCAGTGCGCCATGATCGGCGGGCAGACCAAGACGCCCACCATGAGCGTGCTCTATCAGGACAAGACCGATTACATCGGCGGGGCGGGCATCGTCGCCAAGCATCTGCGCGCTGCCGGCGCCGATGTGGTGTTTTCCACAGTTCTCGGCGACGACCCGCTGAAGGATTTCGTTCTTGACGGCCTCAAGGAGTTCGGCGTCGAAGTGCGTCCCGTGATCGATGAATTCCGGCCGACCACCAACAAGAATGCAATTGTCGTTGGCGGCTACCGGCTGCTCAAGGTCGATACGCTGGACAATTCCTCGATTTCCGACAGCATCGTTGAAACCCTGACCGCGTCGATCAAGGACGTTGCGGCGGATGCAGTGGTGTTCAGCGATTTCCGGCATGGTCTTTTCA
The DNA here is from genome assembly GCA_021775625.1 of Hyphomicrobiales bacterium. Taxonomy (GTDB): domain Bacteria; phylum Pseudomonadota; class Alphaproteobacteria; order Rhizobiales; family JAJFHB01; genus JAJFHM01. Next base: position 5,864 of record JAJFHM010000050.1, on the reverse strand, counting down.
ACCGCCGCACCATACCGGCCCTGGTCGATGCGATCCCCGAAGGGCTCTTCCGGGTGGCGGACAGCCAGGTGGCGAGCCGCTGGGGCAATATTACCGAATTTACCGGCTTCGATCTGATCACCCCCAACGAACGCGAGGCGCGCTTTGCCCTGGCGGATCAGGACTCAGGTGTGCGGCCGCTGGCATCGCGGCTCTATGATGCGGCGCAGTGCAAGACGCTCATTTTGAAACTTGGCGAGCGCGGTGTTCTCACCTGCCGCAACTCCGACCATGAGGCCCTCGACAGTTTCTTTATCGTCGACAGTTTCGTCGATCACCTGGTGGATGCGGTCGGCGCGGGCGATGCGCTTCTGGCCTATGCGACGCTGGCTTCACTGGTCACACCGTCGCCGATCCAGGCGACAATCCTGGGCTCGATTGCGGCTGCAACCGAATGCGAACGCGATGGCAATATCCCGGTTGCTGCGGACGATATACTGGCCAAACTCGACAAACTGGAAAGGCAGGCGACCTACTCGTGAGCGGACTGCGCGTCATTGTCGCCGGTCTTGGCGTACAAGGCTACAAGCGCCGCAAATTTGCCGGCGGCGATTTCGTTGCCTCCGTCGATCCGGTCAATGAAGAGGCTGACTTCACGCAAATAGCGGATGTGCCGCTGGACAGTTATGACGCTGCCCTGTGCTGCATTCCCGATGAGCCGAAGATTGAGCTCCTGAACTGGCTTGTCAGCAACGGCAAGCATGTGCTTGTGGAAAAACCGCTATGGGCCGGCGATGATGTGGAAATCCGGTCCCTGGAAGCGTCGGCCCGAGACCATGGGGTGGTGTGCTACACGGCCTATAACCACAGGTTTGAACCGCACTATGTGAGCATGCGGGATCTGATTGCCTCCGGCGATCTCGGGCGGATTTACCGCTGTAGGATGTTCTATGGCAATGGCACGGCCCGGCTGGTGCGCGATTCAGCGTGGCGCGACGAGGGCTCCGGCGTGTTGCATGATCTGGGCTCGCATCTGCTCGATACGGTGGCCTTCTGGTTCGGTCGCCCGGCGCAGGCCTTCGAAGTCTACGCCAGCAATTGTTTCGAGAACCGGTCACCGGACCATGTGGTGATCGGCTCGGAAGCCGGCGATATCAAGATCGAGCTTGAGATGACGCTTCTGTCCTGGCGCAATCATTTCACCTGCGATCTCTTTGCTGAAAACGGCTCCGCGCATATCTCGTCCCTGTGCAAATGGGGTCCGGCAACCTTCACCCGGCGCACCCGTGTGCTGCCCAGCGGCCGGCCGCACGAGGAAAACGAGACCCTGGAACAGGACGATCCGACCTGGGAAGCCGAGTATTCGCATTTCAGGTCGCTGTGCCTGAATGGGGCTGAAACGGATCTGTCCGGTGACGTATGGCTCAATGACACGCTGCGCGATCTTGGTGAAGCAGCGGTGGCGATGGGACGGACATGACGATCACGGTCGGCTTTGTCGGGATGACCCATCTGGGACTGGTCTCCGCCACGGGGACCTGTTCGAAAGGGTTCGCGACCATATGTTTCGATGCCGATGCGGATCTTCTCTCTGAATTGAAATCCGGCAACCTGCCGGTGCTGGAACCGGGTCTCGATGATATGCTGGCCGCGAATGGAACCGCCCAGACCTTCACGCCGACCGTCTCCGACCTCGCCGCATGTGATGTGGTCTACATCGCGCCCGATGTGCCCACTGACGATCACGGTCAATCCGATCTTTCGGGCATTTCTGCGCTGATTGAGCTGGTTGCTCCACAACTCGCAAGCCACGCCCTCTTGGTGATCCTCTGTCAGGTGCCGCCGGGGTTCACACGCGGTCTGGATTTTCCGGCGGAGCGTCTGTTCTACCAGGTCGAGACCTTGATTTTCGGCCGTGCCGTCGAGCGGGCGACCCAACCCGAACGTTTTATCGTTGGTTGTGCCAGCCCGTCTGATGCCTTGCCTGCGGCCTTCGCTGAAGTGCTTGAGGCCTTTGACTGTCCCATTTTGCCGATGCGCTACGAGAGCGCGGAACTCGCCAAGATTTCCATCAATATGTGTCTGGTGGCATCGATCGGCGTCGCCAACACCATGGCGGAGATCTGCGAGAACGTGGGTGCCGACTGGCAGGAAATTGTGCCGGCGTTGAAACTTGATCGCCGGATCGGTGAATATTCCTACCTGGCGCCCGGTCTCGGCATTGCCGGCGGCAATCTTGAGCGCGATCTGGCAACGGTGCTGCGTCTTGCCGGCGAGCACGGCTCGGACGGCGGAATTGTGTCTGCCTGGCTTGGCAACAGTGCACACCGGCGTGACTGGGCAGCCGGCGTGCTGCGCCAGGAAGTGCTGCCGGCGAAAGAGAACCCGGTCATCGCGGTGTGGGGGCTGGCTTACAAGGAAAACACCCATTCGGTGAAGAATTCTCCATCTCTCGCGACGTTGGCACAGTTTCCCGATTGCCGGTTTCAGGCGCATGATCCAGCTGTGCAGGTCGAAGACCTGGGCTATGCGCATGTTTCCCAATTTGACACCCCGATCGGTGCTCTTGAAGGCGCCGACGCACTTGCGATCCTGACGCCGTGGCCCGAGTATCGCGATATCGAAGCCGGCGACATCGCGCAGGCCCTGGCCGGCCGGACCGTGATAGATCCCTACCGGGTGCTTGATCCGCATGCCTGCGTCACTGCAGGGCTTGCCTATCACACGCTCGGCATGGCACCACTTGACGACACTTAACGGGGAGCTTCCAGATCGTGCTGCGTCATCTCAATTCTTCATCTCAACTGCCTGAACGCGTTGTTGTTTTGGGCGCTGGCGGTTTTGTCGGCGCGGCCATAGCGAAGCGGCTTGAAGGTGATGGAGCCGATGTCGCGAGGCTGACGCGGCGTGATGTTGATCTTCAGGCAACAGGTGCCGCGGAGACCCTTGCCGGGCTGTTGTCTGCGGCCGATGCGCTCGTCTGTGTGTCGGCGATTGCTCCGGTCAAGAACATCGGAATGCTCAAGGACAATCTGACGATCATCGAAACCATCGCCGGTGCGCTTGCAGCACAGCCCGTGGCGCATGTGGTCAACATTGGTTCCGATGCGGTCTATGCCGACAGCGAGAGCCCGCTGACGGAAAGCTCCTGTGCAGCGCCCGGCAGTCTGCATGGAATCATGCATCTGACCCGTGAGGTCATGCTGCGCGAGGCTGCGGGCGAGGCGCCGTTCGCGACATTGCGGCCGACGCTTATCTATGGCGCTGATGATCCGCATAACGGCTACGGTCCAAACCGATTTCGCCGTCTGGCTTCTGAAGGCCACGACATCGTGCTGTTCGGCAAGGGCGAGGAACAGCGCGATCATGTGTGGGTCGAAGATGTTGCGGAACTGGCGGCCCGCATGGTTTTGCGGAAGAGCGAAGGCGAATTGAATGCGGCGACGGGAACCGTGGTTTCGTTCCATGAATGCGCAGAGCTGGTGTCCGGCCATTTTGCTGAAGCCATTGCGATCAAGACCACGCCGCGTTCGGGTCCCATGCCCCACAACGGGTACCGGCCGTTTGATGCATCGGCAACCCGCGAAGCGTTCGGCGACTTTGCCTACACCCAACCCACAGAGGGTTTTGCAAAGGTTCATGCCCAACTGGCGGCGGGCTGATGGGCCGCGAGGTCGATCTTTTGCGCGCTCTGCCGAAAACCAGGCGCAACATATCGGAGAGACTGGACGCCAAGGATCCGGGCGTCATCCAGGCGTCGCGCGAATTCGGCGAGATGTATTTCGACGGGCCGCGGGATTATGGCTACGGCGGCTACAAGTATGATGGTCGCTGGGTGCCGGTGGCGCACGATATAATTGCCCATTTCGGGCTTAAACCCGGCGACAGAGTGCTGGATGTGGGCTGCGCCAAGGGGTTTTTGGTAAAGGATCTTGCCGACGCCCTGCCGGGGCTTGAGGTTCGCGGGCTCGACATCTCGGAATATGCACTGGCGAACTGTCATCGCGATGTGGCCGACCGGTTGCAGCTCGGCAACGCTGAAGATCTGCCCTTTCCGGACAACAGTTTTGATTGTGTTATATCGCTTGATTGCGTACACAATCTGCCGCGTGAGCGGGCGAAAACCGCATTGAAGGAAATCCAGCGCCTTTCGGGTGGCAGGGCCTTCATCCGGGTCGACAGTTATCACACGCAGGAACAGAAACAGATATTCGAAAGCTGGGTGCTTACGGCATTGTTCCACGATTTTCCCGATGGCTGGCTGAAACTCTTCGAGGAGGCCGGCTATACCGGAGACTACACATGGACGATCATTGCCTGAGCAGTGAAGGCCGGGCCCGATTTGGAGTTGGTAAAACCGTATGAGCAAGACTTACGCAATTCTGGGGGGCGGCGGATCGTTCGGCATTCACGCAGCGTTCTATCTCCTCGACCACGCCAATCCGAACAAGGTGATCGGCATCGGCCGCAATCCGCTGCGGCCGGAGCCGTTTTCGCTGAACATCGAACGGCGTGACGGCTACGAATACCACGCGCGGCATGTGACCCACGAACTTGACCTGATGCTCGAGCTGCTTGATCGCGAAAAGCCGGAAGTGATCGTCAATTTTGCAGCCCAGGGCGAAGGTGCCGTGTCGTGGAAACACTCCTGGCGGTTCTTTGAAACCAACTCCATGGCGCTGGCGCGCCTCACAGAAGAGCTGATGCAGCGCGACTGGCTGGAACACTTCATCCAGATCGGTACGTCTGAAATGTATGGCTCGGTTGACCGTGCGGTGACGGAAGACGAGCCGATCAAACCGACCAGCCCCTATGCGGCGTCGAAAGTGGCTTATGACATGTACCTGCTGTCGGTCTCGAACTTCCTCAAGTTCCCGATGACAATCATCCGCCCGAGCAACTGCTATTGCCCGGGTCAGCTCCTGCACCGGGTCATCCCGAAGGCCATCTGGGCTGGTCTGACGGGCGAGAAACTGCCCCTGCATGGTGGTGGCAAGGCGGAAAAATCCTATATGCACGCAAGGGACCTGGGGCGGGCAATTCATCTTCTGGCCGAGCGTGGACCCAAAGGCGAAGTCTTCAATGCGGGGCCGGAGAACCCGACGTCGATCCGCGAAGTGGTAGAGCGTTGTGCCGGCGCTCTCGACATTCCGTTCGAGCAACTCTGCGAAGTGACCGGGGACAGGCTCGGCCAGGATTCCCGCTACTGGCTCGATTCCAGCGCCATCAAGGCAGCCGTTGGCTGGACGCCGGAGGTCAGCTGGGATGAGGGCCTTGGCGAAATGGTCGAGTGGGGCAAACGCTATCTCAATGAAATACGCGACTGGCCGACCGACTATACGCTGCGGGCCTGACCGGGCCCGGCGACAATAGTGCACCTCCATGACCGCGCAACCATCGAACACAGACGCCAGACCATGGATCACGACGCTTGAGGGCGACGAGACGGCGTCCGCAGGCGTGCGCATCGCAATGTATCGCGAGGCACTTCGCATAAGGTTGGTGGAAGAGGAAATCGTCAATCGGTATGGCGAGCAGGAGATGCGCTGTCCGACCCATATCTGTATCGGCCAGGAAGCGCCTCCGGTTGGTGTGTCGGCACATCTGCGGCCCGACGACTATGTATTTTCCGCCCACCGCAGTCATGGCCACTACCTTGCCAAGGGTGGCGATCTTGGGGCGATGATCGCGGAACTGTATGGCCGGGCGACGGGATGCGCGGCAGGCAAGGGCGGCAGCCAGCATCTGATCGACATGGATGCAGGCTTTCTGGGATCGGCGCCAATATTGGCGAGCACAATTTCGGTTGGCGTCGGCGCTGCCTGGGCGGCGCGCAGGCGCGGCGAAGACCGGGTGGTGGTGATCTATTTCGGCGACGGCGCAAC
>JAJFHM010000049.1 GCA_021775625.1 Hyphomicrobiales bacterium | reverse complement strand
GGGTTTTTTCCTCTTCGGGCACGGGGATAGGCCGCTTGTCCAGCAGCGGCGTGTTGACCTCGCCGGGCGATAGCGTACAGGCGCGTATGCCATGCCTGCCCTCTTCGATGTTGAGATGTGCGCTCATGGCGAGAAGCCCGTGTTTGGACGCGTTATAGGCCGGCCCGGTGATATAGCTATCGTATCGCCCGGCCCATGACGCCACGTTGATGATGACGCCATCGTGTTGCTTGCGCATCTGTGGCAGCACCGCATGGGTGGCATAAAATGCACCGTCAAGGTTAATCTTCACGACACTGTCCCAGGCTTCGACATCGACGTCCTTCCAGTGCCGGTTGACGACGTTCAAACCGGCACTGTTCACCAGAATGTCGAGCCGTCCATGGTTGGCAACGATGTTCTCCGCAACCACTGCCACCGCGGCCGCATCGGCAATATCCACCGGTGCGACTTCTGCAACCCCGCCCGACGCACGGACCTGCGTGGCGGCCGCCTCAAGCAGCTCGGCGCGCCGCCCGGACAGGACGACGGCGACACCCGCCCGTGCCAGTGCCCGCGCTGAAGCTTCACCGATGCCTGAGCCGGCTCCCAGCACCCAGGCAACCTTGCCATTCAACGTTTCCATTTCGACCTCCCTGGTTCGCCGCCCCTGTTCACCGCAGGAGATGCACTGGCCGACCCTAGAGCATTCGTATCGAGCAAGCCAATTTGGTTGCCTCCGCCCGCGGTTCCGTTATCGTCTAGGCCGCAGGCAAAATACAACCACGGAAACACCATGCAATTCACTGTCGACAGCATCGAGGGGTCGGAACTGCCGATCTATATCGGTGGCGAATGGCGGCCATCGAAGTCCGGCGCAACCCTTGAGAGTTTCGATCCGACGACCGGGGCGCCGTGGTATCGCGCCGCGGACGGCAGCGAAGACGACATCGACGACGCGGTCGCCGCCGCCACCGGGGCCCTGAAGGATCCGGCCTGGCGCGGCATGACACAGACCGACCGGGGCCGCCTGCTCTACCGGCTCGCCGAGCTGATCGAGCAGAACGGCGAGGCGCTTGCCCAGATTGAGACCCGCGACAATGGCAAGCTGCTTCGCGAGATGCGCGCCCAGTCCGCCTATCTGCCGAATTACTACCGTTATTTCGCCGGCATGGCCGACAAGATCCAGGGCGATGTGATCCCGGTCAGCAAGCCCGACGTCTTGAACTTCACCATGCGTGAGCCGCTCGGTGTGATCGGTGTGATCGTGCCCTGGAACTCGCCGCTCTACATGATGACCTGCACGGTCGCACCATCCCTGTGCGTCGGCAATTGCGTGGTGATCAAACCCTCCGAGCATACCTCCGCCTCGGCCATCGCCTTTGCCGAACTGGTCAAGGAAGCAGGTTTCCCGGATGGTGCCTTCAACGTGGTTACCGGTCATGGCGCCACCGCCGGTGACGCCCTGACCCGCCATCCGGGCCTCGCCAAGATCGCCTTTACCGGCGGCACGGAAACCGGCCGCAAGGTCGCCGCCAATGCGGGCCGGATGCTGGTGCCGTGCAACCTGGAACTCGGCGGCAAATCACCCCATGTGGTATTCGGCGATGCCGACCTTGAGCGCGCCACGACCGGCCTCATCTCCGGCATCTTTGCCGCCGCCGGCCAGACCTGCGTTGCCGGTTCGCGGTGCTTCGTTCAGGCTCCCGCCTATGACGAGGTGGTGGACCGGATGAAGCAGGGCGCCGAGGCCATCCGCATCGGCCATCCGAAAGACGAGGACACACAACTTGGACCGCTGGCCCTCAAGGCGCAGCTCTCGAAAGTCCAGAAATATATCGCCCTGGGCCAGGAGGACGGCGCCCAACTGGTCACCGGGGGCAGGCGTCCGCAGCGCGATGATCTTGGCGAGGGCTGGTATTTCGAGCCCACCGTCTTCGCCAATGCCACTAATGACATGCGCGTCGCACGCGATGAAATCTTCGGCCCCGTGGCCAGCGTCATCAAGTTCGAAGACGAGGCAGACCTCATCGAAATGGCAAATGACACCGCCTATGGACTGGCCTCGGGCATCTGGACAAAGGACATCGACCGCGCCATGCGCTTCGCCAAATCCGTTGATGCGGGCACCGTGTGGATCAACACCTACCGGGCGCCCTCCATGATGACCCCGTCGGGTGGCTTCAAGGAAAGCGGATACGGCAAGCATAACGGCTTCGAGGCGGTGCGTGAACTGACGCGGTTGAAAAGCGTGGTGATCGACCATTCCGGCAAGACCGCCGATCCCTTCGTCATGAAGCTTGAGACTGGTGGGTCTTAGATGACTGCCGGCATCGATAAAGCCTGCCTCATCGTGGTGGACATGCAGAATGATTTCGTCCGCCCCGGCGCACCTTTCGAAATTCCTGACGCCCGCGCCATCACGCCCAATATCTCGTCCCTTCTGGAGGCCTTCAGAGCAGCCGGCCGCCCGGTCATTCACACCCGCTACATCGCTGACGAAAGCGTGATGCGGATGGACGGCGACGTGCCGTGGGTCGCGCATCTGAAGCCGCCGACGCTTGCCTGCAAGCTGGGCCACATGCGGCTTTACGGCGATGGCGTTGAAGCCGATTGCGCGGATATCATCGCAGAACTCGCACCCATGGCGGGTGAACCGGTGATCGATAAGATCATGTACAGTGCGTTCAGCGATACCGGGCTGGAAGGCCAACTCGAGGCGACGTCGCTTTACATCGCCGGCGTGGCAACCGAAGTCTGTGTCGACGACACCGCGCGCTACGCGGTGCATCTGGGCTACGACACCGTTCTGATCTCGGATGCCTGCGCGTCCGCTGATCGCACCAATCATCGCTGGACCATGGACAATTTCAGACGCAATTACGGCCGCGTCGAAACCACGGCCGAGGTTGTGTCCATGGTGACACAACAGGCCAGGACCTGAGGCGCCGACATGGCCGTCTATGATGCGCCCGCCGGACCGGTGCACTATGCGCTGGAGGGCTCAGGCTCCATGGTCACCCTCATTCACGGCGTCGGTTCGGATCTCGAGAGCTGGGACGGCGTGGTCGCGGCCATGGGACCGGGCTACCGCATTCTGCGCTACGACCTGCGCGGCCATGGACGCTCCGCCCGGATACGCGGCCGCTATGAGATCGGCGATTTCGTCGCCGATCTGGCAGGGCTGCTGGATCATCTCGAAATCGCGCGGACCCATCTTGTGGGCTTTTCGCTCGGCGGCATCATTGCGCAAGGGTGTGCGCTGGCGCATGCCGACAGAATTGAAAGGCTTGCCCTTATCAGCGCAGTCGCCGGCCGCACCCGGGAAGAACGCGACACCGTCATGCAGCGTTATCGGGCGCTGGGCGAAGGCGGCGGCTCCTCACATGTGAGCGCCTCATTGAGCCGCTGGTTCACCGATGAATTCATTGCAGCCAACCGGGACCTCATCGAGCAGCGCCTGGCGCGCGGCCGCAACACCGATCCTGAATGTTATGCCGCCGCCTACCGGGTGCTGGCGGAATGCGATCTGGGCGATGAGTTGCACGCGATCGCAGCCCCGACGCTGGTCATGACCGGCGAACACGACCAGGGCTCGAATGCGCGCATGTCGCGCCTCATGGCGGAGCGCATCCCCGACAGCCGGCTCCATATCCTGGACCGCCTGAAACATTCCATACTGGTTGAAGCACCTGACGTGGTTGCGGAAAAACTGGTGAACTTTCTTCAAGCCGAGGCGACCAAATGAGCAATCCGCGCCACGAGCAGTGGAACAACATCGCAATCGGCATCGGCGCGGTCTGCCTGCTTTTGATCGCCGTGTCGGAAGCCATTGGCTTTGCCACCCCCAGCATGCGTCATGTGCTGGTCGGCGGCGTGTTCGTGTCCGGCACCATCATGTGGATCGTTCAGTCGCGCAAGAACTGCCCCCATTGTGGCAAGAAGTTTGGCCTCACCTTGCGCCTCCTCAGACCCTACGACTGCAAAAAATGCGGCCGCGACATCAGGGAAGGGGCTGATTAGGGCGGAGCGAAGCTGGATGGTCTGGATGTCTCACTGAATAGAGGCCTCGTGTCCCGCACTTGATGCGGGACCCAGTGCCGCAATCTGCGTGGATGGCGTGCTGCCCTGGGCCCCGCATCGAGTGCGGGGCGTGAGGTTTGAGATGTTTGGGGCAGAACCGAGCATGACGATGGGGAAAAATAGGTACGACGCCCGCTCTTCTACCGTCCCTCCGGGCCGGAATAGGCCCGCTCCACCCGTGCCACCCGGATCGTGTAATGCTCGTACCAGCGCGCCTTCCCGAGCCGCTGTGCGCCCAGGTGATCCGCATCGGCTTTCCAGGTCTGGATGGCGTCCTCGTCTTTCCAGTAGGACAAGGTGAAGCCGAAGCCGCCGGCGTCATAGGCCGATTCCGCGCCGAGACAGCCGGGTGCTGCAAGCGCCATCTGGTGCATTTTCTCAGCCATCGCACCGTAGCCGTGATCGCCCTCGCTACGCTGGGCGGTAAACAGCACTGCGTAATAGGGTGGTTCGGGGGTTTTGGCGAATTTCTTGCTCATCTCGCGGGCCTTGATATTGGACACATATATTTCACTACATTAAATACTTTTTCTTACTAGGAAAAGCATGAAGTTTTAGCGCACAATCCTGACCTGCCCCGGTTCACGCAAGCGAAACAGCTTGGCGGGGCGATGCGCTCCTTCCGAGCGCAGGTTTCCGGTTTCTTCGATCATTTCAAGCGCCAGAATCGACTTTCTGAAGTTGCGTTTATCGAGAGCCTCGCCGCCGATCACTTCATAGACACGCTGAAGCTGGCTAAGCGTGAACTCCTGCGGCATCATCTGGAACGCGATGGTCGAGTAGCCGAGCTTTGCGATCAGCCGGGCGTGCGCAGTTGCGACGATTTCGCCGTGGTCGAATGCCAACTCAGGCAGCCCATCTATGCGATACCAACTTGCATCGCGGGCATCGCTGGCAGCGCGGACATTGAGGCCGCCCGAAGGGACGAGCGCATAATAGGCCACGGTGATCACCCGGCCGCGCGGATCCCGGTCCACCGCGCCGAACGTATAGAGCTGCTCAAGATAGACGTTGCGCACGCCGGTCTCTTCTTCAAGCTCGCGCGCGGCGCCGTCAGCGACGCTTTCATCGCCATCCACAAAACCGCCCGGAAGCGCCCATTTGCCCTTGAAGGGCTCACCGCCTCGTTCGATCAGCAGCACGTTCAACGCGTCTGCGATGATGGAGAAAATGACGATGTCCGTGGTCACCGAAATGGGTTTGCGTTTGGTGGAAGATGACATTATTTCACTTCGTGTCTTGAAAACACTAACTAGTATGTGTATATAGTACACTAATTAGAGCATACACAGAACGCAACCCCAAAACGGGAGCACATTCAAATGATCCACTATTTCAAGGGCGAGCCCAACGTTCATGTCATCAAGTACCGCAATGGCTCGATCGCCCGCCACGGGCGCGGCATCAATTTCTGGTACAACCCGCTGGTGTCTTCCATTGCGGCGGTGCCGACCGCCAGCATTGATGCGCCGTTCATCTTCTCTGAGACCACCGCCAACTTTCAGGATATTTCGGTCCAGGGCACGGTGACATACCGCATCGACGATCCGATCGCGATCGCCGAGGCGCTCGATTTCACGATCTCCCCTGGTTCGCGCCATTACAAAACCGAAGACCCGGAAGTGCTGACCCAACGCATCGTCAATGCGGTGCAGGCGCAAACCCGCCAGCACGTCACCAAAATGTCTCTTGAAACCGCCCTGACCGAAGTCGGCGCACTGGCACATGTGGTGTTGCAGAACATGGCGGCAGCAGCCGGTCTCGAAGATCTTGGCGTCATCGTGGAAAGCCTGCATTTCACCTCGGTGCGGGCGACGCCGGAAACCCAGAAGGCGCTCGAGACCGAGTACCGCGAGCGCCTCCTTGGCGAAGCCGATCAGGCGATCTATGCGCGGCGCGCTGCGGCGGTTGCCGAGGAACGCAAGATCCAGGAAAGCGAGCTTGCGACCGAGGTCGGCCTTGAAACCCAACGCCAGGAACTGGTCGACAAACAGGCCCGCAACAAGCTGGCGCTGGCGGAAGCCGACGCGAAAGCCGAAGAGCTCAAGCTCAACCCCTACGGCGAACTGCCACCGCAGGTCCTGATCGGCCTGGCGTTGAAAGACTGGGCGGCCAATGCCGGATCCATCGACAACCTGAGCATCACGCCGGATCTCCTGTCCGGTCTGGTTGGATGGATGACATCCGCCAAACCGGCGGCCATCGAAACCGGAAACGCGGAGTGACGTCACATGATCGAACGCATCATCACAGTGACCCGCAAGACGGAACTGCAAGAGCTTGTGGAGCGGTTTGGTACCGTCCCGCAAGCCAAGTTCTACCTCGAACATGCCGGTCACAACTTCGAGCGGTTGCAATCCGCACACACAACCTACATGTCCGCCCTGGAGCGGGTGCGTAAAGCTATACCGGGCGAGATTAAGCGCCACAGCATCGACCGCACATTCGTGCCCCGCTACGCGTTCGACGCCCGCGATCTCGTCGTCACGGTCGGCCAGGACGGCCTGGTCTCCAACACCGCGAAGTATCTCAACGGGCAGCCGCTTCTCGGCGTCAATCCGAACCCGGACCTTTATGACGGCGTGTTGTTGCCGTTCACGCCGGAAACCGCTGGCGCGGGCTTTCGGGCCGCCCTTTCGGGCACGCAGGTCATCAAACCGGTGACCATGGCGGAAGCGAAATCATCGGATGGCCAGACGCTACTGGCCTTCAACGATCTCTTCATCGGTGCCAGCTCGCACATTTCCGCGCGCTACCGGATCATCCACGGAGAGCGCAGCGAAGTGCAGTCTTCAAGTGGCATCATCGTGTCGACCGGCGCCGGATCGACCGGCTGGATGCGCTCCGTGCACACCGGCGCGATGGGCGTCGCCGCGGCCCTGTCCGGCCATCGCTCCGCTGCAGGCGGCCCGCCGGCGCTGGACTGGTCCACACCGTCGTTGTTGTTCGCAGTGCGCGAACCCTTCCCCAGTCATACGACGCAGACATCGCTGATCTACGGCCAGGTCTCGAAGCATGCGCCGCTGCGTATCGCCTCGCGCATGGCGGGATATGGAGTGATTTTTTCAGACGGCATGGAAACTGATTTCATCAGCTTCAATTCCGGCACCGACGTCACAATAAATGTCGCTGCAAAAACCGCCCACTTGGTCGTTCCAGGCTAAAATTCCGGAATTGAAGAATCTCGGGCATTGACAAGTGTTCTCTTTTGTTCTAGTTTTGTTCTCATGTTGATTCCCTCGTTTTCCAGAAAAGAACAGCGTCTGTGCAGCGAACGCGTACAGGTCTGGCGTGGCAAATCAGGACGCAGGTATGTGCACACGGTCTATCCGTCTCACGCCTGCCCTGAGATGAACAATGCAATCTATCTTGCGGTCGGCAAGGACCGGACCGGCACCCGCCGACCGCTGGCGATTGACGGCAAGGAGGCATATTTTCCGGACCCGTGCGCCGACGAGGTTCATGTCCATCTGCTGGCGCAGTGTGACCGGCAGGCCGCACGGGTCATGGACGACCTGCGCGCCGAATACGGGCTGACCGCTAACTAGAGCGATTCACGTCCCCTGTGTCGCCTTCAACTCCGCATAGAGGTGTTGCAACTGCGCATCCTTGATGCCGATTTCGTTGAAGTGCAGGACAGTGTTTTCGACATATTCCGGATTGGGACCGGCAACACCCATGCCCTGGCGCACCAGCCGTGCCTGTTCAGAAATCGACAGGCGCCCGGCATATTGGTCATGGCCGCGATCGACCACATAACAGATCGCCTCGACCGGAGTGTGCCTGTCTTGGGCAAGAAACATCGGCCGCCAGGCTTCCTTATAGACCATGGTCACCTGCTCCCGCTTGCGCAGGTAGGCAATCACCTGGCGCTGTAAGGTTGCCTCGACACGGTAGGCGGTGCCCCAGCACGAACCACCATGATCCAGCCCCAGCACCAGACCCGGCGTCTCATAGGTTCCCCGGTGGTGGACCGAGTAAATGCACAGGCTGCGGTGCACGCCACGCATCAGCGCCGGCTGTTTTTCGATGAATGCGAAACCCGGCTTCCAGGTCAGTGAGCCATAGCCAAACACCCAAAAGTCCGTCATGATGTTTCGGCCCGACACAGTCTTCCCAAACTCGTTTTCACAGACACCCGCCCGTCATGCCGCAAACCCGATCCCTGTTTCGCGCATTCTGGCCATTGGCTCTGGTGCTCGTTATAGCTGCCATTTGGTGCACCTATTGGTACATCGCCCGCGAAAAAGCAAAGCAAAGCTTCGCCACCTATTTGGAGAAGAACCAGCGCGCCGGCATTGCAATCGCCTGTGCTGGGGAGCAGTGGGCGGGCTTTCCCTTCCGCTTTGAGCTGCACTGCAGTTCATTGCAGGTCGTCAGCACGAAACGCGCCCTGCCGTTTGTCTTTTCAACCGCTGAACTGCATGCGGTAGCACTTGCCTATAACCCGTTCCATCTCATTGCTGAAATGCAAGGCCCGTTTTCCCTGACAACCCTGCCGGGCACGCAGGACGCAACCGTCATTGCATCGAACGGCAAGCCGATGACCGCCAGCATCAAGGTGAAACTCAATCCGAACCGCGCCGATCAGGTGTCGATCCTGGCCAGCGATCAGACCGGCACCATCACGCATGCCGGCCAGCCGGACGGCACCCCTCCCACCCCCTACACTTTGCGGCACTTCAACCTGCATTCCCGTTTCGCCGATACACCGGCGGGCGGCGTGGCGCCGTTTGATTTTGCCATCTTGCTTGAGCAACTGGTTTACGGGCCCGATCAAACCACCTTGTTCGGCAAGCAGCCGCTGCGCATTGATACCGCGTCAACCGATGCCACCATCACGGCCCTGCCCTACAAGGCCGGACAGACCTTTGCCGAGCGCGCGCGAAGATGGCAGGACGGCGGCGGCGAGTTGACCATTCACGACCTGAAAAGTGTCAGCAACTTTCTCACCGGCACCGCCAAGGGCACATTGAAACTGGACACCGCAGGCCGCCTGAACGGCAAGCTCGAATGGACGGTAAGCGGCTTCGATGAGCTGATGGCGCGATTGCGCACCGCCGGTGTGATCGAGGAAAAGGCGGCAGCCGCGGCCGACACCCTCCTCACCCTTCTCGGCAAGGCAGATCCCAAAGCCGAGATCCCCGGCCTCAAGCTCAAAACCATCCTGAAAGAGGGCAAGCTCTATTTCGGGCCGTTCAAGATCGCCGTGGTACCGCCCTTGTTCTGAGAGACGTTACTCCGGCGGCACGATCTCGCCGCGGCGACCGAAGTCCGGCACCGCTTCATCCTGGCCGGCGTCGATGATGCCGCGCCGGATCGCCCGGGTGCGGGTGAAGAGCTCCTGCAGGCCCTCGCCATCGCCGCGCCGCACCGCCCGCTGCAACGCGGTCAGGTCCTCGGTGAACCGCCCCAGCATTTCAAGCACCGCCTCGCGGTTGTTGAGAAACACATCGCGCCACATGACCGGGTCCGAGGCGGCAATCCGGGTGAAATCGCGAAAGCCCGCAGCGGAGTATTTGATCACTTCGGACTTGGTGACTTCTTCAAGGTCGGCAGCGGTTCCAACGATGTTATAGGCGATCAGGTGCGGCACATGAGAGGTGATGGCCAAAACCAGATCGTGATGTTCCGCATCCATACGCTCAACGCTGCTGCCGCAGGCGCGCCAGAAGGCCTCAAGCCGGTCACAGGCGGCAGGGTCCGTCCCGGGCCCCGGGGTCAGGACGCACCAGCGGCCTTCGAACAGGGATGCAAATCCGGCTTCCGGACCGGATTGTTCCGTCCCCGCAATCGGATGCCCGCCGATGAAATGCACGCCATCGGGCATATGCGGCGCCATGGCCGCGATGACCGTCGCCTTGACCGATCCCGCATCGGTGACAATAGCGCCCGGCTTCAGGTGCGGTCCGATGTCGGCAGCAACGGCTCCGCAGACGCCGACCGGCACACAGACAATCACCAGGTCCGCATTCAGAACCGCCTCTGCTGCAGTCGCATGAATGCTGTCGACGAGACCAATCTCCACCGCCTTGGCGCGGGTCTCAGAACTGCGCGCATGCCCGGCAATTTCACCCGCAAGGCCTTCCCGGCGCATGACATGCGCCAGCGACGAGCCGATCAGTCCGAGCCCGATGAGCGCAACCTTGTTGAACATGGTTTCAGCCATTTTTCAAAAACTCTGCCAGGGCCGAAATCAACGCCTTATTGGCCTCTTCGCTGCCAATGGTCATGCGCAGGGCGTTGGGCAGATGGTAGTTCTCCAGCCGCCGCAGGATCAGCCCGCGTTCGATCAGGAAGGCATCGGCATCGACAGCCCTCCGGCCGACCTCGTCGGGAAAATTCACCAGGATAAAGTTACCCACGCTGGGGGTCACTTGCAGGCCGAGATCGCGCAGCGCAGCACTCACCCGCTCCAGCCAGATGTCGTTGTGTTCTATGGTGGCTTCGAGATGCGCCCGATCGCCAAGCGCTGCGGTGCCCGCAGCGATCGCTGCCGCGTTGACGTTGAACGGCCCGCGGATGCGGTTGAGCACGTCGGCGATTTGCGCCGGCGCATAGGCCCAGCCGAGGCGCAGGGCAGCCAGCCCGAACACCTTGGAGAAGGTACGCGTCATAATCACGTTGTCGGCACTCGACACCAGTTCTATCCCGGCTTCGTAGTCATTGCGCCGGACATATTCCGCATAGGCTGCATCGATCACCAGAACAGTCGATGACGGCAGATTTTGATGCAGCCGCCGGACCTCTTCGATTGGCACAAATGTCCCGGTCGGATTGTTCGGATTGGCCAGGAACACGATCTTTGTCTTGTCCGTTACACAGGCGAGAATATTGTCGACATCGGCCCGGTGATCGGTCTCCTCGGCAACCACCGGCACAGCCCCGTTGGTGCGGATGGCAATCTCGTAGACCAGGAAGCCGTGCCGGGTGAACACCGCTTCATCGCCCGGCCCCAGATAGGCCTGGGCAATGAGCGACAGCAACTCGTCTGAGCCTGCCCCGCACACGATGTGGTCGGCATTGAGCCCGTAGCGCTCGCCAAGCGCTGTACGCAGCGCCGCAGCCGAGCCGTCGGGATAGAGCTCGAGACGGCCGGACAGCCCGCCATAGGCTTTGATCGCAGCCGGGCTCGGACCCAGCGGCGTCTCGTTGGACGAAAGCTTGTGGACCCTGACCCCGGCCGGGCCCTTGCTCTTGCCGGGCACATAGGTCGCAATTTCAAGGATCCCCGGGCCGGGAACCGGCCGTGATGCACCGTCACTCATGCGTCTTCTCCCGGATCAATGGGATTGGCATAGCCACCGATCAAGCAAGACTCTTCTACCCCGTCAATCTTATCGACCGCATCCAGACGTTCGTCGTCGCCCTTTACGTAACCGTCTACCGGGCAGACCTGCCAGCTGCCTTCAAAACAGGAAAACACCGGCCCGCATTGCTTGAACCCGGTGTCGCGGAAGGTTTCCCCATCGAAGCTGTCCCAGCGCAGTGCCACAAGGGTGGTGTCGTCGCCCGAGGCATCGAACGACACCCGGCCGATGACAATCGCCTGCACAGGCGTCGACCCGGGAATGAAGGGCAGTTTTCCGATGACGTTCAATCCGGCTTTGGGGCGGGCTATCAGCAATTCCAGCGATTGGCGGGCGAGGTCCGACAACTCATCCGCTTCCTCGCTCCAGGGACACATCATGATGTCACGTTTGGAGGCGGCAACCGTTTCGTGTGCGCCGAGCGCCGTCCCGTGTTCAATGATCGCAGGCTCCGCACCGGAGTGGAGCCGCACAAGATCCTGAAAATCGACCCGGCGGGTGTTCGAGAGCACATGGATGTTGATCGGTGCCTGCTGTCGCGACGAGGCCGCCAGAATCTCATACCAGAGTGCGGCCACAAAAGTTGGCGAAAGCTCACCATTCGCCGCCTCGATCAGCCGCCGGATGATCTGGGATTCCCGCGCCGGACGGAGTGGAGAGTCCTCGGAGTTGTGGTCGAGGCCTTTGATTTCCTTCACTTTTCTAACCGCACGAAAGCGCCGTATCAAAAACTCCAGAATTCGGTCGTCGACCTCGTCGATGTCGCGGCGAACATCCGACAGATCCCCCGAAATGTCATCCCGGCGGTTCATTTCAGCAAACGCTTCCTTAAAAACTGATGACCGTACGCCACCCACGACACCCAGGCGGGTCGGCTCGGCAAAAAGTCGGCTATTCATAGGGCCGTGCTCTCGTAAAATCAAAGAAAACATTGACATAGCCGACGCTTGACCCCTAGGTCATGACCCTTTCGGTCCGCCAGCAGCCGATGATCGACGTGACGACACAGGCTCATCCAGGCCGCACGGCATCCCCTTAAGAAGCAGAAGCCCCGATATGCCGATTAAGATCCCCACATCCCTTCCCGCGCACGACGTCCTGAAGCACGAAGGGGTCATGGTGATGTCCGAGGAAGAGGCCGTGCGCCAGGACATCCGGCCGCTGCAGATCGGGCTGTTGAACCTGATGCCGAACAAGGTGCGCACCGAAACCCAGCTCGCCCGGCTGATTGGTGCAACGCCCCTGCAGATCGAGTTCACCCTGGTGCGCATGACCGAGCACCAGCCGAAAAACGCCGATCCCTCGCACATGGAGGCGTTCTATTCCAGTTTCGCCGAAATACGCGGACGCAAGTTCGACGGCTTCATCGTCACCGGCGCCCCCATCGAGCTGCTGCCGTTCGAAGACGTGACCTACTGGGACGAACTGACGGAAGTGTTCGATTGGACCCAGACCAACACGCTCTCCACCTTCGCCATCTGCTGGGGCGCACAGGCCATGCTGCACCACTTCCACGGCGTGCCGAAATATGCCCTCGACGCCAAGGCCTTCGGCTGCTTCCGCCACCAGAATTGCGCGCCCGGCTCGCCCTATTTGCGCGGGTTTTCCGACGATTTCACTATTCCCGTCAGCCGCTGGACCGAGATCCACGAGGCAGACGTGCCGCAAGGGCGGGATCTTCGCGTGCTGATGCGCGCGCCCGAAACCGGCCCGTGCCTGATCGAGGACCCGGCCCACCGGGCGCTTTATATGTTCAACCACATCGAGTACGACACCACCTCGCTGGACGAGGAATACAAGCGCGACGTGGCCACCGGCAAACCGATCCAGTTGCCGGTGAACTACTATCACGACGACGACCCGTCGCAGCCGCCGGAAAACCGCTGGCGCAGCCACGCGCACCTGCTGTTCGGCAACTGGATCAACGAGGTCTACCAGAACACACCTTATGATCCAGCAGGGATCGGCGGCTAAGGCGGAGGGCCTCCGGGTGGCGGCACCACTCAGTCTTTAGAAAATATCCGCTCAAAGATCCCCACCACATAATTCCCGTAGTGGATCGGCGGATGCCGGGGCGGGTTGTCCGGGCCGTGGCACGACGGCAGGCACTCCGCCACCGTATCGAAGCTTGGGTTGTAGAACATCGGGATCGAATAGCGGTCCTGATCGGTTTTGTTGATCACCCGGTGCGGGGTTGAGGTGAAGCGGTCGTTTGTCCAGCACGCCATGAGGTCGCCGACATTGACCACGAAGGATCCGGGCGAAGCCGGTGCATCGACCCACTCGCGCGACCGGGTCAACACCTGAAGGCCGCCGAGATCATCCTGCGCCAAAAGCGTGATGGTTCCAAAATCCGAGTGCGGTGCTGTTCCATATTGGCTCTTGCCCGGTGGTGTGGGCGGATAGCGCATCACCCGCATGGTGGTGAACGAGTCCTCATGATAGGGCAGGAAATAATCCTCCGGCAAATCGAGCGCCAGGGCAAACGCGGGGAGCATGCGGTATCCAACGTCGCGCACCGCGTGGAAGTAGGCGTCAATGGCCTCGCGAAAGCCCTCCAGCCTGGGCCACGGGTTGGGGCCGTGCAGCGGCTTTCCCGCGACAACAGCTGGATGGTCCGCCGCCAGATCAACGCCGATGTCGAACACTTCTTTTGCGTCCGGCGCATTGCCCGGGATCTGCACGCTGCCCGACCTTCTGTAGCCGTTCTGCTGGGCGTTGACCGCGACCTGCTGCTTGAACTCCAGCGGCTGGGAGAAGAACCGTTTCGCCTGATTGAAAGCGCCTGAGATGACGTCGTCCGCAACCCCGTGATCGACGATATAGAAAAAGCCGATCCGCTCGCAGGCCTCGCGGATCTGTTCGGCAATTTTTGCTGTACCCGCACGATCGCCCGTGTTTAAAGCGGCCAGAGAGATGAGCGGGATTTCGCCCTCACGCGCCGGCCGGGCCGCACTGTCGCGAATCGCCCGATGCTCGGGCAGCAAGGCCGTATCACGGGCGCGTTCGCGGCTTTGAGCGGGCGCTGATTTTGCGTTCATCACATCACCATCCGATCGCTTTGCGTATCTTCCATGCGCAAGCATACCGCAGGAGCCGGCCATGGCCACCACAAACGGGTATTTCACAAGATCGATCGCAGACACAGATCCCACCGTCGCGGACGCGCTCACAGCAGAAGTCGGCCGCCAGAGCAATCAGATCGAATTGATCGCATCGGAAAATCTGGTCAGCCGCGCGGTCATGGATGCGCTCGGACACATCATCACCAACAAGACCCTGGAAGGCTATCCGGGCAACCGCTTCCACGGCGGCGGTGAGAATGTCGACACCATCGAACAACTCGCCATCGACCGCGCCAGGGAGCTGTTCCAGTGCGGCTATGCCAATGTTCAACCGCATTCGGGCACCCAGGCCAATCTGGCGGCCTTTTTGCGGCTGGTCAGCCCCGGCGACCGCCTGCTCAGCCTCGATCTTGCCGCCGGCGGCCATTTGAGCCACGGCGCCCGCGCCAATCTCTCGGGCCGCTGGTTTGAAACCCATCACTACACGGTCGGACGCGAGACCGGGCTGATCGATTATGACGAGGTCCAACGCCAGGCTGAGCAGGTGCGCCCGCATCTGCTCATTGCCGGCGGATCGGCCTATCCGCGCGAGATCGACTTCAAGCGCATGGGCGAGATCGCCCGCAGTGTCGATGCAAAATTCCTCGCCGACATGGCGCATATTGCGGGCCTGGTTGCAGGCGGCGTTCATCCCTCGCCCATTCCCCATGCCGACATCGTCACCTGCACCACCACCAAGACGCTGAGAGGACCCCGCGGCGGCGTCATCCTGGCGCGCGACGAAGCCTGGTCCAAAAAACTTCAGTCGGCGGTCTTCCCGGGCGCCCAGGGCAGCCTCCATACCCAGGTCCTGGCGGGCAAGGCGGTGTGTCTCGGCGAAGCCCTGCAGCCGGAGTTCAAGGCCTATGCGCGCCAGATCCAGGCCAACGCCCGGGTGCTGGCCCGGATGCTGGCGGAGCACGCGATCAAGGTGATCAGCGGTGGGACGGACACCCACATCGTGCTGCTCGATCTCACCGCCACCGGCCTCAACGGCCAGCAGGCCCAGGAGCTACTGGCACAGGCCAATATCACATCGAACAAAAACCCCATTCCCTTCGACAGTCCAAAACCTGCAGAGTGGGTCGGCCTGAGACTGGGCGTCAGCGCCGCCACGACCCGGGGGTTCATGGAAGCCGAGTTCGAGGTTCTCGGCGCCCTCATCGGCCAACTGATTGCGGCACAATCGAAAGGCGATGCACAAGGCGCCGTGGAAGGCGCCAAAACCCGGGTTGCCAGCCTGTGTCAGCAATTTCCAATCTACTCTTAAACCCCCACAGAGGGCCGCTTCGAGCGGTGGAATTAACAAACTGTTAACCCAGACCCTTGATCATGCAGGTTGGCGTATTCCGGGCCGGTGTGCCCAGATGGGATTGCAGCATGGAAATCGGGAATTCCTCATCATCAGGGATCCAGTTCGCAAGCGGTGCGGACCTGTTTGGCATTGGCGCGCCCGGTGCGGCATCCCAGGTGCAGGAAGCCGCCACCTCAACCATCGAAGCGCAAAAGCGCGAAGTCAACCGCATCCGCGGTTACAAGCTGCAATTGTCCGTCGCCGAAAAGCAAAAGCTCGCCCAGATCCAGGTGGAAATCCAGGAAATCAACCAGCGTGCGGTGGACGGTCTCGCCAGGCCCGATGAACTGGAAGACCGCATCGACCTGTTCGCCGAGGCTGATCGCATCATCGGCAAGCCGACGGTCGATCTGGAAGCCGACGAAGTGCTGGCCGACCTCGCCGGCGTGCTTGATACGCTGCTGCAGCCGAGGCTCGATCCGGCCCGCGCCAAACAGGTTGCACGGATTGAGAGGGTCAAGGACAATCTCGAAGCCAGATTGAACGAAAGCCCCGAGAACAGGACGCTGCTGCAACAGTTCCAGAGCACCTTGCGCATAATTGCCCAACTCAAACCCTTGCGTAACGTGAAAGAACTCTCGCCGGCCGAGGCCCGCGCCTATGATCTGGCCGTCGAAGCGGTCAATGACCATGTCGGCGTCAAGATCGAGCTGTCGGTGAAGGAAACCCGCCGGGTCAACGATCTCGAAAACTCCATCGCCCAGTTGCAGACACTGCTGCCGCCCGACTTCTCGCAGCGGCCGACAGCTGCCGCCGTGTCGCGCGCCTATGTACGGCTTGCCGGCTAACGCGTCTCCCTGAAAGAAATGCCACGCCACGAACGCGAGGCAGACCGCATGGCTGCTGCCGGTTGCCGTTCGGCGCCGCAACAATGCTGTTGCAGACAAGTTCACAATTGCTAGCATTGCCTCACGTTCATATGAAACTGGAGGAGAGAAGTGATGAAATCCATCCCGCTGGCCATGCTGGCCTTGTTGCTGCTGTCGCCGGTCGCGTTGGCCGGTTCTGACGAAGACGCAATCGCTGCCGCAACACTGGCATGGGAGAAAGCCTACAACGCCGGGAACGGCGCAGAGGTCGGGGCACTCTATTCCGTCGATGGCGCCCTGCTGCCACCTGGCGGCGCACAGGTCAACGGCCGTCAGGCGATCACGGAGTTCTGGAGCGGCGCTATCGCCTCGGGTCTGGCGAACGTCGATCTGGAAACACTGGAGCTTGAAATCGCCGGCGACAAAGCGATCGATATCGGCCGCTTGTCGGGGACCGTCCCGGCAGAAGGCGGCGGCACCACCGCCGTTGCAGGCAAATTCATCGTGATCTGGAAACGCGGCGACGATGGCGCCTGGAGGCTGCACCGTGACATCTGGAACATGGGCCAGTAACGCAAGCGCTAGAACACATTAAAGGATGTGATGCTCCCAACTGACGATAAGACGCGCGCTTAAAAGAAAAACCAGGTCGCGAACGCGATCCGCACCGCATTGCCGGTGCCGGTTGCCGTGCGGCGCAGCCTGCCGTAGATGGTCTCAACACCGAGCCGCAGACGGTCGTTCGGTTGCCAGATCACATTGGCGTGCAGGCTGAAGGCCCTGTCCACGCTGCCCGCCGGTCGTTGGTTGCCTGCCACATCCAGAAAGCCCGCCACGATGTTGCTCTCAAGCGTGTCCGACAGATCCACCTGGAGGGCCGCCGATGCGGCTGCCACGTGCAGGATATCGAGGTTCGGGCTTGCAATCGGCCCTGAGACCACGCCCGACCCGATGGCGAGATAGCGCCCGATGCCTCTGCCATAGAGGCCTGAGGCATTGATACGTACGTTTTCGTTGAGGCCGACCATTGCAGCACCCAACACGCCCCAGCCATGTTCCACCGTGCTTTGGGCGATACCGCCCACGGCCACATCGCGGTCGATCTTGAGCCGCCGCACCAGGCCCGAGACCTGAAATGCATAATCCCCGCCGGGCGCTTCATATTGCGCCCTCATCGTGAAATCCGGCGCCCCGTCGCTGGCCTCGCAGAGATCGGTTGCAGATTCCGAACAGTTTGCGCCGGCGCTGAATACACCGCCGTCAATCAGATCCGTCTCCGGGTTTTCAACACCGGCAGACAGGAACCACGGTCCGTTTTCGTAGGCCAGCCGCACCTGCCCCTGACGGGCAAACGTCTCGCCGACAGCGCCGGAAAAATCGACCGTGCGGGACTGCAATATGAACTCGCTGAAATTTGTCGAGGTCTGCCCCACCAGAACCCGGAAACCTGGCAAAAACTGCCATTCCCCATAGGCGTGACGCAGACGCAGGGCGGATGCGTTGCTGCGCGCCTGATTGCCCGCAGTGCCAAAGAAATCGGCTTCGATCCGGGTGCGCACCGGTCCCACCGCCGTCGCACTGCGGGTGCGGATCCGCATCCGGGATTGCCGTGCATGCAGCCGGACATGGCCGTTCGGGGTGGCCCCGGCTCTAATGCCAATGGTTGAGAACGTATCGCCGCGATCAGCACCCAGATCAACGCTGAGATCGCCTTTGACATATCCCGATATGGCGACTTCGTGGGCTGCCGCCGGAAGCGCTGCATCGGGCGAGATCGC